>PNNC01000171.1 GCA_013824015.1 Polaromonas sp.
CAATACACCCCGGTCGATAAAGACCAGGTGATGTATTACAAGGAAGACAAGAAGGGCCAGATCCTGCAGGAAGGCATCAACGAGGCCGGCGGCATGAGCAGCTGGATCGCGGCGGCCACTTCCTACAGCACCAACAACCGGATCATGATCCCGTTCTACGTGTACTACTCGATGTTCGGCTTCCAGCGTGTCGGCGACCTGGCCTGGGCGGCCGGCGACATGCAGGCGCGCGGTTTCCTGCTGGGCGGCACCTCCGGCCGCACCACGCTCAACGGCGAAGGCCTGCAGCACGAAGACGGCCACAGCCACATCCTGGCCGGCACCATTCCGAACTGCATTTCCTACGACCCGACCTTTGCGCACGAAGTCGGCGTGATCCTGCACCACGGACTCAAACGCATGGTCGAGCGCCAGGACAATGTCTATTTCTACCTGACGCTGCTCAATGAAAACTACGCGATGCCCGGCCTGCAGCCCGGCACCGAAGAGCAGATCATCAAGGGCATGTACCTGTGCAAACAGGCGCCGGCCCTGGCCGCCAAGGCGCCGACCGTCCAGCTGCTGGGCAGCGGCACCATCCTGCGCGAAAGCATCGCCGCCCAGGAGTTGCTGGAGAAGGACTGGGGTGTGGCCGCCGGCGTGTGGAGCTGCCCGAGCTTCAACGAACTGACGCGCGACGGCCAGGACGCCGACCGCTGGAACCTGCTGCATCCGGAAGACACGCCGCGTGTGTCGTTCGTCGCGCAGCAACTGCAGGGCAGCGCCGGCCCGGTGGTCGCTTCCACCGACTACATGAAGGCTTACGCCGAGCAGATCCGTCCTTTCATTCCCAAGGGTCGCACCTACCGGGTGCTGGGCACCGACGGTTTTGGCCGCAGCGACTTCCGCAGCAAGCTGCGCGAGCACTTCGAGATCAACCGCCATTACATCGTGGTCGCCGCGCTGAAGGCGCTTGCCGACGACGGCAGCGTGCCGGCCGCCAAAGTCTCCGAGGCCATCAAAAAATACGGCATCAACACCGACAAGATCAACCCGCTTTACGCCTGAGCACGGCGACCGGAGACAAGAACATGGCATTGGCAGACATCACCATTCCCGACATCGGCGACTTCGACGAGGTCACCGTCATCGAACTGCTGGTCAAACCCGGCGACACCATCCAGGCCGAGCAAAGCCTGCTCACTGTCGAAAGCGACAAGGCCTCGATGGAAATTCCGTCCAGCCAGGCCGGCGTTGTGAAGGAACTGAAGGTCAAGCTCGGCGACAAGGTAAAGCAAGGGTCCATTGTGCTGGTGCTGGAAACTGGCGATGCTGCAGCGGCCCCAGCTCCGGCTCCGGATTCGCGACCAAAACAGGCTGCAGCCCCTGCTGCGCCTGAGCAGGCAGCTACAAAATCAGTAGCGGCCCCGGCACCTGCGGCTGCCGGCGGCAGCGTTGAAGTACGTGTGCCCGACATCGGCGACTTCAAGGATGTGGTCGTGATCGAGGTGCTGGTCAAGGTCGGCGACACCGTCAAGGCCGAGCAGTCGCTCGTGACGGTCGAGTCCGACAAGGCCTCGATGGAGATTCCGTCCAGCCATGCCGGCGTGGTCAAGGAACTCAAGGTCAAGCTGGCCGACAAGATCAATGTGGGCGACGTGTTGCTGGTGCTGGAAGCCGCCGCTGGCGCACCCGCAGCGGCGGCGGCCCCGGCCCCGGCTGCTGCGGTTGCCGCAGCGCCAGCCGCGAGTGCGCCCGCGCCAGCTGCTGTGGCCGCGCCTGCACCTGCAGCCGCTGTGCCCGCGCATGAGCCCGCCACGCCCACCGCCCAGTTGCCGCACGCCTCGCCTTCGGTGCGCAAGTTCGCGCGCGAGCTCGGTGTGCCGCTGGCCGAAGTCAAGGGAAGCGGACCCAAGGGCCGCATCACCCAGGACGACGTGCAGGCCTTCACCAAGTCGGTGATGGCCGGTGATGTGCGCACCCAGGCCCAGACCGCCAAGGCGCCGGCCGCAGTCAGCGGCGGCGGTGGCGCCGGTCTGGACCTGCTGCCCTGGCCCAAGGTGGACTTCACCAAATTCGGCGCGGTCGAGCGCAAGGACCTGTCGCGCATCAAGAAGATCAGCGGCGCCAACCTGGTGCGCAACTACGTGATGATCCCGCACGTCACCAACCATGACGATGCCGACATCACCGACCTGGAAGCCTTCCGCGTGTCCACCAACAAGGACAACGAGAAGTCCGGCCTCAAGGTCACCATGCTGGCTTTCCTGATCAAGGCCAGCGTCGCAGCACTGAAAAAATTCCCCGAGTTCAACAGCTCGCTCGATGGCGACCAGCTGGTCTACAAGCAGTACTACAACATCGGTTTTGCCGCCGACACGCCCAACGGCCTGGTGGTGCCTGTGCTCAAGGATGCCGACAAGAAGGGCATCATGCAGATCTCGCAGGAGATGGGCGAACTCGCCAGGAAGGCACGCGACGGCAAGCTGACCCCGGCCGAGATGCAGGGCGCGAGCTTCACGATTTCCTCGCTGGGCGGTATCGGCGGGCGTTACTTCACGCCCATCATCAACGCGCCGGAAGTCGCGATCCTCGGTGTCTCCAAGAGCCAGATGGAGCCGGTCTGGGACGGCAAGGCTTTCCAGCCGCGCCTGATGCTGCCGCTGTCGCTGGCCTGGGACCACCGCGTGATCGACGGCGCGGGCGCTGCGCGTTTCAATGCCTATCTGGGTTCCATCCTCGCCGACTTCCGCCGCGTTCTGTTATGAGCGATTCGAGATTTCGCCGCCATGCGTCGTTGCAGCGCCTCGCCGTGCGTCATCGCACTGTCTTCGGCGCCTCGCCTCGCCTGACGACGAACTTTCGAATCGAGGCAAATAAATGACGACGCTTGTGGTGGTCAAAAAAGCCGGCCAGGCGGTCATTGCCACCGATACGCTGATCACCTTTGGCGACACCCGTCTGGGCAGCCGCTACGAGGCCAACAGCAAGGTGTTCCGGGTTGATGCGCCGGCTGGCGTCAGCTACATCGGCATGGCCGGGACGGTGGCGCATTTTCCGGTGCTGCGCAAGGCGCTGGCCTCACTGCCCAAGGACCAGCTGCGCTTTGGCAGCAAGGACGAAGTTTTCGACACCTTCAACAAGGTGCACCCGGTGCTCAAGGACGCGTTTTTCCTGCAGACCAAGGAAGACGACAACGACCCCTACGAGTCCAGCCAGTTCAGCGTGCTGATCGCCAACTCCAGCGGCATTTACGGCCTGTACAGCTACCGCGAGGTGTTCGAGTTCAAGGAGTTCTGGGGCATAGGCTCCGGACGCAGCTTTGCACTCGGCGCGATGTTTGCGAGCTGGGACAAGGCAAAAACCGCACGCGAAGTGGCGCTGGCCGGCATGGCCGCCGGCTGCGAATTCGACAAAAACTCCGCCGGCCCGGTGGAACTGTTCACGGTCAAGCTCAAAAGCAGGCCGCCCCTTTAGTGGAGACAAGACATGGCAACCATAGACATCCAGATTCCCGACATTGGTGATTTCGACGAGGTGACCGTCATCGAGTTGCTGGTCAAGGCCGGCGACAGCATCCAGGCCGACCAGAGCCTGCTGACGGTGGAAAGCGACAAGGCCTCGATGGAAATCCCGTCCAGCCATGCCGGTGTTGTGAAGGAACTCAAGGTCAAGCTCGGCGACAAGGTCAAGCAAGGAACGGTGGTCTTGTTGCTGGAAGCCGAAGGCGCCACGTCGGCTCCGGTTTCAGAGAAAAAACCGGCTCCAGCCCCTGCCCCGACTGCGCCGGCAGCTCCTGAAAAGATAGCAAATTCGCCGGCGCCGGTCGCTGCCGCCTTTTCCGGCAGCGCCGACCTCGACTGTGACCTGCTGGTGCTGGGCGCCGGCCCGGGCGGTTATTCGGCGGCCTTCCGCGCTGCCGACCTCGGCCTCAAGGTGGTGCTGGTCGAGCGTTACGCGACGCTGGGCGGTGTCTGCCTGAACGTCGGCTGCATCCCGTCCAAGGCCTTGCTGCATGTGGCCGCGGTGATGGACGAGGTCAAACACTTCGAATCGCTGGGTGTGAGTTTTGCCGCGCCCACGGTGGACATCAACAAGCTGCGTATCCACAAGGAAAAAGTCGTCGGCAAACTCACCGGCGGGCTGGCCGCCATGGCCAAGATGCGCAAGGTCACCACGGTGCGCGGCATCGGGCAATTCGTGGGCGCGAATCACCTGCAGGTCGAAGAAACCACCGGTGCCCAGGGCCAGGAAAAATCCGGCAAGCGCCAGACCATCGCGTTCAAGACCTGCATCATCGCGGCCGGTTCGCAGGCGGTGCGCCTGCCTTTCATGCCCGAAGATCCGCGCGTGGTGGACAGCACCGGCGCGCTGGCGCTCAAGGAGGTGCCCAAACGCATGTTGATCCTGGGCGGCGGCATCATCGGCCTGGAGATGGGCACGGTGTACAGCACGCTGGGTGCGCGCCTGGACGTGGTCGAAATGATGGACGGCCTGATGCAGGGCGCCGACCGCGACCTGGTCAAGGTCTGGCAGAAGATGAACGCGCCGCGTTTTGACAACATCATGCTCAAGACCAAGACCGTGGGCGCCAAAGCCACGCCGGCCGGCATCGAGGTGACCTTTGCCGCGGCGGAGGAGGGCGGCACCGCGCCTGCGCCACAGACCTATGACCTGGTGCTGCAGGCCGTGGGCCGCACGCCCAATGGCAAGAAGCTCGGCGCCGAGAAAGCCGGCGTCAGCGTGACTGACCGCGGCTTCATCCCGGTCGACATCCAGATGCGCACCAACGTGCCGCACATCTTTGCGATCGGCGACATCGTCGGCCAGCCCATGCTGGCGCACAAGGCGGTGCATGAGGCGCATGTGGCGGCCGAGGTGATTGCCGGCGAACTGCAGGGCAACAAGGAACTGGCCAGCGCCGCCTTCAATGCGCGTGTGATCCCGAGCGTCGCCTACACCGACCCCGAAGTCGCATGGGTGGGCCTGACCGAAGACCAGGCCAGGGCGCAAGGCATCAAGGTCAAAAAAGGCCTGTTCCCCTGGAGCGCCTCCGGACGCGCGATTGCCAACGGGCGTGACGAAGGGTTCACCAAGCTGCTGTTCGATGACAGCCCGGAAGCGCACGGCCATGGCAAGATCCTGGGCGGCGGCATGGTCGGCACCCATGCCGGCGACATGATCGGCGAGATCGCACTCGCGATCGAAATGGGCGCTGACGCGGTGGACATCGGCAAGACCATCCACCCGCACCCGACACTGGGCGAAAGCATCGGCATGGCGGCGGAGGTGGCGCACGGCAGTTGCACCGACTTGCCGCCAGCGCGCAAGTAGACCCGGCAAGCACGCCATCCCTGAAAGCCCGAGCCCTCACCGGTTCGGGTTTTCTGTTTCTGGCGCCATCCCTTGCCTGCCGCCAGGTTCAACCCTACTTCGGGAGGGTTTACCGTGTGCCGCAGATTTTCGATACTGCCCAGGTCCCATTCACCAAGAGGCCCAGGCATGACTATCCGGAAATTCCAGTTCAGCGTTTACAAGGGTGCCGCGGCACTGATCGTGATGGGCTTGAGTGCCTGCGCGGCAACCATCAGCCAGGATGGGCTCGAGCAACGCACCTCGGCAGCCATCGGCCGTCAGGTCGGTACCTTCACCATCGCGAAAACCGGCGAAGAGACCGGCGGGCGCATCAACTACACCGCCCGGACCAAAGATGGCGTCACCTATCAGTGCTACATGTATTCCGCGACAGGTTTCCAGAAGGCCATGTCGTTCGGGCAGACGCCGCATTCCGACGCGATTTGTACAGCCATGGGGCGGGGCGGACCGGCGCCTGGCGTCGACAGCAAGCCCGCGGCCAGCTGCAATGCCTTGCTCAAGGCCGCTGGCAGGTGCTGACCACTGCAGGGCGCTTCCGGCTGAACGCCTGAAGCAGCCATGGCGCGGCGTGGGGTCGCTGTGGTCCCCTGCGGCCCATCGGCTTGGCCCCTGCAGGCCCTTGCGCCCTTCGTCTATTCCGTTCCCGCATGGTCCCCGTGCTCCAACCCGCTTGTGGCCTGGGGCCCTTCCTCGAGGAATCGCAGGACCAGCGCGCTGACGACGTCTGCTTGTTCCAGCTGGGGCCAATGGCCCACGCCGGCGAGGCATGACACCAGGGCGTCTGGCACCAGGGCGCGGTAGCGGTCCACCATGTGTTGCCCCGAATTCGGATCGCTGGTCCCGTTGATGAACAGCAGGGGGACCGTGCGCTGGAGCAGGGGGGCGACCAGGCGGTCGCGCAGCGCAAGACGCTCTTGCCAGAAACGCCCGACCCGGTGCGTGATGTGAAGCCCTTCGTGGTGCGTAACCAGCGCCCAAAAGTCATCGAGCAACACTTTGCCGGGCGGGCTGTCCCGTCCAAACAGGGCCGTGATGGTGCGCCCGAATGCAGGCCGGGACATTCTCGCGCCCAGCCAGCGGCCAAGGCGTGAGGACAGGATGCGCAGAATCAGGCGCGGCCGGTAGGCCTCAGGGAAGAGCCCGCCATTGAGCATGACCACCGCATCGATTTTTGCCAGCGGCTTGCCCGTCATGCGTCTGGCCAGCATTTCCTGCGCCACGCTCACGCCCAGGTCGTGCGCAAGCAGGCACACGCGCTGCAGGCCCATCGCGCTGATCAGCCACTCATGCAGGTCGGCGTGTGCCCGAATCGAACAGTCCAGGTCTGCAGGTTTGTCGGACAGACCCATCCCCAGCATGTCGACGGCAATCAGCGTGTGATGTCGTGACAGGGCCGGCCAGATCCGGTGCCAGTCATAGGACGCTGTCGGGTAGCCGTGGATCAGCAGCAGCGCGGGTCCCGAACCGGCGACGCGCACGAACACCTGGCGGCCCTGGTATGGCACGCGTTTTCCCCCGGCGAGCCATTGCCGCACGGCCGGCGTCAACTGCGGGCCCGTCATTGCAGCAGCATCCAGGCAGCCGTGAGCTGGGAAAGCAGGCTGCCCATGTGTGCCAGTTGCCGCAGGCGCAACCAGCGCTGGAACATGGCCAGGGGATGCAGCACGCGTGCGATCAGGAACAGCGGCCCCAGCCACGCGAGCCCCGCCGCCTCGCTGGTGGATGACATTTCCAGCGCCAGCATCAACACGGCAAACAGCAGGCACTGCTCCAGCGCATTGCCGTGCGCGCGTATGGCCACGATGAGGTCCCGCTGGCCCTCGTCGCCATAGCTGACCTTGTATTTGAGGCGCAGCCGGGACACGTTCAGCGAGAGCACGGTGAGCAGCACAGCCAGCAATGCCAGTACCTGCGCGACGGTGAGATTCATGTGATTGCCTTCTTCAGCCAAACAGACATGGATTGTTCCGGGCAGTCTTTGCCATGTGAACCCTACCGAAGAGGGGCCGGACGCGGCATCGCCGGCCCGCCATCGTCCCGGGGACATGCCGCAGTCAGGGCGCGCGTGCAGCGGCGCACGTCCTGAGTGGCCTGAGCCGGGCGCGGACAACGCAACCCGACTGAAGTCGGGTGTGCGAAGTGCGCCGGGCCGCAACAGCGGTGCTACGATTTCAGAACGCTTCTTGCCACCTTCATGCCCATCCCCAGTCCCTACGCGATCATTCTGGACGACCACCCACTGGTGGGACGTGGCATGGCGCAGTACCTGCAATCGGTCCGTCCCGAGTTGGGCGTTTGCACGGCCATCACCTGGGCCGAAACCTTGTCGCTTGTGCGGGCCCATGGCTGTCCCCGGGTGCTGGTGGCGGATGTCTGGCTGGCCGAAGGCAACAGCCTGCCCCTGCTGGCGCAATGGCATGCCGGGCACCCTGACATACCGTGGCTGGCCACCAGTGCCGACGATGATCCGGCGACCGCCCGTCGGGTCCGCGCCGCTGGAGCCCAGGGTTTCGTGCACAAGCAGTCCAGTCCCGACACATTTGGCCGGGCCATCGCCAGCGTGCTCGATGGGGGGCAGTGGTTTGAGGCTGAATCGGCGCCGGGCGCCAGGGACCCGCCCAGACGCGGGTGGCAGGTGACGCCCGGCGAGCTTGGCCTGACGCCCAGGCAAGGCGACATTCTGGTCCTGTTGCTGCAAGGGCTGTCGAACAAACGCATCGCACTGGCGCTCGACATCACCGAGAGCACCGTCAAAGAGCATGTGACGGCCATTCTGGAGCGCCTGGGCGTACGAACACGCGTGGAAGCCATCATGGTGCTGCAGGGGCGCCAGGTGGTTCCATCAGGGAATGCATGATGGCGTCGGGCTGGATCAAACATCTGTCAGCCAGGCTGTGTCCTGCCGGCATCACGCAGCTCAGCGCCAAGAGCCAGGCCGAACTGCTGCACATGAGTTTTTCGCGCCTGCGCTTCAGCGTGTACATGATGCCGCTGATCGCGCTGCCACTGCTCGCCTACTTCGGATGGCGCAGCGAGGCCGCGCCCGTGCTGGTGTGGGGACTGGGCTACCTCCTGCTGGCGATCGTGGTACGCCGGCTGGCTGGCCGCTATGCCGCAGATCAGGACCGCCTGTCGCACCAGGCGCTGGTCCAGCGCTGGCTTCCCCGCGTCCAACAGCTCGCCTGGCTGCACGGCGCAGGCCTGGGTTCATCGGTGATCGCGATGGCGCCAGGCGCTTCGGAGGAATTCCGGATGCTGCTGTACGTGGTCATTGCGCACATCGTTGCCACCAACACCACCCACCAGACACCGACTTTCGGCATCTTCCTGCGGTTTTTTGCGCTTGGCTGGCACATCCCGCTGCTGCTGATGTACCGGCTTTTTCCTGATCTCTGGCAGATCGCGATCCCTCTGGGCCTGATCTACAGCCTGGTGATCTACCGGCATGCGCTGACCTCGCACCGGTTCGCCATTGAGCAAGTTCAACTCAAGGAGAACAGTGAACTGCTGGCCGGGCAGTTCCGCGCGGCCAAAGAGCAGGCGGAGGCAGCCCTGCAGGAGAAAAACCTGTTTCTCACGACGGCCAGCCACGATTTGCGTCAGCCCCTTCATGCCATGTCCATGCTGGTAGAGGCGATTGTCCTGCGCAACCAGCAAACGGCTGTGGTCCCCTTGCTGACCGACCTGAAGCACTGCATGGCATCGATGAACCAGATGTTCAATGCCTTGCTGGACCTGTCCAGGCTGGAAGCCGGCGCACTGCCGCAGCGGGCTGCACCGGTCGCGCTGCACACGCTGCTGGGCGACACCGTCGTCCTGTTTCGTGAACAGGCCATTCAGCGCGGCCTGACATTGCGCATGCGCGTGCCGCGCGGCGAGGCGATGGTATGGGCCGACCAGGCGCTGGTTCGCCAGGCGGTCGTCAACCTGGTACACAACGCCCTGCGTTACACGCAGCGGGGTGGCATCCTGATTGGCCTGCGGCGCCGTGCAACAGGCTGGCAGATCGACGTGTGGGATACCGGCGTGGGTATTGCGGCCGAAGACGGGGAGCAGATTTTTTCACCCTATTTCCGCAACGAACATGCGTGGCGCATCGACAGCGCCGGTCATGGGCTGGGGTTGGCTGTGGTGGCGCAGTGCGCGCGCTTGATGGACGCCACGCTGGGATTTCAGTCGCGTCTGGGCCAGGGCTCGCACTTCTGGCTGCGCATCCCCGCACACCTTTCGGCGGCCGCAGAAGTGCCATCACCGCCAACCGCCCCTGTGGCCTTGGTGGCGCCGCTTGCGCCGCTGGGGGGCCGGTGCCTGGTGCTGGACGATGACCCGCAGGTGATCGGTGCCTGGAAGGCACTGCTGCAGGGGTGGGGCGTGGAAGGACGCTGTGCCACAACGGCAGAGCAAGCCATGCAACACCTGAACAGTGGCTTTGTACCCGGGGCGATCTTTTGCGACCAGCGTTTGCGGTCGGGTGAAAGTGGATTCGATATCCTGCGGGTTCTCCTTGCCCGTTGTCCGTCGGCCAGCGGCGCCATGGTGAGTGGCGAAATCAACTCCCCGGAGCTGCAGGATGCCCAGGACGAGGGCTACCTGGTGCTGCGCAAGCCGCTGGACACCGGTCAACTCCATGCCATCCTCGCGACATGGCTGCGCCATGATCGGCAGCACCCCCCACCTGTCGCCGACACCTGTCCCGCACATGGGCTTGCCGGCTGAAGCGGCGCGCGGCCGCGCAGGAGCCGCCGCCGCGCGGAAGTGGGCTGGGCGCCAGAGGCCCGGCCAGCCGACGGACGGGTGCAAATCCGCCCTTTTGCGGTGGCACCGGGCGCTGGAGGCCGCGTTATCATTCCTCCATGCCCAACATCAACGACCATGAGTACAGCATTTTCAGCCAGAACGGCGAGGACGGCATCATTGCCTTCCTGACGGGTGGACTGAAAAACAACCGCAAGCGTTTCATCGAGATCGGCACCGCAGATGGCGGCGAAAACAACAGCCTCTACCTGCTCAAGTTGGGCTGGACCGGGCTCGGCATTGATGTCGATCCGGACAACATCAAGCGCTACATCGCCCGCATCACCCACAAGCCGTTTGCACAGCGCCTGACCCTGGCACGCATGAAGGTCGGCTGGGACAACTGCCAGTGGATTGTTGACGACTACGGCGACAAGACCCCGGATTTCTTTTCGCTGGACATCGACAGCGTTGATTACTACGTGGCCTACCGGATGCTGCAACTGGGCTTTCGCCCCTCGGTGGTGTGCTGCGAATACAACGCCTTCCTCGGCAAGGGCCCGCTGACGGTGATGTACGAAGAGGATTTCTCGCGCCGCCGGCTCGATCCCCAGCGCGGCCTGTACTTCGGCGTGGCGGTCGGCGCGTGGCGGCACCTGTTCGCCCAGTACGGCTACAAATTCTGCGGTGTGGATACGGCGGGAGTGAATGTCTTTTTCTGCCTGCCGGAAGCCTTCAAACCCGGCTTCCTCGACGATGTCACCGGCCCCGAGCACGCCTACACCAAGATTTTTGTCAACAAGTTCCGCATGCCCGGGGAAGAGCTCGAACGCGAGCTGCTGGCGCGGCCGGACCTGGTGTTTGTCGATGTCACCGAGGAGAACGTGGAGGACATCGTGGCCGATTGCGACCTGCCGCCGGCGGATGGCCCGCAGGTATTCACGCTGGGCCAGCCCGAGGCCGTGGTGGCCAAGCCTGTTGCCAGCACGGGCTCGGGCATTGCGGCGCCGAAAAAGATGCCGGTGGTGCATGCTGCGGCGACCTTCCATGCGGAAGGCTACGAGCGCTTTGGCAAGGAGTTCATCGAGTCGTTCCGGCGCCACTGGCCGAAGGAGACCAAGCTGTGGATTTTTGCCGAGGGCTGCAAGCCCGAAGGCTGCGACCGGGTCATCGTCCGCGACCTGCACGAAGACGCGCGCGACCTGGTCGAGTTCAAGCAGCGGCACGCCGCGAACCCCGGCGCACGCGGGCATTTCGGCGAGACCTACCAGTACATGCTGGACTCGGTGCGATGGAGCCACCGGATTTTTGCGCTGCGTGAGGCGGCCCTGCGCAGCGACGCTGACATTCTGGTCAACATCGACGCGGACATCGTCTGCTTCCAGGACATGCCGATGGAGTTTCTCGCCACGCTGATGCCTGAAGACGCGGATATCGGCTTCATGCCGCGCAAAAACATCTATTCCGAATGCAGTTTTGTGCTCTACAACCTGCGCAATCCGGTGGTGCGCAAGTTCATCATCGATCACACGGACTACTACACGCACGACAAGATTTTCACGCTGGCGCGATGGACCGATTGCCATGCTTTTGACTCGATGGTGGCGGCGCACCGCAAGGCCGCAGACCTGAAGTTCTACAACATCAACGAGGGCGTGCCGGACTCCATGCATCCCTTTGTCAACGGACCGCTGGGCCGTTACATGGACCACCTCAAGGGTGGGCGCAAGGATGAGGGTCGGTCCAGCGACAAGGATCTGGTGGTTGCGCGCACCGAGGCGTACTGGACCCAGGCGCGCACCGCCGGCGGCTAGGGCGCCTGCCCGTTGACGACGGGCCAGCCCGGGCCGGAAATCCAGGGCAAAAAGTGCTTCGGCCCTTTCGCGAAAAGGGCATGCAGCTATTGAATCGATAGCGCTTTCGGGGCGCCAGCAGTCAGGGCCGGACGCCGGGGGTTTCCATGGCCATCCCGCTGGCGCGCGACGCCAGATACAGCTCCAGCTCCACCAGTTCCTGGGCGTCGTAAGCAAAGGGTTCGGCACGCACCCCGCTCATGCAGCCGCGCAAGCGCCGCTGCAGCGAACCCAGTGCCTGCCATTCAAGGCGGTACACCGGGTAGCCTGTCGGATGGGCCTGCGGGATCAGGCTGCTGCCGAGACGGCCACCGGCGTTGTTGTCATGGCATTGCGCACACGACAGGTTGAGCTGGCCCAACCGCTGCATGAAACGCTGCTCGCCGCGTTGCCGGAAAGGCGTGAGTCGCTGGTCGTCCGGCGGCGCCACCGGCAGGCCGCGCGACTGCAGCGCCACATAAGCTTCCAGGCTCAGCAGTTGCTGGCTTTCGGCGCGAAACGGCGGCGCTTGCTGATGGTGCTGGCGGCACTGGTTGATGCGCTGCCCCAGCGTGAGGGGGCGTGACAGCCGCGCGTCGAAGGCAGGGTAACGCGCCGCGACACCGCGCATGCTGCTGGATGCCGCCGCGTGGCAGGCCACGCAGGCCTTGCCGCCCTGACCGGCGGGCTGAGTCCACAGGCTTTCACCGTCCTTGACCCACAACATCGCGGGGTTGAGGGTGTCGTCTTTCTGCATGGCCTGGGTCGAGGGGCCCATGAAGTCGAAGCCTGAGCGGCGCGGGTCGCCGGCCGGGGTTTGCGCCGACGCACCTGATCCTGTCACCAGGACGGCCAGCGCAAGCAGCAGGGCGCGTCCCGGCCTGTTCATCCGTTGACGCGAAGGCTGATGGTCTCGGTGTGCGAAAACCCCTTGTCGCCTTCCCAGCGCAGCACCAGCGTGCCGCTTTCGGTGGCCACGGTGTGGAACGCCAGGTAGGGATTCGCCGCGACAGCGGAAAACAATTCAGCGCTGAACACCAGTTCGCCGTTGTAGCGGCAACTCACACGCCGGATGATGTCGCGCGGCAGTGTCCTGCCGTCCGAGCCAGGCCGGAAACCGGTTTCCATCGGATGGGCGATGGTGGTCCGGATCTCGATGACCTCACCGCGTTGGGCGGTGGAGGGGGCGTTGATGAGGGTGCGAGCCATCAGGTGTCGCCTTCAATGCAGGCTGCCAATGTGACGATGACGTTGACGCTGTGCGACCAGAAACTGCCATCGCTCAAATGCGCGACGGCCACCAGCTGCTGCGAGGTTGCCAGGCGCATACGTGTGCTGACACTGGCCTTGCCGGCGCGCGGGCCGAGGGTGAATTTCGCCACCTCGCGCTGCGGATTCTTCTCGTTGAAGATGGCGATCGCCCTGACATGCTCCGCGGGCGTCATGGCGCTGTCCACTGTCACGGTCAGCGGCACCACATTGCCGTTGTCCACCAGTTCGGCAATCTCCAGCCTGACCTTGCCGCGCTGCACGGCTGCGCCGCCGGTATAGCCGGCTACGGCGGCCGCCAGCTCATCGCTGCTTGCGCTTGCCGGCGCGGTCTGTACCCAGGCGCCCAGCGCTGCGGCACCCTGCAGGACCCGGCGGCGGGTGATGGCGGGCGGGTTCATGGGGGAGGGTGAGAAACGGCGCATGGGCGATGCTCAATCACGCAGCGTGCGCAAAAAGGCCACGACATCCTCGATCTGCTGCGCCGCCAGCACCGGCTGGCCCTGCCAGGCGGCGCCCACGCGCTCCAGGCCGTCGGTCTGGTAATAGGCCGGCATCAGGGTCTGCGGATTCAGGCGCCTGGCGTCCACCACGCGCAGCCGCAACTGGCCTTCGCTCCAGCGCGAGCCGGCGCCGGCCAAGCTGGGCGCCAGATTGCCCTGGAAACGTTCCTCGGGAAGCGGTCCCGCATGGCACAGCAGGCACAGGCCGGTTTGCCGGCTCGCCACAATGGCCCGACCGCGGCTTGCGTCGCCGGGCACACCGGTCAGCGAGTCGGCAATGGCATCCCCCACGACAAGGAAAGGTCGCAGGCCGGCAGCCTGCTGGGCGGAAGACCACGCCGGCAGCAGCATCGCGGCAGCCAGCGCCAGGGGCCACGCCTTGGTCCGTCCTGTCATGCCTTGAGGCTGTGGTTCTTCAGCGGCAGTTCCCGGATGCGTTTGCCGGTGGCTGCGAAGATGGCATTGAGCACGGCAGGCGCCGCCACCGCAATCGTCGGTTCCCCCACGCCACCCCAGAAACCGCCCGAAGGCACGATGATGGTTTCCACGGCCGGCATGTGCTGCATCTGCACCACCGGGTAGGTGCTGAAGTTGTCCTGCTCCATGCGGCCATCCTTCTGCGTGCATTCGCCGAACAGTGCCGCCGACAGCCCGTAGGCGAAAGAGCCCTCGACCTGCGCCTCGATCTGCTGCGGGTTCACCGCATAACCGGGATCGGTGGCCGCGACGATGCGGTGGATTTTCAGTGCCCCCTCCCTGTCCACAGACACCTCGGCGCAGGCGGCGACATAACTGCCGAAACCCATGGTCTGCGCCAGGCCGCGGTAGACCTTCTGGCCGCGCACGTCCGGCGGCGGCACGTCCCAGCGCACACGCTCGGCCACCGCGTTCAGCACCGCCAGGTGTTTGGGATGGCTGGCCATCAGCTTGCGCCGCAGCGCCAGCGGATCCTGCTGCGTGGCTGCGGCAATCTCGTCGAGAAAACACTCGAGGTAAATGGCGTTCTGGTTGAGATTGACGCCACGCCAGAAACCGGGCGGCACACTGGGGTTGCGCATCGCATGGTCGATCAGCAGGTTGGGGAAGCTGTAGCCGATGGATGCCTCAGGACCCGGCGCATTCAGGCCCTGGAACACCACCGGGTCGAGCCCGTTGCGGATGTTTTGCGGAAACACGCCAGCCAGGATGGACTGGCCGGAGATGCGCATGTGCAGCGCCGTGATGTTGCCCTGCGCGTCCAGCCCGGCCTGAAGCTTGCATTGCGTGACCGGGTGGTAGAGGCCGTGCAGCATGTCCTCCTCACGCGACCAGAGCAGCTTCACGGGCACACCCGGCATCTGCTTGGCGATGTCCACCGCCTGGCGCACCCAGTCATGCACCGCGCCGCGCCTGCCAAAGCCGCCACCGAGATGGATTTTGTAGACCTCGCACTTCGAGGCCGGCAGTCCGGCGGCCTCGGACGTGGCGGCCAGCGCGGCTTCGCCGTTCTGGGTGGGGGTCCAGACCTCGCAACGCTCGGGCGTCCAGCGCGCGGTGGCGTTCATGGGTTCCATGGTGGCGTGGTTCTGGTGCGGGTAGGCGTAAACAGCCTCGATGCGGCGCGCGGCAGAGGCGAGCGCCGCCCTGGCATCGCCGTTCTGGTTGCCGACCACTGCATCGGACGCGTCCAGGCCGGCCTTGAGCATCTGCGCCACGCTGGCGCTGGAGTTGGCGACGTTGGGCCCGTAGTCCCACTCGATCGGCAGGGCATCGAGGGCCGTCTTGGCGCGCCACCAGGTATCCGCCACCACCGCCACGGCGCTGTCACCAACACGCACGACCTTCTTGACGCCCGGACGCTTTTCAATGGCGGCGGCATTAAAACCCTTCAGCTTGCCGCCGAACACCGGGCAGTCCCTGATCGCGGCATTGAGCATGCCCGGCATCGTCAGATCGGCGCCGTAGATCTGGCGGCCGGTGACCTTGTCCACGGTGTCCAGCCGGGCCAGCCGCTTGCCGACAATTTTCCAGTCTTTGGGGTCTTTCAGCGTCACCTGGGCCGGCGCTGTGAGTTTGCCGGCCGCGATGGCGACTTTGCCGTAAGTTGTGCTGCGGGCGCTGGGCGTGTGGGTGATCACGCTGTTGGCTGCGCGGCACTCTGAAGCCGGCACCTTCCATTCATCGGCCGCTGCCTGCACCAGCATCATGCGCGCCGTGGCGCCGCCCTTGCGCACATAGTCGTGCGACTCGCGGATGCCGCGACTGCCGCCGGTCGAGAAATTGCCCCAGGCGCGATTGCGTGCGAGGTTCTGCCCGGGGGTCGGGTATTCGGTGGTGACCCTGGCCCAGTTGCACTCGAGTTCCTCGGCCACCAGTTGCGCCAGACCGGTCAGGCTGCCCTGGCCCATCTCCGAGCGCGCGATGCGGATGATCACCGTGTCATCGGGCTTGACCACCACCCAGGCATTGACTTCGGGGGCCATGCTGCCCTGTGCCAACGCCTGGCCCGCCAGCGGGATGTGGAAGGCGACGACCAGACCGGAGGCAGCGGAGGCGCCAAGGAAACTCCGGCGGCTCACGGTGCCCGTGACGGATACAGGTGTTTCTGTCGGGATAGTGGCGTTCCGGCTCATGTGGTGCTCCCGTCGGTGTGCTGGATCGCCAGCGCGGCGCTTTTGGTGTTGCCGCCGGCTGCCACCACCTTGATGGCGGCACGCACGCGGTTGTAGGTTCCGCAGCGGCAGATGTTGGTCATGGTCTGATCGATGTCGGCATCGGTCGGGTTGGGGGTGGTCCTGAGCAGCGCCACCGCCGTCATCACCATGCCACACTGGCAGTAGCCGCATTGAGGCACATCCAGCGCAGCCCAGGCTTTCTGTACGGGGTGCGAGCCGTCGCGCGACAGCCCCTCGATCGTCACAATTTTCTGGTTGGCGCTGACGGTGGAGACGGGCCTGACACAACTGCGTGTCACCACACCGTCTATGTGTACGGCACAGGCGCCGCATTGTGCGATGCCGCAGCCGTATTTCGTACCAGTCAGTCCGAGTTGCTCCCGGATCACCCAGAGCAGGGGCGTGTCTGCCTCCGCCTCGAACTCCCTCACTTTGCCATTGACGTTGAGTTTTGCCATGCTTGTGCTCCTGATTTCAAGGTGGCTGGACCGCTAAGCCGGTTGATCGTAGCGCTCGCCTGACACGAATGCAGCTGCCATTCGTATACCTGAGTAAAGGGGAAGCGCTTGCCGTGGTCACCCGTGTGCACCTTGGCCAGCGAGTCACACATGACCCGGGAAAACCCTTGGGCGGCAGGCCGTCGCGAGTCCGCTGAGGCCGCTTGCTTTGTGCGGCGCCATGCATGGTTCCAGTCTTCCCCGTTGTGGCCGCCACGGCTGCCAATCTGTGCACGCAGTGCAAAAAGAGCCGCAGCCGAAACAATTTTTTTTGCGCGCCCGGTTGTTCGGCCTCGATGTTTCAACCGCAATGGGGTAGGCCGGATGTAGACACGATCAAGCTGCTGTGAGCGGCTTGGGTAATGCGGAAGACCAAGCGTGTTACGACGTAAGTTTGCATCTGGAAAAAATCACCTATGTCCGCTTTTTTGCTGTGGAATAAATAGTGTGTATTGACCATCTTGTAGCAAGTTTCACAATTGATTACCGTGTATTAGTTCACGAAGCAGTCATTGCCGCCGGCGTGATTTTTCTGGAAAACCTGGTTGTCAAATGGTTCAGGATGATGTGAAGCGCAGCATGATGCTGGTCGGCGAAAGACGTGGTGTCCGGGTGGGTGCGGCGCGGCCCGCCGTGGCCGGCCTGGCGGGATGGGGCTTGAGCCTGATGGCGCTGGCGCAGGTGGTGCCGCCGGCCACCGACCCGGGCCGCTTGCGCGAACGTTTCGATGTACAGACCGCGCCCAATGCGGATGCGTCGCCGCCAGCGCTTGACACGCCGCGGCCCTTGGGCTTGCCCGACTCGCTCAAATCGATCCGTGTGACGCTGCAACGCATCAGGGTGGAAGGCTCCAGCGTGCTGCCAGCGTCTGTGCTGCAGTCACGCACCGAGATGTACACCGGCCGCGAAATCGGCGGCGGCGATATTCTTCAACTGGCGTCGGAACTCACGGCGATGTATCGCAACGCCGGCTATATCCTGTCGCTGGTGCTGGTGCCGCCGCAGTCGCTGTCGGAAGGCACGCTGACGCTTCAGGTGATCGAGGGTTACATCAGTGCAGTGACGGTGCAGGCCGGCGAGGGCGTCAGCGCGACGGTCCGTGAAGCGCTGGCCCGCATCGGAGAACAGATCAAGGCATCGCGTCCGCTGGATGCGCTCGTGCTGGAGCGTTACCTGCTGATCGCCAATGACTATCCTGGCCTCGAACTGCGCAGTATTCTCTCGCCTTCCCGGGTCCAGGGGGCGGCTGACCTCACGCTGGTCGCCAGCATCAAGAGGTTCGAGGGCTTTGCATCGGTTGACAACTACGGCTCCAGATATCTCGGGCCCGGGCAGATGCTTGCCGGGGTCACCGGCAACCAGTTGCTCGGCGTGAACGACCAGTGGCGGGCGATTGCCGTGGGCACCGGTGACCGGGAGATGGCGTATGGACAACTGTCGTACAGCCAGGTGCTCACCACCGAGGGTCTCAAGCTGTCGGTGGCCGTTTCGCGCGCGCGGACACAACCGGGCGATGTGCTCAGGCCCTTTGATGTCCAGGGTGCGGCAGACACCACCTCGATATCGATCACTTACCCGCTGCTGCGCTCGCGCAATGAAAGCCTGTTTGCGCGTGTCACGTATGACCACTCGGATATCCGCACCGACATTCTGGGTGCCCGTGTGATCGAAGACCGGATTCGCGCATTGCGCCTCGGGTTGAGCTGGCGCTTGCTCGACCGTTTTGACGGGCAGAACGTGCTGGAGGTAGACTTCAGCCAGGGGCTGGGCGGCACGGGCGAGGGTGACCTGCTGAAAAGCCGGGCTGGCGCCAAGGGTGTCTTCAACAAACTCAGTTTCGACTATGAGCGCGCCCAGTTCTTCAGCGCCAGCACCAGCCTGGCTTTCGGTGTCGCCGGCCAGTGGGCCAACACGCCGCTGCTGTCGTCCGAGCAGTACGCACTCGGCGGCCGGCGGTATGGCCGCGCTTACGAGCCGGCAGAACTGGTGGGTGAACGTGCGCTGGCTTTGCGGATCGAACCGCGGTATGCCGGCAATCTGGAGACGCCGGGGTTTCGGTCCTACCAGACCTTTGGGTTTTATGACATCGGCAAGGTCTGGCGGATCGGTGCACCCGCTGCCGGTGTTCCCGCCAGCCAGAGCCTGGCGTCGGCGGGCGTCGGTGTCCGCCTGTTCCTGCAAAACAACGTGTCAGCCGGCGTGGAAGCCGCGTTTCCGCTGACCAAAACCGTTGCCAGTGAACGCAGCAGCAACAAGGACATCCGCTTGTCCGGATCCCTGATGCTGCGTTTTTGAGCCATTGTCCACGACCATGAATTGAGGTAAGCCATGAAAGCAGATCGTCGAGTTTCCCGTCCGGGGTCCCCCTGCCGGCGCGGAGCGGCTGCATCGTTTGTGCTCAAAGCCTTGCCGGCGGCGATGCTGCTGGTTTTCTCGCAACCGGGATGGACCGTCGATATCGCTGGCGCGGCCGGGCTGCCCCGGGATGGCAGCGTGGTTTCCGGCGCAGCGTCGGGCACTTTGTCGGCCGACAACAACCAGCTCAGCATCACTGCGGCGAACCGCACGGTCCTCGACTGGGCGTCGTTCAGCGTGCTTGCCGGTAAAACACTGGAGTTTGTCCAGCCCGCCGGTGGTGCGGTGCTGAACCGCGTGGGCCTGGGTGCCGACGCATCGCAGATCCTCGGCACCCTGAACGCCAACGGCACAGTGATGCTGATGAACCCCAACGGGGTCATGTTCGGGACGGGTTCCAGCGTGAACGTGGGCTCGCTGATCGCAACGACCGGCAGCATAGACCGATCGGCATTCGAAGATCACGGGCACGCCGTGATCACCGGCGCCTCGGGCAGCATCACCAACCTCGGAAACATCACCTCCAGCGCCGGCGCCAGTGGTCTGGTGGCCCTGGTGGCTCCGTCCGTGATCAACCAGGGCAGCATCAGGGCCACAGGCGGGACCATTGCGCTCGCGGGATCCACCGCTGCCACGATCTCACTCAACGGCGGTCTTTTTGAATTCGCGATACCCGGCGGTGCGACGGGTGCCGCGGTGACCAATGCCGCGGGGGCGAGCCTGGACGCCGCGACCTTGCGGCTCGGCGTCGGTGACGCCGCGAACCTGCTGTCCGGTGTGATCAACCTCGAGGGTATCCAGCAGGCCAGCAGTGCCATCGTGGTCAACGGCGACACCGTGGTGCTCAAATCGGCGCTGCAGGCGCCGACGGTCAGCGGCACCTCGAACACGGTCAATGTGTCCGGCGCAGCGCGCATCCAGGATGGCGTGAACATCGCGAGATCAGGCGGGGCCGTCAACGTCGCAGCCGGCACCTACGTTCAGCCGGCGACCTTGAAGATTGACAGGAGCCTGACCCTGAGCGGCGCGGGGGAGGGTGCGACGATCATCGACGCGCAAGGTGTCACCAACTACGGTGTTCACGTCACCGCTGACAACGTGACCTTGAAGGACTTCACGCTGTATGGCCCCGGCGCCAATGTCGCGTCGTCCTACGGCATCAAGGTGGCGCCTTCCTCGGGGGCAGCGTCCGCGCGGCTGCGGGATTTTTCGATCAGCGGGGTCACCATCCGCGGCTCCGGCCGGGCCGAACTGGACCTCAATGGCGTGGACGGCGCGCTGATTGACCAGGTGACGGCCGACGGCGCCCCGGTGGGCAATGACAGCGGCAGCACGGCCGGCGCCGGCATCCAGATCACGGACAGTGCCAATGTCACGATCAGCAATTCCACCACCCGCAACAATGGGTGGGGCGGCCTGGCCCTGTACCAGGCCAACCGCTACTATGACCAGCAGGTCAGCAACATCACGGTAGCGGCCAGCAACCGCTTCACCGAGCGCAACCCGGTCTACATGCAGGACGAATCGGCCAGCCGGGACTTCGGCACGCTGAGCATCGCCGGCTTCGACCACGCCGTACGCAACAGCTCGTCGACCAACAGCAACCACCAGTACACCTGGCTGCAGGCCTCGCGGCAGAACGCCTTTGACTTTGCTGTGAACATCGGCGCGTCGGCGTCGAGTTATGTGCAGGGCTGGAACGGTGCCCAGACCACGCAGGCATTCCAGGTGGGTACCGGCAACCTGCTGGGTGGCGGTACGCAGGCCATGTCCATCGGCTCGGCGGTCGGCGCGGCTTCCGCGGGCGCTACGGTCGATGTCCACGCAGGCACCTACGCGGAGCAACTGGTGCTCAACAAGGCGGGCCTCACGCTGACCGGGCATGAGGGCGCCAAACTGGTGGTGCCGGATGCGACCGAGGTCAACGGCATCGCCATCACGGCCAACAATGTGACCGTCACCGGCATGGAGATCGCCGGACCCGCAACAAGCGCCTACCTGAACTACGCCTGGGGCAGCAACATCAGCCGCGGTATTGCCGTGGGCAACGGCATCACCGGGTTCACGATCAGCAACAACAACATCCATGATGTGCGCAACGGCATCCTGATCGACGGGCGCAATACCGGCAGCGTGACCGGCAACCGCATTGACAACAGCAAGAGCGCGATCTCCGTGCAATACACGGACGGCCGCGACATCACCATCTCCGGCAACACGCAGGGGACGCACGGGAACGAATGGGGACTGAACCTGCACCTGAATGGGCATATGGTCGGATCGAACATTGTGGCCAACAGCACGCCGATCTCGGCGGATCCGACGCTAGGGTGGCAGCAGTCGCTGCTGGCGCTGAGCACGGCCAATGCCGGCTGGTCGGTGCAGGACCAGGCCTATACCTCTTCCAACCGCACGCATGTCAACGTTGCCGCTGGCGGCGCATCGAATGCACAGGGCAGTGCGCTGAACCCGCTCAACAGCGTGCAGGGCGGTGTCCATGCCGTGGTCTCCGGCGGCACGGTGAACGTCGGTGCAGGCACCTTTTCAGAGAACGTCAGCATCACCAAGGCGCTGACACTCGATGGCGCGGGCACCGGTCAGACCATCCTGAAAGCGCCATCGGCAACCACCGGCAATGCGCTATCCATCAATGCGTCGGACGTCACGCTGTCGGACCTGTCGATCAATGACTCCCTGTACGGGGTGCAGATGCAGGGCACATCCAATAACGTGACGATTGACCGGGTTGCCTTCAACAACAACAAGTACGGCGTGCGCAATGGCACGACCGTCCAGGCCGACAACTTCCGCATGCTCAACAGCAGCATCACAGGCGGCGTGATCGGTTTCCAGACCTACAACGGCTACAGCGGCGGCGCCGGCCAGGCGTCCTTCAAAAACGCGCTTTTCGAGAACGTCACGGTGGACGGTCCGACCTTCAAGGGCTTCTACTTTGAAACAGCCGAAAACCTCACAATGAGGAATGTCACCGTCGCCAACGCTGGCAACATCGGCAATGACTCGCTCCAGTACGGTGCGGGGATCGACGTCAACCTGAAATATGGCGCCTATGGCTCGCTGACCCTGGACAACGTGGTCGTCAGAAACTCGGGCGCGAGTTCAGGCAGCGCGACAGCCGCGGCGGTGGTGATCAAGACACGCGGCATCGCCGGCGACAACAGCGACTACGCCCGCTTGCCTGCCAGTCTGCAAAGCGTCAACATCACCGGCGGCAGCATCGAGGGTGCCAGCCAGACCGGCATACGCTTTGAGACCTTGAGCAACGGCGCCGGCGGCCAGCCTGCTGTCACCATCAACGGCACCCAGTTCAAGAACAATGCCGGCAAAGACATCGTGGTCGACGGTACCTCGGTCGACGCGCGTGGCGCCGTCTTCGTGGGTGCTAGCGACGGTTTCGCCATCGAGGACCGCGTGACACATGCGCTTGACGCGACCGGACGCGGGCTGGTGACCTGGAACGCCGGCAACGTTTATGTCACACAGAACAGCGGCAGCATCCAGCGCGGCGTCGATGCCGCCGGCATCGGCGATACCGTGAATGTCGCCAACGCCAGCTTCGCTGACAACGTTGCGCTCACGACCCGCCGCGACCTGGCCTTCAATGACACGCGCCTGCAAAGCCTGACACTGGCCAGCGGCGCGGCCGGATCGGGTATCGGCGGCAGCGTGACCGCCGAGGGCACAGGCGGCTTCCTGTTCAACGCGCCAGTCAGGCTGCTGGCCGATACCACGCTGGCCACCACCGGCGCCGACATCACGCTCAACGGCGACATCCAGAACGCCGGCACGGTGTCGCGGGGCCTGCGGCTGCTCGCCGGCACGGGCAGCGCGCGCGGCAACGTGAGCCTGACGACCGGCGGATCGGCGGCCGGGCCGCTCGGTTATTTTGACGTCAGTGCCAATGCATTCAGCCTGGCCAGCACCTTGTGGGTCAATGCCTACAGAATTGACGCGCTCGGCGACGTCAGGCTCAGCAGCAGCACCCTGCGCGCGCAGGACAGCAGCGCGGCCAGCAGCCTCAACGCGGGCGGCGACGTCACCGGCTCCACCATCAGCCAGGGCCGCGTGGAGGTGGTCAGCGCCGGGGACATCCAGGGCAACATCGCCGGCACCAATGTGGTGGCCCAGGCCCAGGGCGCGATGGATGTCGTGGTCACGGCATCCCAGACCGCCACGCTGACAGCCGACACCATCGTCGCCACCATCAGCGCCACCGACGTGGTGGCGACGTCCCAGGGCGACATGAACGTGGTGGTGGCAGCGTCCGGGTCGGCGTCGCTGGCCGGCGACTCGGTGGTGGCCAATGTGACGGCACCGGTGGTGGCGGTCGAGGCGGTCAACGACGCACAGGTATCGGGCAGCGCGGGACAAATCACGCTGGACGCACCCAAGGGCAGCGTCAGCGGCAGCTTCGGTCAGGTCAGCAACACGGGCGGCGGGCTGGTCAACGTGAACGGCAAGCCGCAGACCAACCAGACGGTGTCGAGCAGCGCCGAAAACAACCGCGTCGTCCCCACGGGCGGTGTGCAGGACAGCGGCGCCGAAGGTGGCGCGGTGCAACTGGCGCAGACCGGGGACCTCACACGCCAGGGCGGCGCCGACATCAGCCTGAGCGCACCGGAGGCGGCGGGCGAAGCGCTGGACAGCGGCCGCTCGGTGGAACTGGACATGTCGCCGCCCAAGCGCAACAACAACAAGAAGAACAAGGACGACAGGGAGCAGGGCGAATAAGCTGTTTGCAACGGTTCGCTGTCAGCCTGGCCCGCGCGGGCAGCTGCATGGGCGGCTGGTTCCGCCGTGCAGAATCAGCGGCGTCGCGCAGGTGTCCAGGCCGCGGCCCTGGGCCGGTTTCCGGGGGCAAACCCGCTGGCGGCGTACTGCGGCGGCGGCCCAGAATGGTTGTCATCCTCTGGAGACAAGCATGCCTGACACCCCTTCCCCGCGCGCCTTGTCGCGCCGTCGTTTTACCCTGGCGCTATCGGCCGGTGCCGTCAGCGTGTGTGCGCCGGGGCTGGCGCAGCCGGCCTGGCCGAACAAGCCGATCCGCATCATCGTGCCCTACACCCCGGGTGGTTTCACCGACCAGATGGCGCGGCTGGTGCAGGCCGGACTGCAAAACCGCCTGCAGCAAAGTGTCACCATCGACAACAAGCCCGGCGCCAACAGCATCATCGGGGTGGACCTGCTGGCCAAGTCACCGGCCGATGGCAGCACCTTTGCGGTGGTGATTGCCGCTTATGCGGCCAACACCACGCTGTATCCCAAACTTCCCTATGACCCGCGCAAGGACCTGACGGGCGTGTCGCTGATGGGCGTGTCGCCGCTGCTGGCGGCCGTCAACAACGACGCACCGTTCAAAACCGCCCGGGAGATGATCGCTTATGCCCGCGCCAACCCGGGCAAGATCAGTTTCGGCTCCTCGGGCAATGGCTCGGCCGCGCACCTGACCAGCGAGCTGCTCAAGGCGATCACCAGGACCTACATGGTGCACATTCCCTACCGCGGGGCGGTGCCAGCGCTGACGGATTTGATCGGCGGGCAGATCCAGCTGTTCTTCGACGCGCCTACCGGGCTGATCAACCAGGGCAAGGCGGGCAAGGTCCGGCTGATCGGCGTCGCCAGTGACCGGCGTCTGCCAGCGGTGCCGGAGGTGCCGACCTTCATCGAACAGGGTTTTGCGGGCTTCACCGGCAGCACCTGGGCCGGCATGCTGGCGCCAGCCGCCACGCCGAAAGACATTGTCAAACGCATGTCCGACGAGGTCGGTCGCATCATTCGCAGCGACGAAACACGCGTGCGGCTGGAAGCCATGGGAACGTTTGGGGCCGGCGGCACACCGGAAGAGTTTGATGCGTTTATTGCCGCTGAAACCAGCAAGTGGGCCCGGGTGATCGGGGAAGCTGGCGTGAAGGCCGACTAGCGGGTCAATGGCAGGCGCCGTCCGTGGCGCTGCGCGGTTTATTCGCCCGGGATGTCGGCGGTGCGGGTGTCCTGCACGCGGCGGGCGCCGTCAAAACGGCGGGCCCAGTAGGCGACGCCCATGCTTTCAACACGGACTTCGGCGCCCGGCCTGGGCGCGTGGATGAACTTGCCGTCGCCGACATAAATGCCGACGTGGCTGAAGGCCCGCTTCATGGTGTTGAAAAACACCAGGTCGCCGGGTTGCAGTTCGGTTTTGTCAATATTCTGGGTGGCGGCGGCTTGCTGCTCGGCGCGGCGCGGCAGGATCAGGCCGACCGTCTGCTCGTAGATGGCTTTGACAAAGCCGCTGCAATCGACACCGGTTTCCGCCGAGTTGCCGCCGCGCCGGTAGGGCACGCCCAGGAAGCCCATCGCGTTGATCACCAGCTCGGAGGCCTTGTTGCCTACCGACTGCCGCACCTGGTCGATCCGGCTCAGCAGGCCTTTGTCCGCGAGGAGTTTGTCCATGTCGTCACCGGAATGGCCCGGGCTGGCCTGCACGCTGGCGGCAAGCAGGAGGCTGGTGACGAGGACCGTAAATCGCATGGCCGCTAGAGTACTTGAAGGACATGTCCTACGTCAAGCTAAAGTTTTTTCTAGTTTGCGATGTTAAGCCCTTGATTTGTAAGGATATATAACGGGAGGGTGTTTTTTGGGGCCAATCGGGTCGCTGGCGGCGGCAAAGACCGCCGTGCCCGCAGGGCAAAGGCTTGATGGCATATTGCCGCTTTCTCCTGTCGCCTTCGGCCGGATCTGTCCTCCAGCATCAAAGTGAGAGTCCAATATGCCTTCAGCCCATGTCCTTCCTGCGCGAGTAGCTATGTTTTTGATAGCGTTTTCAGGACTGGCCGCGGTCGCGCAGGTGGCGGCCCAGGGCGTGCGGCCCGAGCCGGTGGCCAGTGGTTTGCAAAACCCCTGGGCCGTGGCCTTCCTGCCGCAGGGACGGTTTCTGGTCACCGAGCGGCCAGGCCGGATGCGGGTGGTGGAGGCCGACGGCAAGCTCGGGCCGGCCTTGCCCGGCTTGCCGGCGATTGACGCGGGCGGGCAGGGCGGGCTGCTCGACGTGGTCACCGACGCCGGGTTTGCCGCCAACCGGCGCATCTATTTCTGTTATTCCGAAGCCGCGCCGTCGGGTGGCAACAGCACCGCGCTGGCGACGGCCACGCTGGCTGCCGACAACAGCCGGCTGGACAGTGTCAAGGTCATCTTCAGCCAGAAGCCCAAGTTCTCCAGCAGCGCGCATTTCGGCTGCCGCATTGTGGAGGGGCAGAAGGATGGCAAGGCGGACGGCACCCTGTTCCTGACCCTGGGCGACCGTTATTCGCGCATGCAGGATGCGCAGAAACTCGACAACCACCATGGCAAGGTGGTGCGCATCCTCAAGGACGGCAGCGTGCCCAGGGACAACCCCTTTGTGGGCCGGGCCGGCGCCTTGCCCGAGATCTGGAGTTATGGCCACCGCAACATGCAGGGCGCGACGCTGGCGCCCGACGGCAGCTACTGGACGCATGAACACGGCCCGCAGGGCGGCGACGAAATCAACCTGCCGCAGCCCGGCCGCAACTACGGCTGGCCGGTGATCACCTATGGGGAGAACTACGGCGGCGGCAAGATGGGCGAAGGCATCACCGCCAGGACCGGCATGGAGCAGCCGCTGCATTACTGGGTGCCGTCGATCGCGCCGTCCGGCATGGCGTTTTTGAGCAGCGAACGCTACGGCAAGGCCTGGCAGGGCAACCTGTTTGTCGGCTCGCTCAAGTTCGGCTACCTGAACCGCATCGAACTCGAGCAGCCGTTCCAGGGCAAGGTGCTGCGCGAACACAAGCTGCTCGAGGGCGCCGGCCGCATCCGTGATGTGCGCCAGGGGCCGGAAGGGCTGCTTTATGTACTGACCGACAGCCCGCAGGGACGCCTGATCCGCCTGCAGCCGCAGTAAACAGCGCCAGGGGCCCCGGCCCCGCGTCGATAGAATGGCGGCTTTCCCCGACCAAGTGAGCCTGCGTGTCCGAACGATCTGAAGTCCTGCTGCAATACCTGCTGCCCAAACGGGCCATCACCGAGTTCGGCCGGCATATCGCCTCCATGCGCGGCGGCGCCGTCACCACCGCCATCATCCGCTGGTTTGTCGGCAAGTACGGCGTCAACATGGCGGAGGCGGCCAACCCGGACATCAGCAGCTACGCCAGCTTCAATGATTTTTTCACGCGGGCCCTCCAGCCCGGCGCGCGCCCGCTGGCCGCGGCCGACCTGATCTGCCCGGTGGACGGCGCCATCAGCCAGTTCGGCCCCATCGAAGGCGACCAGATCTTCCAGGCCAAGGGCCACCACTATTCGACGACAGCGCTGGTCGGCGGCGACCGCGAACTGGCCGCGCGTTTTGACGGCGGCAGCTTCGCGACGATTTACCTGAGCCCGCGTGACTACCACCGTATCCACATGCCTGCGGATGGCCGGCTCGCGCGCATGATTTATGTGCCGGGCGAATTGTTCTCGGTCAACCCGGCCACGGCGCGTGGTGTGCCCGGGCTGTTTGCGCGCAACGAACGGGTGGTCTGCGTGTTCGAGTCGGCGCGCGGCCCGTTTGTGCTGGTGCTGGTGGGCGCCACCATCGTTGGCAGCATGGCCACGGTCTGGCACGGGCAGGTCAACCCCCCCAGAACGCGCGAAGTGCGCGACTGGCGTTATGACACGCAGCAGGTGGTGTTGCGGCAGGGCGAGGAGATGGGGCGTTTTCTGCTCGGCTCCACCGTGGTGCTGCTGTTCCCCCGGGGGCCTTGCCGTTTCAACCCGGCCTGGGCGCCGGGCGCGGCGGTCCGCCTCGGTGAGGAAATGGCCAGCCTCACCGCCTGAGGCGCGACCTGCTACAGATTGCATAGCGGCACCGCCTTGTAGCGAAAGGGCTGCAGGGTTTTTCGGGCACCAGCGCAGAAGCGCGATCCGCGGCTCGGGCTGACCTACCTGATCTTCATCCATTTCCTACATGGGCGATGCGAGGCGCGTCCTAAGCTGTGTCCCCTTGGACAGTGATTACACCGCATGTGGCGGTGCGCGCTGGCCACCGGAGACCATGTGACCAAGCGCTTTTTCCGCCCTGCAGGGTGTCTGCGAACGATCCGGACGGCCGATGCTGGCTGCTGACAGGGGGCCGGCGTTCGACGCCGCACTGAAGGCCTTGCTGCAGCATTTGCGCGAGCAGGCCTATGCATTCATCACGGTCACGCCACTGAGTCACGCCCGGGTGCTGGCCAACCGCCGCAGCCATCCCGGCAACAGCCTGCGGGACGCCTTTGGCTGGTCCCTGTCATTTCCCGCGGCGGTGCTGCCGCCGGAGCTGCTGGCCTTGCTGATGCAGACCGGCGTGATCCTGCGCGAGGGCGGGTTGTACCGCAGCCAGGTGCGTGTCTCCAGTTTCGACGGTGACCTGTTCGCGCACTCGTCGTTTCCGACAACGGCCCGGGATGCGGTGTTTTTCGGGCCCGACACCTACCGCTTTCTGCAACTCATCCGCGACCACATGCCCGCGGCGTCACCGGACGCGCCCTTGCGGGTGGCTGACGTGGGCTGCGGCAGCGGTGCCGGCGGCATCATGGCCGCGCGCCTGCGGGTGGGGGCGCAGGTGGTCCTCAACGACATCAACCCGCTGGCCCTGTGTTATGCCGGCATCAATGCCGCGGCGGCGGGGGTGGAGGTCGAGATGGCGCCCGGCGATGCGCTGTCAGCCACCTCCGGTGAGTTTGATGTCGTGTTGTCCAATCCACCCTACCTCGAGGACGACGCGGCACGCGCCTACCGCCACGGGGGTGGCGACCTCGGGCGGGCGCTGAGCGTGAAGATTGGCGCCCAGGCCCTGCAACGATTGCGGCCCGGCGGGCGGCTGATCCTGTACACCGGCGTCGCCATCGTGGAC
Source organism: Polaromonas sp. (assembly GCA_013824015.1). GTDB lineage: Bacteria > Pseudomonadota > Gammaproteobacteria > Burkholderiales > Burkholderiaceae_C > Polaromonas. The sequence goes on from PNNC01000171.1 coordinate 29,089, forward strand.
GGCATCGATCATTTCATCCGCGACATGGAGCCTTTTCTCGGACAGGCGGGCTGCACCTACACCTATGCCGAGATCGATCCCGACGTGTTCGGCGAAGAACTGGAACGGCCGGTCTACCGGCAGGCCGACCGCATTGCGGCGGTGGGACTGGTCGCCGTCAAACCCTGAAACAGCCTGATTCACAACCCAAGGAGCCTTATGCACAAGTCATCTGATTCCCACAAGGAAGCCAAAGACAAACACAACGCCGATGACGCCGGCCCCCAGGCCCGGCCCGCGCCCGCATCGGGCGTCAAGGCCTGGCCTTTTGCCCCCGGTTCGCAACTGGGCAAGCAGGTGGCGCGGCCCTGGACGCCTAAACCGTCCTACCGCTTCAACCAGCGCTAGCCGTGCCGGACGCAGCGGGAACCGGCCCCGGCCGACGGCGCCTGTCCGGCCGGCACACCGGTCCGCCGCCTGCCTTGCTGACTGCACCTACACTGGAGGCCACAGAGGGGTTTTATGCCAGCAGCAGCTATTAGTGGCACGGATTCGGGAGGACAGCGCGCGCTGAGGGTCTTCATCATTGAAGACAATGTGGTCCTGCGCAACATCATCGTGGACGCCTTGCGCGACATCCCGTCGGTGGACATCCTGTTTTATGCGGACAATGAAATTTCCGCGACCAACTGGCTCTCGTCCAATGACGGCGCCTGGGATCTCGCGGTGGTGGACCTGCACCTGCGGCAGGGCAGCGGTGTCGGGGCGCTGAACTGGTGCACCACGCGCCGTCCCAACCAGCGCGTGGTGGTGCTCAGCGGTGAGCTCAATGAGGAGATGCGCCAGAAATGCCTGGCGCTGCGCGCCGATGCGGTGTTCGACAAAGGCACCGAGATGGATGCCTTTCTCGGCTACTGCAAGTCGCTGACCGCCTGAACGCCGCACGGCTTGGCCTAAACTTCCGGCATGCGCCGCGGCTGTGGCGGTGCGCGATTCACATGGAGACCGGGATGACTGCCTTATTTCGCGATGAACTGCTCGCTGCGGCCGAGCAGGCCGTTTTTCCTGCCGAGAAAACGCTGGACCCCGAGACCGGCCTGGAGGCGCTCGATCCGGCTTCGGCCGCTTCGATCCGGCAGGTGTTCGACCTGTTCGGCGTCACGAGGCTGAGCCCCGATGACGAAGACTTCGACCGGGTGGTCAACACCACCTGCACGCTGGCCGTCGAGGTTGCCGCGCATGTGCAGGCGCTTGACGAGGCTGGCGGCGCGCTGGAGGCCCTGCAGGACGCTGCCGACTGGCATCCGGACTACCGGGCCTATGTGCTTGCGTTGTGGCAGGGCGACCGCGACGGCATTGCCCGGGGGGCGACCCGGCTCCAACTGGCAGCCGGCATCCCGAACGGCTCGCTGCCGCTGGACCAGGGGCCGCTCGCCTGAGGGCGAATGCCGGCCCATGCCCATCATGGCTTCATGACACCCGCTGATCGCCGGCCTTCCGCGCTGTCGCTGCTCAACCTGCGGGCGCGGGAATGGTTGCTGGGCTGGTGGCGGCTGATCTACCTGGGCGCGATGATCCTGGTGCTGACGCTTTCGCCGTCGAGTTACGGCCGCCCGAACCGCCGCGTGCTGGCCGAACACATCTACCGCAACACGGCGCCCAACCTGCTCGGCTTCACGCTGATGTGCGCGTTGATCACGGTGGTCATCACACGCATCGTGATTGTCACCGCCATCAGTTACGGGCTGTCCCAGTACGCGCTGCAGGTGGTGATCCGGGTGCTGGTGCTGGAGCTGATTCCGCTGACCGCCGCGATGTTCGTGGCCCTGCGCTCGGCGATTGCCAGCGGTGTGGAACTGTCGCAGTTGCGCAGCAGCGGCGCGCTGGATGCGATGCGGCAGCGCGGCATGGACCCGGTGCGCCACGAGGTGTTGCCGCGTGTGACGGCCGGCATCTTCGCGACCATCACGCTGGCCGCGCTCAGCTGCGTGGTGGCGCTGGTGATGGCCTACCTGGCCGTGTACGGCTTCACGCTGGCGGGGGTGGCCGTGTACACACGCCTGTTCGGCCAGGTGTTCAACCCGGAAGTCACGCTGATTTTCCTGCTCAAGACGCTGTTTTTCAGCCTGGCCGTCTCGCTGATCCCGATGGCTTCGGCGCTGTACGACGCCACCGAGCTGCGCCTTCGCGCCAGCGCCGAGCTGCGCATGCTGGTGCGCATGTTCGCCGTCATCCTGCTGATCGAGGTGTTGTCGCTGGTCGGCAACTATTATTGAAGTCGCTGAACCCGTCATGAAAACATACCCACCATGAGCGATCCCAAGGACACCCCCCCGGAAACCGGCAGGCCGCCGCCGCGGGCCGAGGAGGTGGTGCAACTGCCACCGGTGGCCAACCTCGAGTTCAAGGCGCTGCTGCTGCTGGTCTTCATGGCAGCGCTGGTGATCGGCTCGGCGCTGTATGTGCTGTATGCGCGCGGCCTGTTCGAGCGCACGCAGCAACTGGTGCTGGTGTCCGACGACTCCGAGGGCGTGGTGGTCGGCATGGACCTGACGTTTTCGGGCTTCCCGATCGGGCGGGTGCGCCGCATCGAGCTGGCCGAGGACGGCAAGGCCCGCATCATCATCGACGTGCCGACCCGCGATGCGCACTGGCTGCGCACCTCCAGCGTGTTCACGCTGGTGCGCGGCCTGGTGGGCTCCACCAACATCCGCGCCTACAGCGGGCTGCTCAAGGATCCGCCGCTGCCCGACGGCGCGGTGCGCGAGGTGTTGCGTGGCGACACCGGCGCGGAGATTCCCAAGCTGATTGCGGCGGCCAAGGAATTGATCGAGAACCTCAACGGCCTGACCGCCAGTGAAGGCGCGGTGTCGGCCAGCCTGGGCAATCTGCAGAAGCTGACCGAACGGCTCAACGGCCCCGGCGGCGCGCTCGGCGTATTGCTGGGCAACGAGGCCGAGGCCAAAAAGCTGATCGCGACGCTGGACCGCACCAATGCCTTGCTGACCAAACTCGACGGCCTGGCCGCCAAAACCGACACCCAGGTGTTCGGCGCCAACGGGGTCATGCCCGAGGCCCGCGCCACCGTGGTGCAGCTCAATACACTGCTTGGCGAAGCCCGCACCAGCCTGAAAAAAGTCGATGCGGTGCTGGTCGAGGCGCAGGCCGTGGGCGCCAATGCGCGCGCCGCGACCGATGACCTCGGCACGCTGCGCGGCGAGGTCGAGTCCAGCCTGCGCAAGGTGGACAGCCTGATCAACGAGGTCAACCGCAAATGGCCGTTTGCCCGCGACACGGAGATCAAGCTGCCATGAAGCGCCTTGCCAACACCCTGGTGTCTGCGGCCATGCTGGCGCTGGCCGCCTGCAGCAGCGGCCCGAAGCCGGCCGATTGGGCGCTGGAAGCCAAAACCGCCAGCGAGCGCGCCGTTGCCGCGTACATGGAAGGCAATACACGCGTCGAGGCGGTCGAGTTTGCGCGGGCGCTCAGCGAAGTCGCCAGCACCGGCCGGGTGGACCTGGTGGCGCGTGTTGAACTGCTGCGCTGCGCCAGCCGCGCCGCCAGCCTGGTGCTGGAAACCTGCGCCGGTTTCGAGCGCCTGCGCGCCGATGCGCCGGCGGCCGAACGGGCCTATGCCGACTATCTGGCCGGCAAGCTGCAGCCGCAGGATGCCGCCTTGTTGCCTGCTGCCCAGCGCGCTGCGGCATCGGGTGAGGCTGCGGCCGTCAAGGCCATCGCTGATCCGCTGTCGCAGCTGGTGGCGGCGGCCGCGCTGTTCCAGCGTGGGCAGGCCAGCCCGGCCGTGCTGCAACAGGCGGTGGACACCGCCTCCAGCCAGGGCTGGCGCCGGCCGCTGCTGGCCTGGCTGGGCGTGCAGGCGCAGCTCGCTGAAAAAGCCGGTGATGCGGAGCAGGCCGCGCGCCTGCGCCGGCGCATGGCGCTGGTGGAGCCGCCCCGCGCCGGCGCCGCAGGATCGCGGCCTTGAGCGCGTCGCGTCACGACCCGGGCCGCTGGGTGATTGCCATCGCCGGCCTGTTGTCGCTGGCCACCGCCATGGGCATAGGCCGTTTTGCCTTCACGCCGCTGCTGCCCATGATGCTCAGCGACGGTGTGATCGACTTGCCGGCGGCCAGCTGGCTGGCCAGCGCCAATTATTTCGGCTACCTGGTCGGCGCCTTGTTCTGCACCTTTCAGCCCTGGATCTGGAAACGGTTGTCCTTCCTGCCGCAGGTCGCGGGTCCCACCTGGGTGCGCAGCGGCCTGGTCGCCACCACGCTGCTGACACTGGGCATGGCGCTGCATGTTCCCGCCGCCTGGCCGGTGCTGCGTTTTGCCGCCGGCGTGGCCAGCGCGCTGGTGTTTGTCTACACCTCGGGCTGGTGCCTGGCCCAGCTGGCGCGGCGCAACGCACCGATGATGGGCGGCGTGATCTACGCCGGCCCGGGTGCCGGCATTGCATTGAGCGGCCTGTTCGCCAGCGGCATGGTGGCGTTGCAGTGGCGCGCGGCGGCAGGCTGGCTGATTTTTGGCGGGCTGGCGGCGCTGCTCACGGCTTGTGTCTGGCGCACCTTCCGGGAGCAGGACGGGCAGGGCGCCAGCCACGCCGCCGCGCCCGCGGCGGCTTTGCGCGTTGAGGCCCCGGCCGGCCGCAAGCAGATGTTGTGGCTCGCACTGGCGTATGGTCTGGCCGGTTTTGGCTACATCATCACCGCGACTTTTTTGCCGGTGATTGCGCGCGAAGCCATGCCGGGCTCGGTCTGGATTGATTTTTTCTGGCCCATCTTCGGTCTGGGCGTGATCACCGGCGCGTTGCTGGCCACACGCATCCCGGCCACCGGCGACTGGCGCCATTTGCTGGCTGCCTGTTATTTTGTGCAGGCGCTGGGCATCGCCGCCAGTGTGTTCAGCCCGAATCTGGCCGGTTTTGCCATCGGCAGCCTGCTGCTGGGCATTCCCTTCACCGCCATCACCTTTTTTGCCATGCAGGAAGTGCGGCGGCTGCGACCGCTCGCAGCGGCCAGCACCATGGGGTTGTTGACGGCGGTGTATGGCATCGGTCAGATCGCCGGCCCGCCCATGGTGGCGCTGCTGCTGCGGCACAGCCGCAGTGTCGGTGAGGGTTTCACGCTGTCGCTCGAGATCGCCGCAGCCAGCCTGCTGGCCGGCGCGCTGATGTATCTGTGGATGGTCAGCGCCTACCCGGTGGCGCACCGGGCAGGCCGGGCCGGCTCCCCCGGAGTTTAGGAAAAATCAGTCCCCAGCCCTTGTCTGGCAGGGGCAAGCAGCTATCAAAAAAGGAGCATCAGGCGGCGGGTTGAGCAATCAGCACCGGCCTGAGCAGTTGCGCCAGCTCGGTGCCCTGGATCACGCGGATCTGGTGATCGGCCGCAAAACTGCGGGCCTTGTCGGTGATGTCGCCGGTCGTCACGCAGATGCAGCTGCTGGCCTCGCGTGTGCTGCGGACGTTTTCCAGGCTCTGGAACACCTCCAGCCCCAGGCGCGCGGCCTTCCAGCGTTTGCTGCTCAGCAGCACGGTGCGTCCGCCCTTGAGCAGCTCGAAGTCGGCGCCCACCAGATCCAGCCGGCGCACCTCGAAGCCTTCACGCAGCAGGGCCTGCTCCAGCGCCGCCGAAAATTCGCGCCAGGGCATCGCATTGATCCGTGCCAGCGTGGCTTCCACATGGGCGGTGCTGGGCGCGCGCAACTGGCGCCACAGCGTGATCAGCGCAATCACCACAAACGGGAAGCCGCCCATGGCGCCAAAGGGGAAGTAGGGCGGCGGCAGCAGCGCCTTGGAGGCCAGCACAATGACGGCGGCAATCGACAGGCTGATCCACCATGAGGAGCGCAGCAAGATCGCGAACAGCGACTTTTCGGCCATTTTGAATTTCAAGGGAGTCCTTTTCTGAAAAAGCAGCGCTGTTTGTATCACGCCCCGCGGCGGGCCTGCCGGCAATCCGCGCGGCAAGCTGGTATGCTTCAAAAATGATAGCTGCTTGCTCTTGTTTTGATTGGGCTGCAGGCCTTTTTTATCCAGAATGCCGAGGGTGTCCAGGGCCATGAGCCAGGCGCACGATGACGCGCCGCGCCAGCGCGCCGCACTGGCACTGGGACTTGCGCTGGTCCTGGTGGTGATCTGGGGCGTCAATTTCTCGCTGCAGAAGTTCATCTTCGGCGTGGTCGGGCCCGGCGGCTTTCTGTTTGCGCGTTACCTGATCATGCCGGCCTGCGCGCTGGCCCTGCTGCTGTGGCGTTATGGCCGGCATTTTCCGGGGCTGTCACGGCGCGAGTTCTGGGAACTGGCCCGCCTCGGTGTCGCCGGGCATTTCCTGCATGTGGGCATGGTGACCTACGGCATTCACTGGTCCACCGCGTTTTCAAGCTCGCTGATCCTGGCCTGCGGCCCGATTTTCACCTTGCTGATCCTGCGCCTGATGGGACTGGAGCCCCTGCACCGGGCGCAGCTGGCCGGCGTGGCGGTGGCCTTTGTCGGCGTGCTGATTTTCCTGTCCGACAAGTTGCTGGGCGGCCAGTGGCTGGCCACCGGCGGCGACCTGTTTCTGCTGGTTGCCGCGAGCTTTTTCTCGTATTACACGGTGGCGGCCAAGCCGCTGATCGAGCGCCACGGCGGTGTGCTGACCATGGCGTATGCGACGCTGCTCGGCAGTGTGCCGGTGCTGCTGTTTGCGGCGCCTGCGGGCCTGGCCGCGCCCTGGGGCCAGGCCTCATGGCAGGTCTGGCTGGCCCTGGTCTGGTCGGTCACGGTGGCGGCCTTTCTGGGCTGGCTGCTGTGGGGCTGGGTTAATGCGGTGCGGGGTGTGGCGCGCACCGCGCCGCTGATGTACCTGATGCCGCCGGTGGCCGGTCTGGTGGCCTGGCTGTTCGCCGGCGAGCAGTACACCGGCATCAAGCTGGCCGGCGCCGGGCTGACCCTGGTCGGCGTGGCGCTGGCGCAGTTCACCGGCAGGCGCCAGGCGCTGGCGCGCGCCGCGCCCGCGCCGGTGGACTGAACCGTTCACCGGCCCTGACCTTGCCGCGGTCAGGGCAAAGCGATTCGTCCATACTGGGTGCCCGACCATCCGCCGGCCTGTCCCGGCCTGACGCTCCCATGACCAAACCCTCGCTCGATAAAAACAAACTCAAGTTCCTGCTGCTCGAAGGCATCCATCCTTCCGCGATCACCGTGCTGCGCGACGCGGGCTACACCCAGATTGAAAGCCTGCCCGGTGCACTCGAGGGCGAGGAGCTCAAGGCCAAAATCGCCGATGCGCATTTTGTCGGCATCCGCTCGCGCACCCAGCTCACGGCCGAGGTGCTGGCCCACGCGCACAAGCTGGCCGCCGTCGGCTGTTTCTGCATAGGCACCAACCAGGTGGATTTGAACGCGGCGCGCGAGCGCGGCATCGCGGTGTTCAATGCGCCGTTTTCCAATACACGTTCGGTGGCCGAGCTGGTGCTGGCCGAAGCGATTTTGCTGCTGCGCGGCGTGCCCGAAAAAAGCGCCGCGGCGCACCGCGGCGGCTGGCTGAAGTCGGCCGACAACGCCTTCGAGATTCGCGGCAAGACCCTGGGCATCGTCGGTTACGGCTCCATCGGCACACAACTCTCGGTGCTGGCCGAAAACCTGGGCATGCAGGTGGTGTTTTTCGACGTGGTGACCAAGTTGCCGCTGGGCAATGCGCGGCAGGTCGGCAAGCTGCACGATCTGCTGGCGCAGTCCGACGTGGTGAGCCTGCATGTGCCCGAAACCCGGGCCACGCAGTGGATGATAGGCGCGGCCGAAATCGCCGCCATCAAGCCCGGCGCGGTGTTTATCAACGCCTCACGCGGCACCGTGGTCGAGATTGAGCCGCTGGCTGCAGCCCTGCGCAGCAAACAACTGCTGGGCGCGGCGATTGACGTGTTTCCGGTCGAGCCGAAAAGCAACAAGGACGTTTTCGAGTCGCCGCTGCGCGGTCTCGACAACGTGATCCTGACGCCGCATGTGGGCGGCTCCACCATGGAGGCGCAAGCCAACATCGGTATCGAGGTGGCCGAAAAACTGGTCAAGTACAGCGACAACGGCACCTCGACCTCGTCGGTCAATTTCCCCGAGGTCGCCTTGCCGGCGCACCCCGGCAAACACCGCTTGCTGCACATTCACCGCAATGTGCCGGGCGTGCTGGCAGAGATCAACCAGGTGTTCGCCGGCAACGGCATCAACATTGCCTCGCAGTTTCTGCAGACCAACGAGGCCATCGGTTACGTGGTGATCGACATCGACGCCGCGCATTCCGACCTGGCGCTGGCCAAGCTGGCCCAGGTCACCGGCACCATCCGCAGCCGCGTCTTGTTCTAGCCACCGGCCGCTATCAAATCAGGAGCTGCTTGCCCTTGTCTGGCAAGGGCCAGAGGCCTTTTTTACCTGAAAACCAGGGGACGCTTCAGGGCGCCGGGACTTTCAGCCCCAGCAGGCCGGCCAGCGCAGCGGTCGGCATGGATCCTTCCTGGGTGACCAGCGCGCCGGTCTCGGCGTGGTTGCCGACGATGGTCGGGATCGAAGCAAAGCCGAAACGCGTCAGCAGTTCGGTGTTTTTGGCCACATCGGCTTTTTGCGCCTCGATGTCGCTGGCGGCGCTGATGCCGCCACCCTTGGCGGTCATCGAGGCTTCATGTTGATCCATCGCCGCGACCGGATCCTTGGCCGCCAGCAGGGTCGCGCCCTGGGCCGTGCTGGACGCATTGAGCATGCCGACCGGGATCCAGACAAACCGCGCCTGGGACTTCAACGGCCTGGCGGCTTCCCACAGCGCCGTGCAATGCGGGCACTGGGCATCAAAAAACACATACACCGTGCGTGCGCTCATGGCCGAGCCGACGCTGAAACCCTTGGCCTCGGCGGCGATGGCGGCCACCGATACCGGTGTGGAGGCGGCCGCGGCGGCCGGTTTGCCGGGGTCAGCGGCGTCCTTGCAGCCGGCCAGCAGCAGGCTGGCAGCGATCAGGGCAGCGGGGAAAATTCTGGCGGAAAAAGTGAAGTTCATGGACGCCCTTGCAGTGAGCCTGCAAGCATAGCGCAGCCCCGGCGGGCGCTCCGCGCGGGCGCCACTTACCCCCGCCTTCTGTGGGCCACCCTGTGGATAAGCCCGTGAAAAAGCCACGAGAGGCTTGCCTGTCGTGGCTTGCAGCGGATTGCCCGCGGATTAAGCGGCCGTCGCGGGACCCCCGCGATCCTTATCCCTTGTTGGCCATGCCGAGGCGCTCGATGGTGGCTTTTTCGGCCGCAAAGGTCTCGCGGGCAAAACGCGTGTACTGCGCGGTGTTCATGTAGATCACCGACTGGTCGTACTTGTCGAAGGTGGCCAGCACGGCCGGATCGTTGAGGGTGCGGCGGAAGGCCTCGTGCAGGGTCGCGACCACGGCCGGGTCCATGCCCTTGGGGCCGCAGACGCCGAAGGGCGAGTCCGACACCGTGTCGTAGCCAAGTTCGTTCAGCGTCGGCACGTTGGGCCAGCGCTTGGTGCGTTTGCTGCCATAGGTGGCCAGCAGCCGCAGCTTGCCGGACTCGACATGCGGGCCCCAGCCGGTGGCGTCGCTGGCGCCCATCACGTGGCCGCCGAGGATGGCCTGCATGTTGTCGGCATTGCCCTTGAACGGCACATGGGTCAGCTTGATGCCGGCGCGCTGCGCAAATTCCTCGACCGCGAGGTGCGGGCTGGTACCGGTGCCGGTCGAGCCATAGGTGAATTTTTCGGGGTTGGCCTTGGCATAGGCCACGAGGTCCTTGATGCTTTTGATCGGCGAATCGGCGGGCACGACCAGGCCGAAGGTGTAGCCGGTCAGGCAGGCGATCCAGGTGAAGTCCTTCAGCGGGTCGTACTGCACTTTCTGCATGTGCGGGATGCGGAATACGCCGTGCGGCAACTGGGTCAGGGTGTAGCCGTCCGGCTTGGCCGACATCATTTCGTTGGCGCCCAGCATGCCGCCAGCGCCCGGCTTGTTGTCAACGATGATGGTCTGGCCCAGCGTCTTGCCGGCGCTTTCGGCCAGCGCACGGATCACCGCATCGGTGGAGCCGCCAGCTGGCCAGGGGCAGATATAACGGATGGGACGCGAGGGAAAGGCCGGGGCCTGGGCCCGGCCCAGCGAGGGCAGGGCGATGCCGGCGGCGGCAGCGGCGGCAGTGGTGAGGAAGTCGCGGCGTTGGGTCATGGTGGCTCCGGAAAAGGTGGTGCAGAGGTGGTGCAGAACTGTAGCTTGCAGCTTAGCCAGAGGCGGACCCGCTGTCATCAAGGTTTACGCGGGGCGTGAATTCTGCACCGTGGAACCCGGACGCTGCACCGCTGCGTGGGGGCTAAAATCGCTGCTGCCGCTCCGTGTTGTTTTCCATCGAATTGATTCCCTGTGACCGCCATCGCTTCCTCGCCTTCCCCCGCCCATTTTCCCGATTCCTCCTTGCTGACCGATGCCACCGATGGCGACAGCCCGGTGCAGCAGCCACGACTGTGGTGCGGTGACGGCTGGACCGCCCGTGTGATCAAGAACGAGGACGACGACGGCTGGGCTGTTGCCATGATCCGCGACGGCGAGCCGGAGCCGGCGCTGGTCGGGCCCTGGACCATGGGGCGCGACAAGAAGAACCCCAAGCCGCTGGACGGCACGGCCTTCATCACCCTGGTCAAGACCGCCTCGGAGTTTGTGCGTCGCCATGAGCAGCAGTTACATGCGACGCTGCACCAGAGCCTCGAGGTCGATTGCCGCGGCGCGCGTATCACCGTGTCGCTGGACATCGAACCCGACGAGGACAATCCGTCGGCGCTGCTGAGCGCGCACGACGAGGCCGGCGAACAGCTTGCGCAGCTGCGTGTGCCACCCAACTTCAGGCTGAGCCGGGTCAGCGCGACAGCCTGGGCCGACAGCGGCTTCGCCAGGCCTTGAGCGCATCGCGCGACGCCTGCGGCATCGACTTCGGCACCTCCAACTCGACGGCGGCCTGCGTCCGCGCGGACGCGCCCGGCGAGGTCGGCTTGCTGGCGCTGGAGGATGGCAGGCCGACCTTGCCCTCGGTGGTGTTCTTCCATGCCGAGGACGCTCACATCAGTTATGGCCGCGCCGCGCTGGCCGATTACCTGGCCGGTGACGAAGGCCGGCTGATGCGTTCGCTCAAAAGCCTGCTCGGCACGTCGCTGATCGACGAGCAGACCGAAGTTGCCGGCCGCGCGTTGCCGTTTCGTGAGCTGCTGGCGCAGTTCATCGGCGAGCTCAAACGCCGCGCCGAGCAGGCGGCTGGCCGCAGCTTCAGCCGCGCGGTGCTGGGCCGTCCGGTATTTTTTGTCGATGGTGATGCGGCGGCCGACCGCCAGGCCCAGGACACCCTGGCCGGCATCGCCCAGGCGGTGGGCTTCAGCGAGATTGCCTTCCAGTACGAACCGATTGCCGCGGCCTTCGACTACGAATCCCGGGTGACACGCGAAGAGCTGGTGCTGGTGGTGGACATCGGCGGCGGCACCTCGGACTTCGCACTGGTGCGGCTGGCGCCGGAACGCGCGGGGCGGGCCGACCGGCGGGGTGACATCCTGGCCAGCGGTGGCGTGCACATCGGCGGCACCGACTTCGACAAGTACCTGAGCCTGGCCAGCGTGATGCCCTCGCTGGGCCTGGGCAGCCTGCTCAAGAGCGGGCTGCTGATGCCGTCGGCGCCATACTTCAACCTGGCGACCTGGCACACCATCAATTTTGCGTACACCCGCAAGGCGGCGGCCCAGCTCGCCGAGCTGCGCCGCGAAGCCGCCGAGCCGGACAAGCTGGACCGCCTGCAGGCGCTGGTGGCGCAACGCGCCGGTCACTGGCTGGCAATGCAGGTCGAGGACGCCAAGATGGCCTTGTCCGGCGCCGGCGAAACACGCATGGACCTGGGCCGCATCAGCCCCGGGGAAAGCCTGCTGTTGCAGCGTGCCGATTTTGATGCCGCCATTTCCGCGCTGGTGGCCGACATTGCCGCCAGTGTCAGCGGCCTGCTGCGCGACGCCGGTGTGGCGGCGAACGCGGTGGACACGGTGTTTTTCACGGGTGGCTCCAGCAGCGTGCCGCTGCTGCGCGCGCGCATCGCCGCCTTGCTGCCGCAGGCACGCCGCGTCGAGGGTGACCTGTTCGGCAGCATTGGCACCGGCCTGGCGCTCGACGCGCTGCGCAAGTTCGGCTGAGGCAGGACTTGTCTTTGCGGGCCGGACCCGCGTTGCTTGTCCGCTTTTTTTGTCATTGCGCGTGACCCGCCATCCATGGTGGATCACCAGCGTCGCCAGTTGTTGCGGCATGGATCCCGGATCAGGTCCGGGATGACCAGCCATCGGTGCCTGCCCAGACGCCCCCGCCGGCGGTAACCTGCGGGGGCGTTTGTCTTGCACCACGGACCGGTAAATCCGTTTGCCAGCAGCCAGTATCCGACGGCCGTCGCAAAAAGTGCTTCTGTATTTCTGCAGATTGCTCTGCATATCAGCAATAATTCCTGAATAAACGAAGATATGAAGGAAATATTGCTGTATGGATAAAACCGACCGGAAAATCCTGCAGGTGCTGCAGGCCAATGCGCGGGCCAGCCTGCAGGAGATCGGCCAGGCCGTGGGCCTGAGCCACACGCCGTGCTGGAGCCGCATCAAGAAGATGGAAGAGTCAGGCGTGATCGAGGGCTACACCGTGCGCCTCAATGCCGCGGCGCTGGATCTCAGCGACACGGTGCTGGTGCAGGTCACGCTGGACAGCCACTCCGACAACACGCTGGAGAAATTCGGCGAGACGCTGGCGAAAATTCCGGAGGTGATCGAGGCCTACCTGGTCTCGGGCGACTACGACTATTTGCTGCGCATCGCGGTCAGCGGCACCCGGGACTACGAACGGCTGTTGCGCGAGCGGCTCTACAAGATCAAGGGCATACGCCACAGCAAGTCCAGCTTTGTGCTGCGCACCCTGAAGAAAGCCGACCTGCCACTGTTCCCGGCCTGAGGCCGGAGTGCGGCCGGAAATCAGTCGCGCTCGCGCAGGGCGCGCGAGCGTCGCCAGGCCAGCCGCGCCTCGGTCAGCGCCACGCCGACGCCGGCCAGGCAGATCAGCGCGATGCCCAGCGCCGTGGTCTGGCCCGGGACCTGGCCGAACACCCACCAGCCCAGGATGGCGGCGCTGAGGATCTGCATGTAGCTGAAAGGCGCCAGCAGGCTGGCCGGGCTTTTCCGGTAGGCCGCGGCTTGCAGCCAGTGGCCGAAGAAGCCGGTGAAACCGGTGGACACCAGCAACGCCCATTCGAGCAACGACAGCTCGGGTGTGACCCAGAACCAGGGCAGTACCAGCGTCAGCGCCGCCGTGCCGAACAGGCCGCCGTAGTAATTGGTCGTCAGCGGATCGTCATGCGCCACGCGCCGGGTGGAGATCTGGAACAGCGCAAAGGTGAAGGCCGTCAGCAGGCCCAGCGCCACACCGACCGGGTCGAGCTGCGCACCGGGCCGCACCACCACCAGCATGCCGGCAAAGCCGACCAGCACACCGAGCCAGCGGTGCAGGCGGTGCGGCTCCTTGAGCAGCCAGGGCGCCATCGCCATCACAAACAGCGGGGCCAGAAAATTGATGGCGGTGGCCTCGGCCAGTGGCAGCCGCGCCAGCACCGAGAAAAACAGCACGGTGGTGGCAATCATCAGGAAGCCGCGCACCAGTTGCCGTGTCAGTGACTTTGTCTGGAAAATCGCCGTGCCGCGCCGCGGCAGCACCACGGCGGTCATCAGCGCGGTGTGGACCGCATAACGCACCCATGACACCATCAGCACCGGCACCCCGGCCAGCACCAGCCATTTGCCGGAGGCGTCGAGGGTGGACAGCAGCCACAGGCCGGCGATGTGAAGAAGGATTCCGCTTGTGTTCATGGGTGCGTGACCGGTCGTCCGCGGGGCTGGACCGGCCAGCCGGCAGTTTACGCCAGAAAGCCCTTCAGCCCTTTCCGGAAAAGGGCTTCAAGCTATCAAATCAGTAGCGCGGGGGTGCGGCGCGGGGTGTTCAGACGGTGACGTCGGCATTGATCGCGGCGGTGAAAGACATTTCCACCCGGTCCGCCGCATGCTTGAGGCCGACCTGTTCGGCGCTGGCCAGCGCCAACACGTCGTTCCAGCCGAGCTTGCGATAGGAGCGTGGCTCGTCGGCGGCCACCGCGCCCGGCTCGCTGCTGATGCTGATGACGACGCGGGTCTGGCCGTCGGCCGCCACGCTGCTGATCGTGATGGCAGCCGGCGTCAGCGCGGTGTCGGTCAGGGCGATCAGGGCGCCGGTGAACACACTGCGCAGTGCAAACACCGAGGTGGCCTGGTCCGACGGCGCGATCTGGTTGGTCACGGTGAACCCGCGAAAGGCCAGGTCGGTGGACAACATGCCCACACATTCCTCCACGCCCTCGTGGATGCTGACCGCGCCGTTGTCCTTGGGCGCGACCCAGGTGATCAGGTTCATGCTGGCGCTGGCGGCCGAACGCGACAGCGTGCTGATCGACTTGCTGTTGTCGCGCAGCACGGCCAGGTCGGGTTGCGCGGCCTGCAGCCGCCTTTCCATGATGGCCGACACCATGCCGATGGGCTGCATCGCGCCGGCGAGGTGGTGGCGCAAGGTTGGCGCGATGCGCCTGAGCAGGGCGTAACGGGCGGATTCTTCCTGCAGCTGCTGGTGGCCGGCGTCCACAGGGCGTGTGGCGGGGGCTTGTTGTTCGGTCATAAATCCTCTGTCAGGCATCAAAAAAATGGGCCGCCGCCGGCAGGCCCATGGATCGCTTGCTGCGGGCGCAGCTGAAAAACGCCGGGGAGATCCTATCATCCGGTCGGCGCAGGGCCTGCCATTTTCGGTGGCCGGCCGGGGCGCGGCGGCAGGTCCGGGCGTACAGGTTCTTGCATGCAGTGTGCCGCCTGCTGCGGGTCCTGCGTGTCAGACAGGGGCGACAATTTTCTGCAACCTGCCGGGTACGGGCCGGCCAGACCGGGGTTGCGTGTGAAAATGCAGGCCATTCTTTCAACCCGCGGAGCCCGGATGAACTTTGCGTCTGACCTTGCCACGGTGACCCACGGCATACAGCTCGCCGTCGCACCGGTGTTTTTGCTGACCGCCGTCTCCGGCATGATCGCGGCGGTGGCCGGCCGGCTGGCGCGCATCATCGACCGGGCCCGCTTCCTGGAAAACCGGCTGGAGGCCGGCGGCGTCGAGGAAGCCCGCGCCAACAGGATGTATGCCGAACTCGGCGAGTTGCGCCACCGCGGCTGGCTGGTCAATGGATGCCTGGCCTTGCTGACGTTTTGCGCGCTGCTGATCGGCCTGACCATCATGCTGCTGTTCCTCGGTGAAACCAGCGATTTGCCGATCCTGAAAATCGCCACCGTGTGTTTTCTTTCCGGCGTCGCCTGTTTTCTGCTGGCGCTGCTGTGTTTCCTGGCCGAGACGCTGCTGGCGACCCGCTTGCTCAAGTTTGCCGAACTGCCGGTGCAGCCGGCGGTGCTGCAGTTACCCGTGGATCCGGAGAACAATCAGGCCCCAGCCCCTGTCGGCCGGATCTGAGCAGCTATCAAAAACGGAGCGTCACCGCTTCGTTTCCCTTTGACCTTTCAGGATGTTCGCCTTATGTTGCTCGATGCCGATGACTCCCAACTGGTACTGGTGGACTACCAAGCCCGGCTGATGCCCGCGATTTTTGAAGGCGATCTGGTCGCCGCCAACGCGCTGCGGCTGGCGCGTCTGGCCCAACTGCTGCAGGTGCCGGTGTTTGGCACCGTGCAAAACCCCGATGGCCTGGGGCCGCTGGTGCCGGAGTTGCAGGCGGCCATCGAGGCTGCCGGCGGACGCACGCTGGCCAAGATGCATTTCAATGCCGTCGCCGACGGCCTGGGCGAGTGGCTGCGCCCGCCGGCGCGCAAGGCGCCCGCCGGTCCACCGCGCGGCAATGCGCGCAGCCTGCCCAGGCATCTGCAAAAACCTGCAGAGGAAGAAGAGGGCAGGGCCACCATCGTGATCGCTGGCTGTGAAGCCCATGTCTGCCTGATGCAGACCGCACTGGGCCTGCTGGAGGAAGACTTCGACGTGTGGGTTGTCAGCGATGCCTGCAGCTCGCGCAGCGAACGCAACCGCGACGCCGCCTTCGACCGCCTGGCCGGCGCCGGCGCGGAGCTGGTGACGACCGAGATGGTCGCCTTCGAGTGGCTGGGCACGGCCGAGCATCCGGCGTTCAGGGAGGTGCTGGGGCTGGTGAAGTAGTTCGCAGAGAGCGCCCGTCGGCTCCAGAATTCAAGAAAAAAAGTCGCAGCCCCTTAGGCGACGTGCGCAGGCAGCTATAAAAAGGAGAGCAACGCTGGCGCGAGATCCTGTCCTTCAAGCCAGCAGGGCATCCAGCGGGCTGGCCGTGCCGCCAGCGGCGACCTTGAGCACATGTGTGCCGGCATACCTCAGCCAACGTAGTTAGAAAGTGCTCAAGCCCCTGGCCGCATGTCGCGCATGGGCTGTCCAGTTCCAGAAAAACATTCACATGTGTATTCGCTTGGCCTCAAACTGTCGAGAGGTGGTTTGGGATTACCAAGTGTTCTGTGAAGACACCCCGTCTGGCTTTGTCGGAATCTGGCCGTATTACCTGAAAGAAGCGGTTGCTGATACTACGTTCCAGGAGCTTTTGGCGGTGTTGCGGAAGTGGGCAATCTTGTCAGATCTCCATTACCGACTTTACACGTCGCAAAATGACTATGACACCAATGACACAGCAGCCCACCGCGCCTGACGCTTCGGTCAAGCGGGCCAGTCGCAAGCGGCAGACCGCTTACCTTCAACTTATGCAATCCGAAAACAAGTGAAGTTATGAAAACAATACTTGGATTGTTTTTTGTCATCCTAGCGGCATGCATACCGATGGTCGCATCGGCGGGGCCGTTGGCTGTACCAGCGACTTCAGATAATTTCGTAGGGCGCTGGCAACTAGTCCCGCTAGATCCATCGCTAAACTCAAGAGTGCTAAAAGAGGATCCCTGGCCTGCGAATTGCCAATATTTTGGTCACTACCGCGACGGAACGTGGCTTCATCAGCAAACGCACATGGGAGCCTGTAGCAACGCTATTCCGCAGATGCCTCTCGCGTTTCCTGTCAATGTCACGGTCACTTGGCGGATAGTGAAAGACGGGATGATTGTGATCTACCGACCTGATCTAAAAATTCGAGAGGTCTGGAAGATAGATCTAATTACCGCAAATACGCACCTTGGGTCGACCAATTTAAACAAAGGCGATCTACTTATGCAGCTTTATGCAGCAAATGGCGATGGCTTGATCTACATGCGCGCGCTTAGGCGGGTGTAATGCACAACATGCCGTTCCAGCGGATCGCTTAAAGTCGGCTGCTGAACTCAACCGTTAGATCTAATGAGCGACGCACTCGACCTTCCGGTTGAAGCCTTCTACCTGCAGCAGGAGGCTTTTTGGGGAATCTCTGACCGCGAGGCGGGCGAAAAGCTGCTTGCAAAATTTCCGCACTTGCTGAAGGCGGAAGTGGATACCGCCTTGATGCAGGCCAGGCGTTTGTACCAACTGTCAGCATGCGGTGACTTCTATTTGGAGCCGAGCGTCGAAGCAGTGACGAACAAAGCCATGCCGTACCTGCGGGAGGGCGCACCGGGGCTCTCTGATCGGGCCTATTCCGCCGCACTGCATCGCATCTTGTACAGCTGGATGAAATGAAGCTGCGCCGAACTACCTTCTCAATCGACGCGGACCTGCCACCGCAGAAGGCGGCTTCGCCGCACGTGCCGGTGGCCCCCCATCTCTGGCGTCGCGTTACGCTGCTCTTTATTTGCATCGCGGCCGGCAGTGCCATTGGCGTCGGTGCTCAACACCTCACCGGCAGTTCTCTTTGGTTTCTGGCGATTCCCGCCGTTGTGCTTTTTGCCTGGCTGTTCGTCGCAGACCCAACGGCCTGCTTGCCGCCGACGGATCGCTCGTCCCGCAGTGGGTCCGCGTCTGAGCAGTAAAGCAGGTCGCGCTCTGGATGAAGGGCTTTGCCAAATCGCCGCCGGCCGCTACGATGGTGCTGGACTTGCACTTCCGTCGGGGATGAACGGTGTGAGCCGCCGGTGAAGCGGGCTGTCCTGTCTACCCCATCCGTGCAGGCGCCGCCCGCCCGGAAAATTGCCGTCCCGTTTCTTTGTTGAACCCAGCGATCTGCAGGAGACACCATGCGTACTTCAACCCTTCTGGCGCCTGTGCTGTTCGGGCTGGCCGGACTCGCCTTTGCCCAACAGGCCACCTTTCAGACCAAATCTCTCACGCCCGAAACCGCACTGACCGCGGCACGGGCGGCCATGGAAGCCTGCCGCCAGCAGGGTTACCAGGTCGGCGTCGCCGTGGTTGACCGGGCTGGGCTGACCCAGGTCTTTCTGCGGGACCGTTTCGCGGGCCCACACACAGTGGAGGTCGCCACCAACAAGGCATGGACGGCCGTCAGTTTCCGCACGTCCACGCTGGCGCTGGCGGCGGAAACCCAGTCGGGCCGGCCCATGAGCGGGATTCGCGGCGTACCGCGCATGCTCGCGGTGGGTGGTGGACTGCTGATCGAGGGTGGGGGCTCGATTTATGGCGCCATTGGGGTCTCCGGTGCGCCTGGTGGCGAGCTCGATGAGGTCTGCGCCCGGGCCGGCATCAAGGCAATCGCCGACGCGGTGGAGTTCTGACGCACCTGCGGGTTGCGTCCAGGCGCAAAGCCTGCGCTGCTGATCGACCGCAGGGCAGGGGCCTTCGCGCGAGCCCCAACCACCTTCGTGCTGAATACAGTGTGTTGTCAGTCAAGGAGCCACCATGTGCCGCAACATCAAGACCCTGTTCAACTTTGAGCCGCCGGCCACCGAGCTGGAAATCCGCGACGCCTCGCTGCAGTTTGTGCGCAAGCTCAGTGGCTTCAGCGTGCCGTCCAAAGCCAATGAAGTCGCTTTTGATCTGGCGGTGGAGCAGGTCGCCGCCACCGCACGGCGGCTGATCGCGTCGCTGGTCACGCATGCCGAACCGCGCAACCGGGAGGTGGAGGCCGACAAGGCCAGATTGCGGTCAGCGGCTCGCTTCGGCAGCAGTTCCTGAACGCCAGGCTTGCCGGCTTCGGGTAAGCACGGCTGTCAGCCCGGCGCAAGACTGTTATCAATAATTATGAATTCAGTTTCAGCATAAAAACGGAGACACCCCATGTTCAAAGCCCTGCAACTCAACAAGTCCGAGGCCGGCTTTTCGGCGGCCGTGGTGGATATCGATGAGGCGCAACTGCCGCCCGGTGACGTGCTGGCGCAGGTCGACTATTCGACGCTGAATTACAAGGACGGCCTGGCGATCACCAACACCGGCCCGGTGGTGCGCAGCTGGCCCATGGTCGCGGGCATCGACGGCGCCGGCACGGTGCTGGAATCCAGCCACCCGGCCTGGAAAACCGGCGACCGCTTCATCCACAACGGCTGGGGCCTGGGCGAGACGCGCTGGGGCCTGCTGGCTGAACGCGCACGGCTGCAGGGCGACTGGCTGGTGAAGTTGCCCAAGGCTTTCAGCACGCGCCAGGCGATGGCGATCGGCACCGCCGGCTACACCGCAATGTTGTGTGTGCTGGCGCTGGAGAAACATGATCTGAAACCCGGCGACGGTGAGGTGCTGGTCACCGGCGCGACCGGCGGGGTCGGCAGCGTCGCCGTCGCGCTGCTCGGCAAGCTCGGCTACAGCGTGGTCGCGGCGACCGGCAAGGCGAGTGAAGAAGCGTATTTGAAACAACTGGGCGCCACGTCGGTGATCGACCGGCAGCAACTCTCGGCACCCGGCAAACCGCTGCAGAAGGAACGCTGGGCCGGCGTGATTGATGCGGTCGGCTCCCACACGCTGGCCAATGCCTGCGCACAAACGCGTTACGGCGGCGTGGTCGCGGCCTGCGGGCTGGCGCAGGGCGCGGACTTTCCGGCGACCGTGATGCCCTTCATCCTGCGCGGCGTGACCCTGGCCGGCATCGACAGCGTGATGGCGCCGCTGGCGCGCAGGCAGCAGGCCTGGGATCGCCTGGCCACCGACCTCGATCCCGCCAGACTCGAGGCCATCGTCGAGGAAGTGCCTTTGAGCCAGGCGGCGGAAAAAGCAGCGGACTTGATGGCGGGCAAGGTGCGCGGCCGCATCGTCGTCAAAATCTGAACTGCAGCGCAACAACAAATCCCGGAGACAAGCCATGACAAGTTATGCCGACTTCTATCGCCGTTCCATTGACCAGCCCGATGCTTTCTGGACCGAACAGGCGAAGCTGATCGACTGGCAGCAGCCTTTCACGCGCGTCTGCAACTTCGACCATCCGCCTTTTGTGCACTGGTTCGAGGGCGGCAAGACCAACCTCTGCCACAACGCGGTGGACCGGCATTTGAAAGACCGGCCGGACCAGGCGGCGCTGATCTACGTCTCGACCGAAACCGGCACCGAGAAAACCTATAGCTTCACCGAACTGCACCGCGAGGTACAGCGCATGGCGGCCAGCCTGCAGGCGCTGGGCGTGGTCAAGGGCGATCGCGTGCTGATCTACATGCCCATGGTGGCCGAGGCGGCGTTTGCGATGCTGGCCTGCGCGCGCCTGGGCGCG
>PNNC01000138.1 GCA_013824015.1 Polaromonas sp.
TGTCGAGCTTCAGGCCTTTGGCGATGTCGGCGCCGTTGGCGCCGGCCAGCGCGTCCAGCGTACGGCTGGTCTGGCGGGCATTGCGCGCGACTTCGGTCATGCCCTTTTTGTGGCCGTCGAGCTCTTCCAGCACGATCATGGGCAGGAAGATGTCGTGTTCCTCGAAGCGGAACAGGCACATCGGGTCGTGCATCAGCACATTGGTGTCGAGCACGAACAGCTTGCTCGGGCCGCTGTGTTTGGGCTTTTTGGGCTTGGCGGCGGTTTGTGGCCGCACCGGCTGGTTGCTATCCTTGTGATAGCTGCCGGCCCTTGTCTGCAAAGGGCTGGTGGCCTCTTTGGCCTGATACGCCACGGGGTGTTCAGCTTCGCCGCCGGCGCGGCTGTCGAACAGGTCAAGCGCGGGTGCTTGGCGGGCCGGCTCGGCCTGTTCCGTCTTTCGCGCGGCTTTGGAGGGCGACCGGGCCGGGGCGTCGAAAGCCTCGGTGGAGAGCAGAGCGGCACGTTTTGTCGGGGCGGGGGGCAGGGGCATGGTGCTTGAGGCTCGCTGGGTGGTTGGGGTTCTGAAAGCAAAAAAGCCGCCTGGAGGCCAGGGCGGCTTTTTCGTCAAACGCAGTCGCTAGGGTCAACAGCATGAAGTCACTATACACGACTCCCATGTCTCTCCCGCGGAGGCTTCTGGACTGCTTCAGGCGGCCTTTTTGAGCGCCTTGACGGCCTTCAGCACGTCGTCCACATGGCCCGGTACTTTCAGGCCGCGCCACTCTTCCTTGAGCAGGCCGTCGGCGCCCACCAGGAAGGTGCTGCGCTCGATGCCCTTGACCTTTTTGCCGTACATGATCTTGTTCTTGACCACGCCGAACATGTGGCACATTTTTTCCTCGGTGTCGGCGATCAGCTCGAAGGGCAGCTCGAGCTTGGCCTTGAACTCGTCATGCGACTTCATGTTGTCGCGCGAGACGCCGAACACGGTGGCGCCAGCTTTCACGAAATCCTTGTAGCGGTCGCGGAACTGCATCGCTTCGGTGGTGCAGCCGGGGGTGTTGTCCTTGGGGTAAAAATACAGGACCACCACGTGGCCCAGATGGGTTTGGTTGGAAACCTTGACGCCGCTGGTGGCGTTGGCTTCAAATTCGGGGAGTGGTTTATTGACGACGACTGCCATACTGCTTGGACCCTGACGAAAGTAGTTGTAATTGGCCGTTGGCTCTGGTGGCTGTGTCGGCCCGGCTCTGGGAGCCCGCCCGGCTTTGCACCAAACGCAACCCTAGATTTTACTCTGAAAGCTCAGTCGTCACTTCGCGGCGCCCTCTGGCGCCTCCATCAGCAGCGCTGCCAGCACCTTGCGTCCTTCCCCGGCCAGAATGTTGTAGGTGCGACAGGCCGCGATCGTGTCCATGGTCTCGACACCAATACGCGCGGCCATCAGGCCGCGCAAAAACGCCGGCGGCGGGAAACGCAGCCGCGTGCCACTGCCGAAAATCACCAGTTCCGGGCCGCTGTCCACCAGCCGGGCAAAGTGCGCTTCGGTGAGGTCTTCAAAGCGATCACAGGCCCAGTCGAACTTCTCGCCGCGGGAGCCGATCACCACGCTGTGCTCGATTTTTTCGGCCACGCCCTGGTTGGCCACGCCGATCCAGCCGGGGCCATAACCGAGGATGGACTGGACGTCGAGGCGGTCAGGTTGCAGTTTCATGCGGTGTTCGGGAGCAGGGGACGGGTGGCGGCGGGCCGGGAAAACCGGGGCTTTATGTGGTCAAATTATAGATTCCGCCCGATGTTCCAGCTGCTGCGCCGCGCTTCAGACCCGTTGCCGGTGGGGTTGTCAGCCCGCAGCCGGTGCGGCCCGCCCTTATTTCCCGAGAGACGCATGAAACCGATCAACAAATCCGCCAAACTGGCCAATGTGCTGTACGACATCCGCGGCCCGATCATGGACGCCGCCAAGCAGATGGAGGAAGAGGGGCAAAAGCTCATCAAGCTCAATCTGGGCAATCTCGCGGCCTTCGGCTTTGACGCGCCCGAGGAAGTCCAGCAGGACATGATTCGCAACCTGCCGGCCTCGGCGGGGTATTCGGACAGCAAGGGCATTTTTGCGGCGCGCAAGGCGGTCATGCACGAGACCCAGAAGCAGGGCATCAAGGGCGTGGTGCTGGACGATATCTACCTCGGCAACGGCGCCAGCGAGCTGATCGCCATGGCCACCAACGCGCTGCTCGACGATGGCGACGAGTTGCTGCTGCCGGCGCCCGACTATCCGTTGTGGACCGCGTCCACCAGCCTGTCGGGCGGCACGCCGGTGCATTACCTGTGTGACGAAGCCAACGGCTGGATGCCGGATCTGGCCGATATCCGCGCCAAAATCACGCCCAGAACCAAGGGCATCGTGGTCATCAACCCGAACAACCCGACCGGCGCGCTGTATTCCGACGAGCTGCTCAAGGGCATTGTGGCCATCGCCCGCGAGCATGGCCTGGTGCTGATGGCCGACGAGGTGTACGACAAGGTGCTGTACGACGGCGTGAAACACACGGCGCTGGCCAGCCTGTCCACCGACGTGCTGACGCTGACCTTCAACTCGCTGTCCAAGAGCTACCGCTCCTGCGGCTACCGCGCCGGCTGGCTGGTGGTATCGGGTCCGAAGAAGCAGGCGCAGGACTACATCGAGGGCCTGAACATGCTGGCCAACATGAAGCTGTGCTCCAACGTGCCGGGCCAGTGGGCGATCCAGACCGCGCTGGGCGGCTACCAGAGCATCAACGACCTGACCTGTGAAGGCGGGCGCCTGCGCCGCCAGCGCGACCTGGCCTACGAGCTGATCACGGCCATCCCCGGCGTCAGCTGCGTCAAGCCGAGCGCCGCGCTCTACATGTTTCCGCGGCTCGACCCCAAGGTCTACCCGATCACCGACGACCGGCAGTTTTTCCTGGAGCTGCTCAAGGAAACCAAGGTCATGCTGGTGCAGGGCACCGGCTTCAACTGGGCCTCGCCCGACCATTTCCGCATCGTTTTCCTGCCGCATGAAGAAGACCTGCGCGAGGCCATCAACCGCATCGCCAAGTTTCTCGAAAGCCGCCGGAACGCGGTGTTGCCTGCCGCCGCGCCCAGCGCTGAACTGATCAAGTGAGCCCAAGCACCAACATGACGACATCGACGACTATGAAACCGATCAAGGTAGGCCTGCTGGGCATGGGCACCGTGGGCAGTGGTGTGTTCACCGTGCTCAAACGCAACCAGGAAGAAATTTTCCGCCGCGCCGGCCGCGGCATTGAAATCGCCATGGTGGCCGACCTGGACACGACACGCGCGCAGGCGGCGGCCGGCGCCGGCATCACGGTGGTGGACGACGCGCGCAAGGTGATCGCCAACCCCGACATCGACATCGTGATCGAGCTGATCGGCGGCTACGGCATTGCCAAAGCGCTGGTGCTGGAAGCCATCGAGGCCGGCAAACACGTGGTCACCGCCAACAAGGCGCTGCTGGCCGTGCATGGCACCGAAATTTTTGCAGCGGCGCACCGCAAGGGCGTGATGGTGGCGTTTGAGGCGGCCGTTGCCGGCGGCATTCCCATCATCAAGGCGCTGCGTGAAGGCCTGACGGCCAACCGCATCCAGTGGATCGCCGGCATCATCAACGGCACCACCAACTTCATCCTCAGCGAGATGCGCGACAAGGGCCTGGACTTCGACGTGGTGCTGAAAGAAGCGCAGCGCCTTGGTTACGCCGAAGCCGACCCGACCTTCGACATCGAAGGTGTGGACGCCGCGCACAAGGCCACCCTGATGTCGGCGATTGCCTTCGGCATCCCGGTGCAGTTCGACAAGGCCTATGTCGAGGGCATCACCAAACTGGGCGCGCAGGACATCCGTTATGCCGAACAGCTCGGTTACCGCATCAAGCTGCTGGGCATCACCAAACAGACCGCCAAGGGCATCGAGTTGCGCGTGCATCCGGCGCTGGTGCCGGCCAAGCGCCTGATTGCCAATGTCGAAGGCGCGATGAACGCCGTGGTGGTGCAGGGCGATGCGGTCGGCACCACGCTGTATTACGGCAAGGGCGCTGGCAGCGAGCCGACCGCCAGCGCGGTGATTGCCGACCTGGTCGACATCACACGCCTGCACACCAGTGATCCGCTGCACCGTGTGCCGCACCTGGCGTTCCAGCCGCAGTCCATGAGCGACAAGCCGGTGCTGCCCATGAGTGAAGTGGTGACCAGTTATTACCTGCGCCTGAATGTGGCTGATGAAGCCGGCGTGCTGGCCCGGGTCACCGGCATCCTGGCCGAAGCCGGCATCAGCATCGACGCGGTGCTGCAGCGCGAGGCCGATGAGGTGGGCGGCGAAGGCTCGACCCACACCGACCTGATCATCCTGACGCACGACTGTGTGGAAGCGAAGATGAACAGCGCACTCGCGCAGATGCAGGCGCTGCCCACGGTGCTGTCGCCGATCACGCGCATCCGCAAGGAAGAACTCGCCTGATGTTGTATTTGTCCACCCGCGGCCACGCGGACCGCAAACGTTTCTGTGAAATCCTGCTCGAGGGCCTGGCCCCGGACGGCGGACTCTACCTGCCCGAGACCTACCCGCAGGTCAGCGCCGCCACGCTGGAGCAATGGCGCAAGCTGCCTTATGCCAGCCTGGCCTTCGAGGTGCTGTCGCTGTACATCGACGACATCCCGCCAGCCGACCTGAAGGCGATTTGCGAGAAGACCTATACCGAGGAAGTGTTCGGCACGAAAGAAATCGTGCCGCTGCGCAAGCTCGATGACGGCCTGTATCTCGAAGCCCTGTCCAACGGCCCGACGCTGGCCTTCAAGGACATGGCGATGCAGTTGCTGGGCAACCTGTTCGAGTACGAACTGGCGCGCCGCGGCGAAGAACTCAACATCCTGGGCGCGACCAGCGGCGACACCGGCAGCGCGGCCGAATACGCGATGCGCGGCAAAAAGGGCGTGCGCGTCTTCATGACCTCGCCGCAGGGCCGCATGAGCCCGTTCCAGCAGGCGCAGATGTTCAGCCTGCAGGACGCCAACATCCACAACCTGGCGCTCGAAGGGGTGTTCGACGACTGCCAGGACATCGTCAAGGCGGTGTCCAACGACCTGGACTTCAAGCGCACCTACCGCATCGGCACGGTCAACTCGATCAACTGGGCGCGGCTGATGGCGCAGGTCGTCTACTATTTCGCCGGCTACTTCCAGGCAACGGAAGCCACCGGCGCCGCCAGGGTCAGCTTCACCGTGCCTTCCGGCAACTTCGGCAATGTCTGCGCCGGCCATGTGGCGCGCATGATGGGCCTGCCGATTGAAAAACTGGTGGTGGCGACGAACGAAAACGATGTGCTCGACGAGTTTTTCCGCACCGGCGTTTACCGCGTGCGGGGCAGTGCCGACACGCACGAAACTTCCAGCCCGTCGATGGATATTTCCAAGGCGTCCAACTTCGAGCGCTTTGTGTTCGATCTGCTGGGCCGCGATGCGGCACGTGTCGCCGACCTGTTTGGTGCGCAGCTGGCCCGACAGGGCTGTTTCGACCTGAGCGCCGACCCGGTGTTCCGCTCGGCCGCGCAGCACTACGGCTTTGCCAGCGGCAAGAGCACGCACGCCGATCGCCTGGCCACCATCCGCGACACCTTCGAGCGCTTCGGCACCATGATTGACACCCACACCGCCGATGGCCTGAAGGTCGCGCGTGTCCACCTGCAGCCCGGCGTGCCCATGGTGGTGCTGGAAACCGCCTTGCCGATCAAGTTTGCCGAAACGATTCAGGAGGCCCTGGGCCGCCTGCCGGACCGGCCAGCGAAATTCGAAGGCATCGAGGCCCTGCCCAAACGCGTGCAGGTGATGCCGGCCGATGTCGCCCTGGTGCAGGCCTACATCGTCAGACATGTGAACTAAATCGGCCTCCAGCCCATGTCGGGCAAGGGCGGCCAGTTATTGAATCAGGGCCTGTTAATGCTATTTTTGCAAATGCGAACGGGGTGCAAACAGTGCCAATCAAGGCGCGCGACGATGCCCAGGCTGGGCGTCTGGGCGAGGAGTGCAACGCCGAGTGGCGGTGTTTTCATCCCGTTCCCTTCGGGTTGCGATCAAAAAGACCCTGTGCGGCGTTGCAAAGCCTTGTCGGGGGCCTACCCCGACGGCGTTTTGCGCCTTGCTCAGCGCCTTTTTGACTCGCAACGCATCTTGCAAAAATAACGTTAACAGGCCCTATAGCTAACCAGGATCGGTCAAATCTGTTTATGAACGTGGTTGCATTTGCCGGTTACTCCGGTTCGGGTAAAACAATGCTGGTCGAGGGGCTGATCCCGGCGCTCAGGCTGCGTGGCCTGCGGGTGTCGGTGGTCAAACATGCGCACCACAATTTCGACATCGATCACCCTGGCAAGGACACTTACCGGCACCGCGAGGCCGGTGCCTTCGAGGTGGTGGTGGCCTCGGACCGGCGCCTGGCCCTGATGCGCGAGTTCGAGCAGCCTGCGGCACTGAGCGTGCATCACCTGATCGCCGAGCTGTATGACGGGGTGGACTGGGTGCTGGTCGAAGGCTTCAAGAACAGCGACCTGCTCAAGGTCGAGGTCTGGCGCGCCGACTCCGGCAAGCCGGCGCGTTACCCGGACGACGATTTTGTGGTCGCCATCGCCACCGACTCGCCGGCGCAACTGCCGGAAACCACCCTGAGGCCGGTGCTGGATTTGAACAGCCCCGATGCCGTGGCGCAGTGGCTGGTCGACAATCAGGACCGCTTTGTCTACAACGCCGACCTGTACGTCATGAACACATGAACGCCGCTCCTGCCGCTCCCGCTGCCCGCCCGCCGCTGCGCTCGCTGGACGATGCGCTGGCCGAGCTGCTGGCCCATGCTGTGCCGCTGGCGGGCAGCGACAGTCTCTCCACCTTTGATGCGGACGGCCGTGTGCTGGCGCAGGACGTGGTTTCCGCGCTGCAGGTGCCGCCCGAAGACAACAGTTCCATGGACGGTTATGCGGTGCGCAGCGCCGAACTGTCCGATGAGGGCGTGGCGCTGCGGGTGTCGCAGCGCATTCCGGCCGGCAGCGCTGGCAGCGCGCTGGAGCCCGGCACCGTGGCGCGTATTTTCACCGGGGCGCCGGTGCCCGCCGGCGCCGATGCCGTGGTGATGCAGGAGGACTGCGAGCCGGTGGCCGGCCGCGAAGGTTTTGTCGCCGTCAGGCAGATTCCCCAACCCGGCCAGTGGATACGCCGCGCCGGGGAAGATGTCAGGCGCGGCGCCACCGTGCTCTCAAAAGGAGAGCGCCTCACGCCCGCTGCACTTGGGCTGGCGGCCAGTATCGGCATGGATGTTCTGCAGGTGGCGAAAAAGCCGCGGGTCGCGCTGTTTTCCACCGGCGACGAACTGGTGATGCCGGGCGAGGTGGCGCCGGCGCAGATGCGGCCGGGCGCGATTTACAACTCCAACCGCTTTTTCCTGCGCGCGCTGCTGCTGCGCCTGGGTTGCGTGGTGACCGACCTCGGCATCGTGCCGGACCGGCGCGACGCCACGCTGGACGCGCTGCGCAACGCTGCCGCCAGCCATGACCTGATCCTGACCAGCGGCGGCGTGTCGGTCGGCGAGGAAGACCACATCAAGCCGGCGGTGCAGCAGCTCGGCTCGCTGGACCTGTGGCAAATCGCGATCAAGCCCGGCAAGCCGTTTGCGTATGGCAAGGTCGGCGCGGCGCATTTCATCGGCCTGCCCGGCAACCCGGTGTCCAGCTTCCTGACCTTTCTGGTGCTGGTGCGGCCCTTTCTGCTGAAGCTGCAGGGCGCCAGCGAACTGCGGGTCACCCCGATTCCGCTGGTCGCCGATTTCGACTGGCCGCGCGCCGACAAGCGCCGCGAGTTCCTGCGCGTGCGGCGCAATCTGAGCGGCGGCCTCGAACTGTTTGCCAACCAGAGCTCGGGCGTGCTGACCTCGGCGGTCTGGGGCGAGGGCGTGATCGACAACCCGGCCGGCCAGACCATCCGCCGTGGTGACACCGTGCAATTCCTGCCGTTTGCGGCGCTGCTGTCATGAAGATCACCGTCAAATATTTTGCGTCCATCCGTGAAGCGATTGGCCGGAGCAGCGAGTCGCTGGACACCGCCGCCAGCACGCTGGCCGCGCTGCGTGACGAACTGATCAGCCGCGGGCCGGCTTACGCGGAGGCGCTGGCGCGCGGCAAGGCGGTGCGCATGGCGCTCGACCAGGTCATGGTGGACGAGTCGTCAGTGCTCGCTGAGGGTGCCGAGGTGGCCTTTTTCCCGCCGGTGACCGGGGGCTGAGATGACAGGCCGCGTCAGCATCCAGACCGCCGACTTCAATCTCGCCGACGAGATTGCGGCCTTGCGTGCCGGTGACAAACGTGTAGGCGCGGTCTGCAGTTTTATTGGCACCGTCCGCGACAGGAACATGGCCCCCACGCTCGGCACTGGCGTGTCCTCGCTGCCCCCCGAGGGGGCTGAACTTGCTCGGGGCGGCCCTTCGCTGGGTACTGACGCCCCCACGCTCGGCACTGGCGTGTCCTCGCTGCCCCCCGAGGGGGTTGAACTTGCTCGGGGCGGCCCGTCGCTGCGTTCGACGGCAGTGCAAGACGAAGTGCTTTCCATGGAACTCGAGCACTACCCGGGCATGACCGAAAAAGCCATCGAGGCCATGATCAACGAGGCGCACCAACGTTTCGACATTTATGGCGCCCGCGTGATCCACCGTGTCGGCCTGTTGCAACCGCTGGACCAGATTGTGCTGGTGGCGGTGACGTCAGCGCACCGCGGCGAAAGTTTCCAGGCCTGCGAGTTTTTGATGGATTACCTCAAGACCCAGGCGCCGTTCTGGAAAAAAGAGCAGACCCCCGAAGGTGCGCGCTGGGTGGATGCCCGTGTCAGCGACGATGCGGCGCTGGCCCGGTGGGGCATCCAGGCCAGCAACAGCTAGCCCGGGTGTGTCATCCCGGGCGCGACCCGGGATCCATGCCGCGATGAGCACTGACGCCAGCGGTGTGTGCCGCATGGATGGCGGGTCCGGCCCGCAATGACAGGCCAATTACTCCGGCGCTGCGCCGTTGTTCTCCAGCCCCTGCGGCACAAACGCCGCGCGCGCCTCGCGTTCCAGCCCGGCGGTCAGCAACTGCAGCAAATCCACCAGTTGCGCCTGCTGGGCCTCATCCAGCGGTGCCATCAACCGGTTGTAGGCGCGTTCGGCCGGCTCCTGGGCCTGCTTGAGCAGTTCAAGGCCGGTATCCGACAGCGAAATCGCCAGGTTGCGGCGGCTCGCCGGCGCGGGTGCCCGTGCGATCAGCCCGCGCGTCTCCAACCCGCGCAACACGCGCAGCACCGTCACCTTGTCAAAGCCCAGGGCCCGCGCGAGGCTGGACTGGTCCAGCCCCGGGCTGGCGCGCAACACGCTGAGCACGCCGAACTGCGCCGGGGTCAGCCCGACGCCGCGGCACTCGTCCTCGAAGACGGCGGCCGAAATCTGGTGGGCCCGACGCAGAAGAAAGCCAGGGCGGGCGTAAAGCCGGGTAAGGTTGTGAAAAGCGGGCACGGCTGACATGGGCTGGAAGCTTGTTGGGATCACGGAGGGGCCACTAAGGGATTCCATGGATTGTGCCTTGGTGCACGCATCCCAATAATCGTTAGCATGCCAACCGAACAGGGGAGATTCGCGATGACCGTCCATTCATGTTCCAGCCGTCGCCTGGCCTTGCGCCTGGCGCTGGTGCTGGCTTCCCCGCTGGCCTGCGTCGGCGCGATGGCCCAAGCCACGCCGGCGGCGAATGCCTTGCCGCAGGCGCCGATCCGGTTGATCGTGCCTTTCACGCCGGGCACCGGCATCGACCTGATTGCCCGCACCGTGGGCCCCCGGCTGTCGGAGCGGCTCGGGCGGCCGGTGGTGGTGGACAACCGGGCCGGCGCGTCCGGCAACATCGGCACCGAAGCCGTGGTGCGCGCGGCGCCCAACGGCTCGACGCTGCTGGTCACTGTCAACACGCTGGTGATGAACGCCGGCCTGTACCCGCAACTGCCTTTCGATCCGGTGAAGGACCTGACGCCGGTGACGCTCACCAGCTGGGGCCAGCTGATCCTGGTGGCGCATCCGAAGACCGGTTTCAAAACCGCCGCCGACATGGTGGCGGCCGCGCGCCAGTCGCCGGGCCGCATCAACTACGGCTCGCCGGGTGTCGGCACGCCGCACCATTTGTCGATGGAGCTGTTCAAGGCCACGGCCGGCGTGTTTGTCACCCACATTCCCTACCGCGGCACCGGTCCGGCGATCACCGACCTGCTGGGCGGCCAGATCGAGGCCATGTTTTTGCCCATCCACGTGGCGCTGCAGCATGTGAAGGCGGGCCGGCTGGTGGCGCTGGGCATCGGCAGCGACAAGCGGCACCCGCTGTTGCCCGAGCTGCCGACGCTGGAAGAAGCGAAGACCGGCAAGGTCAGCGTGGACATGTGGTACGGCATTTTTGCGCCGCCCGGCACCGCGCCGGAGATCGTGGCTTTGTACAACCGCGAGATCCGCGAGATCCTGCTCAGCGACGAGGTCAAGAAAGCCTTTTCGACCCAGGGCATGGACCCCAGCGGCAGCACGCCGGGCGAGTTCAAAAGCCTGGTCGAGACGGACGCCAGACGCTGGGCGCAACTGATCAAGGCCCAGGGCATCACCGCCAACTGAGCGCTTTTTGCTCCTGAATTGATAGCTGTTCGCCCTTGTCCGATAAGGGGTGGCGGCAGATTTGATGCATTACCCGGGGCCACCCCGCAAGAACACCATGAAAATCAGCATCGTCGGCGGCGGCATAGGCGGCCTGAGCCTGGCACTGGCCCTGCACCAGCGCGGACTGGCCTGCGAGGTCTATGAAACCGTGCCTGAAGTCAAGGAACTCGGCGTCGGCATCACCTTGCTGCCGCATGCCATGCGTGAACTCGCGGCACTGGGCCTGCAGCCGGCCATCGAGGCGGTCGGCATCGAGAACCAGGAAAGTGTGTTTTTCAACCGCTACGGCCAGTTCATCTACAGCGAGCCGCGCGGCCGCCATGCCGGTTATGTGCTGCCCGAGATCGGCATCCCGCGCGGCAAGCTGCATCGCCTGCTGTATGAAGCGGCCCTGGCCCGCCTGGGCGCCGGCGCGATCCACACCGACCACCGCTGCACCGGCGTGACGCAGGACGACAGCGGCGCCACCCTGCAGTTCGTGCAGACCTCGACCGGCGCCGCCTTGCCGCCGGTGCGGGCCGATGTCGTGGTTGCCTGCGACGGTGTCAACTCCACGCTGCGCCGCCAGTTTTATCCCGATGAAAAAGTTGCTTTTGCCGGCATCAACACCTGGCGCGGCGTGACGCGGCACAAGCCCATCCTGACCGGCAAAAGTTATATGCGGATCGGCTCCATCGCCACCGGCAAGATGGTGATTTACCCGATCGTCGACAAGCTCGACGACCAGGGCCACCAGCTGATCAACTGGGTGGCCGAGATCCAGCGCGGCGACGCGGCCATGAACGACTGGAACCACGAGGGCAAGGCCAATGACTTCCTGGACATCTTCAGGGACTGGCGTTTCCCGTGGCTGGACGTGCCCGCGCTGATCACCAATGCGCACCAGATCCTCGAGTACCCGATGGTCGACAAGGACCCGGTGCCGCAGTGGACCTTCGGCCGCGTGACCCTGCTCGGCGATGCCGCGCACCCGATGTACCCGCGCGGCTCCAACGGTTCGGCGCAGGCCATCATCGACGGCCGGACGCTGGCCGAACAACTGGCCGGCGCCGGCGGCGACGCCCGGGCCGCGCTGCTGGCCTATGAAAAGCTGCGGCTGGCGCCCACCACCCACATCGTGCTGACGAATCGGTCGGTGCCGCCCGACTTCATCAACATCAAGGTCGATGAACTGAGCGGCGGCAAGCCGTTTGCGAACATCGACGAGCTGATCAGCCAGCAGGAGCTGCGCGAGATTTCCGAGCACTACAAGAAAGTCGCCGGCTTCTCGCTCGATGCGGCCAAGGCCGGCTGAACCCGGCGCGGCGGTTGCTTCAGTTGAGGTAGCGGGGTTTGGGCAGGTCGGCAGCGAGTTCGGCCGGCTCGGTGGTGCTCACCGCGTGGTCCGGCGCAGCCAGCGCCGGCAACTCCAGCCATTGCGAGGCATTCACGCTCTGGTGCAGCAGGTGCAGCAGCGCGTTGCTCAATTGCGGATCCATCATGACCTGGAAGTTGCGCACCGCCTCCTGGTCGGGCAGCTTTTCGAACATCTGCAGCCGCAACTGGCCGCTGCCCAGCAGCGTCACCTTGACCTCCGTCAGCAGCAGCGGCTCGGGCCCCAGCAGGGGTTCGACGGGCGCGTCTTCACGGGGCTGGTAAGGCGTTTCAAAGTCGCCGCTGCGCAGCGCGGCTTCGGTCTCGAAGGCCGCCAGCGCCTGGCTGCGCTGGTCCTCGGCGCTGACACCGGGCAGGGCGGCAGCAACGGCGGCTGCGGCGACCTTGCTGATCTGGTCGGTGGTGGTCTGGCCCAGGATGGGCAGCAGGGCCAGCCCCATGCGCCGCGTCACCCAGGCCCGCAGCTCGCCGCCTTCCTTGCCGTTGATCCGGATCAACAGACGGTCCTGTTCCTGCACGTAGCTGACCGACACCTGGTGTATGTTCATGGGAACGATTCTAGACCTCCGCCCTGACCAGGATTCAGCGTCCCCGGGCGGGCGCCGAGCAGGCCGGGCTGGCGCAAGGGCTATTGAAAACACCGGCTGGAGCCCCAGATCAACAACAATCATTTTTGAAGGGACGCCCCATGCGCCAGGACAAACTCACCACCAAATTCCAGGAAGCGCTCAGCGACGCACAATCACTCGCGCTGGGCAACGACAACGCCTACATCGAGCCGGCCCACCTGCTGGCCGCCATGCTGGCCCAGGACGACGGGCCCAAGGCGCTGCTGCAGCGCGCCGGTGTCAATGTGAACGCGCTGCAGGCCGCCACCGACGCCGCCGTGAAGAAGCTGCCGACGGTGTCGGGCCAGGAGCAGATCCAGGTCGGCCCCGAGCTGGCCAAGCTGCTGCAGGCGACGGAAAAGGAATCGATCAAGCGCGGTGACCAGTTCATCGCCGGCGAACTGTTCCTGCTGGCCGTGGCCGACAGCAAGGCCGAGGTCGGCAAGCTGGCCAAAGAGGCCGGCCTGACCCGCAAGGCGCTGGAAGCCGCCATCGACGCCGTGCGCGGTGGCCAGGCGATGGACAGTCCCGAGGCCGAAGGCCAGCGCGAGGCGCTGAAAAAGTACACGCTGGACCTGACCGAGCGCGCCCGCATGGGCAAGCTCGATCCGGTGATTGGCCGCGACGACGAGATCCGCCGCGCCATCCAGGTGCTGCAACGCCGCACCAAGAACAACCCGGTGCTGATCGGCGAGCCCGGCGTCGGCAAGACCGCCATTGTGGAAGGCCTGGCCCAGCGCATCGTGGCCGGCGAGGTGCCCGATTCCCTCAAGGGCAAACGTGTGCTGAGCCTGGACATGGCCGCGCTGCTGGCCGGCGCCAAGTTCCGCGGCGAGTTCGAGGAACGCCTGAAAACCGTGCTGAAAGAGCTCGCCAAGGACGAGGGCCAGACCATTGTGTTCATCGACGAGCTGCACACCATGGTCGGCGCCGGCAAGGCCGAAGGCGCGATGGACGCGGGCAACATGCTCAAGCCGGCGCTGGCGCGTGGCGAGCTGCATTGCGTGGGCGCAACCACCCTCGACGAGTACCGCAAGTACATCGAAAAAGATGCCGCACTCGAGCGCCGCTTCCAGAAAATCCTGGTTGGCGAGCCGACGGTGGAGGCCACCATTGCGATCCTGCGCGGCCTGCAGGAAAAATACGAGGTGCACCATGGCGTGCAGATCACCGATCCGGCCATCGTGGCCGCGGCCGAACTGAGCCACCGCTACATCACCGACCGTTTCCTGCCCGACAAGGCGATTGACCTGATCGACGAGGCGGCGGCCAAGATCAAGATCGAGATGGACTCCAAGCCCGAGGTGATGGACAAGCTGGACCGCCGGCTGATCCAGCTGCAGATCGAGCGCGAGGCGGTGCGCCGCGAGAAGGACGAGTCCTCGCAGAAGCGTTTTGCACTGATCGAGGAAGAGATCACCAGGCTGCAAAAGGAAATCTCCGACCTCGACGAAATCTGGCAGGCCGAAAAAGCCCAGGCGCTCGGCTCCAGGGACGTCATGGAAGAGATTGACCGCATGCGTTTCCAGATCGAGGAGTTCACCCGCAAGGGCGACTTCAACAAGGTCGCCGAGCTGCAATACGGCAAGCTGCCGGAACTCGAAAAACGCCTGAAGGAAGCGCAGGACGCGGAAGCCAGCAAGGGCAAAACCAATGCGCCCACGCTGCTGCGCACCCAGGTCGGCGCCGAGGAGATCGCCGAAGTGGTGGCGCGCGCCACCGGCATCCCGGTCAGCAAACTGATGCAGGGCGAGCGCGACAAGCTGCTGCTGATGGAAGGCAAGCTGCATGAACGTGTGGTCGGGCAGGACGAAGCGATAGGTGCGGTCGCCAACGCGATCCGCCGCTCGCGCTCCGGCCTGTCTGACCCGAACCGGCCCACCGGTTCCTTCCTGTTCCTGGGCCCCACCGGCGTCGGCAAGACCGAATTGTGCAAGGCGCTGGCCGGCTTTTTGTTCGACAGCGAGGACCACCTGATCCGC
Organism: Polaromonas sp.; assembly: GCA_013824015.1. Classification (GTDB taxonomy): domain Bacteria; phylum Pseudomonadota; class Gammaproteobacteria; order Burkholderiales; family Burkholderiaceae_C; genus Polaromonas. The sequence continues at coordinate 14,681 of PNNC01000138.1, forward strand.
GTCGACATGAGCGAGTTCATGGAAAAACACTCGGTGGCCCGCCTGATCGGTGCGCCTCCGGGTTATGTCGGCTACGAGGAAGGCGGCTACCTGACCGAAGCCGTGCGGCGCAAGCCCTACAGCGTGCTGCTGCTCGACGAGGTGGAAAAAGCCCACCCCGATGTGTTCAATGTGCTGCTGCAGGTGCTCGACGACGGCCGCCTGACCGATGGCCAGGGCCGCACCGTGGACTTCAAGAACACCGTGATCGTGATGACCAGCAACATCGGTTCACCCATCATCCAGTCCATGGTCGGCCAGCCGTATGAAGACGTCAAGGAAGCGGTGGAAGGCGAGCTGAAGAACTACTTCCGGCCAGAGTTCCTGAACCGCATCGACGAGACCGTGGTGTTCCATTCGCTCGACGCGAAAAACATCGAGTCGATCGCTCGCATCCAGCTGCGCACGCTGATCGAGCGGCTGCAGAAGATGGACCTGAACATGGAGGTCTCGGAAGCGGCGATTGCCGAACTCGCCAAGGTCGGTTTCGACCCGGTGTTCGGCGCGCGGCCGCTCAAGCGTGCGATCCAGCAGCGCATCGAGAACCCGCTGTCCAAGCTGCTGCTCGAAGGGCGCTTCCTGCCCAAGAGCACCATCCCGGTCGATGTGGATCCGGTGCGCGAGCCTGGCGTGTTCAAGTTCGACCGCGCCACAGGGTGAAGCGTCGCCGGGCTGGCTGAAGAAAACCCGCCTCCTCAGGCAGGAGGCGGGTTCGTTATCATGGGGATTCAACGACTGCGATCACCATGACCACCCTGATTTACACCCACGAAGCCTGTTTCGACCACAAGCCCGGCCCGCACCACCCCGAGTCGCCCGCGCGGCTCGAAGCCGTGCTGCAGGCGCTGAAGACGCCCGATTTTGCAGGCGCGGTCTGGCGCGATGCGCCGCTGGGCAGCTTCGCGCAGGTGCTGCATGTGCACACGCCGGACTATGTGGACCAGGTGCGGGCGATGTCGCCGACCGAGGGCTACCGCGCGCTCGATGCCGGCGACACCATCCTGTCGCCGGGGTCGCTGGAGGCGGTGCTGCGCTGCGTGGGTGCGGCCTGTGCCGGTGTGGACGATGTGGTGGCCGGGGAAGCGGCCAATGTTTTTTGTGCCACACGCCCCTGCGGCCACCACGCCGAAGCGGACCAGGCCATGGGGTTTTGTGTGTTCAACCAGGCGGCGATCGCCGCGCTCCATGCGCGCGAGCAACATGGCATCCAGCGGGTGGCGGTGGTGGACTTCGATGTGCATCACGGCAACGGCACGCAGAACTCGTTTTACGACGACGCCGACCTGTTTTACGGCTCGTGCCACCAGTCGGAGTTTTACCCCGGCACCGGCGCGCGCCATGAAACCGGCGTGGCCGGCAACATCGTCAACGTGCCCTTTCCGCGCGGCACCGGTTCGGCTGCCTTCCGCGCCGCGATGACCACCCAGCTGCTGCCGGCGCTGCGCAAGTTCGCGCCCGGGCTGCTGATCATCTCTGCGGGCTTTGATGCCCACCATCTCGATCCGCTGGGCGGGCTGCAGTTCTCCGACGACGACTACCACTGGATCACCCGCGAGCTCATGAAAGTCGCCGATGAAAGCGCGGAAGGGCGGGTGGTGTCGGTGCTGGAGGGCGGCTACAGCCTGGAAGGCCTGGCCAGCGGCACGGCGGCGCATGTGCGCGCGCTGATGGGCGCTTGAGGACACCCATGGAACGCAAACTGCGGGTCGGCCAACCCATCACCCCCGAAGAATTCGACGAACTGTCCGACGCGCAACTCGAGCGCCTGGTGCCCAAGGCCTACCGGGAGTTTTTCCCCGGCAAGGACGATTGCGCTGACGGTTATTTCTATTTGCACGACGGCACCGCGTGGAGTTTTTACAAGGGAGGTTTCCTCGATGACTGATCAGGCTTCGCTGCTGAAAGAGTTCGCGCCGACGGGCAAGTTGCGCGCCTCGCTGAATCTGGGCAACCCGGTGCTGGCGCACAGCCACACGGCGAAAGAAAAACCCGCGGGCGTCACCATCGATCTGTCGCGTGAATTTGCGCGCGAGCTCGGCGTCGAGGTGGATTTCCTGCAGTTCGACACCGCCGCCAAATCGGTGGCTGCGCTGGCCAGCGGCGAGGCCGACATTGGTTTCATGGCGATTGATCCGCTGCGCGCGGAAACCACCCATTTCACGCCGGCCTATGTGCAGATCGAGGGCTACTACCTGGTGCCGGAAGGCTCGGCGATCCAGACCAATGCCGACGTGGACCGCGCCGGCGTGCGTATCGTCGTGGGCGCCGGCAGCGCTTATGGCCTCTACTTGCAGCGCAACATCCAGCACGCCACACTGGTTCAGGTGCCGACCTCGGAAGCCGTGGTCGACGCCATGCTCACGGATGGCCTGGAGGTGGCGGCCGGCGTGAAGCAGGGGCTGCAAGCCGACGCGCAACGTGTTGGCGGTCTGCGCCTGCTGGGCGAGCGTTTCATGGTGATCAACCAGGCGATGGCCATGCCGAAGACGCGCAGCGCTGCGGCGGCGGCCTTCCTCGATGATTTTGTCGCCCGCATGAAACGCAGCGGCTTTGTCGCCGCGTCGCTGGCGCGTCATGCGATTGTGGGCGCGGCCGTTGCCGGTGACTGAAGGCCGGCAACCCGCCTTGCTCGTTTTTTGATAGCTGGCGACGACCGCCAGTCATGGGCTGGCGGCCTGTTGCTTATAAAAAGCCGAACGGATGCGGCCTATTTGTAAAAAGCCTCGACCTTGCCCTTGAGCTTGATCATCAGCGGATGGCCCTTGCGGTCCAGCGCCTTGCCCGCGGGCACCTTGATCCAGCGTTCGCTGATGCAGTATTCCTCGACGTCGCTGCGTTCCTTGTCGTTGAAGCGGATGCCGATGTCGTGCTCAAACACGGCGGCGACATGGTGCGGGCTGCGCGGGTCGGCGGACAGGTGGTCGGGCAGGGGAGGCAGAGGGGTGGCGTCGGTCATGCGGATGTTGATGTAACGTGGATCGGATGTGGCGAGTCTAGCTGCCCAGGCCCGCATAAATGGTCTGCACGTCGTCGTTGGCGTCGATGGCGGCGAGGAAGGCTTCGACTTCCTCGAGTTCTGCCGCGCTCAGCGTGGCCGGATCGACCGGGTTCTTCGGCTTGTAGCCGAGTTTGGCCGACAGCACGGTGAAACCCTGGGCCGGCAACGCGCGGCTGACGATGTCGAGGTCGGCGGCATCGGTCAGGAACAGCGTCGTGCCTTCGTCCTCGCCGGCCTCAAAGTCCTGGGCACCGGCTTCGATCGCGGCCAGTTCCGGATCCGCCCCCGCTGCCGCGGGTTCGGCCTCGATCATGCCGACATGGTCGAAGTCCCAGGCCACCGAGCCCGAGGTGCCGAGCTGGCCCTTGCGGAACAGCACCCGCATTTCGGGCGCGGTCCGGTTCAGGTTGTCGGTCAGGCATTCGACCATCACCGGAACGCGGTGCGGCGCGAAGCCCTCGTAGATCACATGCTCAAAATGCACCGCGTCGCCGGTCAGGCCCGCGCCTTTCTTGATGGCGCGCTCCAGCGTGTCCTTGGGCATGGACACCTTGCGCGCCTGCTCGACCACCAGCCGCAGCCGCGCATTGAGCGCCGGGTCGGCGCCGCTGCGCGCCGCGACCATGATTTCCTTGGCGAGTTTGCCGAAGACCTTGCCCTTGGCATTGGCCGCCAGTTCCTTGCCTTTTGCTTTCCACTGCGCGCCCATGCTTGAGATTCCTTGGTGTTGTATCGGCTGGCCCCGCGCTGTGACAACAGGCTGCGGGACGGGGTTCTGTTTATACACCCGGACACCCGGCGGTTTGGCCGTGCGACCCCGGTGGCACGGCTCTGCGCTCGGGCCGGGTCCCAACTGCTACAAAATCAATAGCTGGCGGCGCTGACCAGACAAGGGCTGCAGGCCTGTTTTTGCCTGCGGCGGCGGACGCCCGAGGTCGGCGGCTGTCAGTTCAGGCCGGCTTCATGTTCGATCGCGTGCTGCACCTGAAGCAAACGCGGTCCCACGCTGTCCAGCAGCATCTGCTTGCTCAGCATGTACGCCGGTCCCCCCACGCTGGCGGCATACAGTTCGCCCTGGGGCCCGTGCATGACAAAGCCCAGCGCGTGAATGTCGGGGTGCCACTCGCCGAACGAGCTGCAATAACCGACCCGGGCATATTCCTCCAGCGCTGCGGTCAGCCGCTGCTGCACCTCGGGCCAGGCAGGGCCGCTGGCCGCGCGGATGTCCGCCAGCAGCTCCTCCCGCTGATCGGCCGGCAGCGCCGCCAGGTAGGCGCGACCCGCCGCCGACGTGGCAATGCTCATGCGTGAGCCGACGTCCATGCGGGAGAGGATCAGCGCCGACTTCGGCCGCAGTGTATCGATCAGCAGGATGTCCAGCCCGTCGCGCACGCCCAGGTGCACATTGGCGCCGGCGGTCTCGGCCAGCCCCGCCAGGTGCAAACGCGCCTGCTGCCGGAAATCGAAGCTGCGCAGGTAGGCATTGCCCAGGTGCAGCGTGGCCGGTCCGAGCGCGTAACGCTCGCCGGCCATGGCACGCAGGAAACCGGCAGACTGCAAGGTGGCCGTCAGCCGCGAGACCGTCGCCTTGGGAATGCCGGCCCGCTCGGCCAGCTCGCGGTTGGACAGCGCTTCGCCAGCGTCGGCGACAGCGCGCAACAAGGCCAGACCGCGCGCAAGCGCACTGACTTCATCCCTGGTCGTAAGCTCATTCATGGCTGAAAACCCTGATTATTTTGAAACTATGTTCCATTTAATTGATATTTGTCATATTATTCTGGAACATTGTTTCATTATTTCATAAAGTTCAGGAGACAGATATGCGTTTGATCAAGCTTTGTACAGGCATGGCGATGGCCACCCTGGCTTTGACCATGGCTGCCCCGGCTGCCGCACAGCAGTGGCCGACCGCCCCGGTCAAGATCATCATTCCTTTCCCGCCCGGTGGCCCGACCGATACGGTGGGCCGCATCCTGGCGAAAAACCTGCAGGAGACCTGGGGCCAGACCGTGATCATCGACTACAAGCCGGGCGCCGGCACCGCCATCGGCGCGGACTTTGTGGCGAAGTCGGCTGCCGATGGCCAGACCATCGGCATGGTGAACTCCTCGCTGGCGGTCAACCCCTCGTTGCGCAAACAGCTGCCTTACGACACCCTGAAGGACCTGTCGGGCGTGACCCAGCTGTTTGACATGCAGCTGGCCATCGTCGCCCGGCCCGACGCGCCCTTCAACACCCTGAAAGAGCTGATCGAGTACGGCAAGAAGAATCCCGGCAAGCTCAACTACGGCACGCCGGGCGCCGGCAGCACCACCCACCTGGGCGCCGAACTGCTGCAGCGTGAAGCCGGCTTCACGATGCAGCACGTGGCCATGAAAGGCAGCGCACCGGCGCATACCGAACTCATGGGCGGCCGCCTGGATCTGGTGGTCGATCCCTTTCTGTCCATCCTGCCGTATGTGCAGGGCGGCAGGATGAAGATCATCGCCACCATGGGCGACAAACGTGTTGCCGGGCACGACTACCCGACCGTGGCAGAAACGATCCCGGGCTTCAATGTGGGGGCGCTGCTGGGCTTCGTGGTGCCGTCGGGCACGCCGAAAGCCGTGGTCCGCAAGATCCAGGCGGATACCGCCAAAGCGCTGGCCAGCCCGGAAATCCAGGCGCGGGCCAGGGAGTACGGCCTGAAGGTCGTCGGCTCGCAGCCGGATCAGTTCGACGCCTTTCTTGGCGCCGAGATGAAAAAGTGGGGCAAGGTCATCACCGACGCCAAAATCCAGATGGAGTGAGCACCACCATGAGCCTGCAGATCAAACCCCTTCACCCGGTCTTCTTCGCCGAGGCCAGCGGCCTGGACCTGACCCAGCCGCTGGCGGACAAGGACGTACGCGCCATCAACGCGGCGATGAACGAACACGCCGTGCTGCTCTGGCGCGGCCAGCCGCTGACTTCGCAGCAGCAGCTCGATTTTGCAAAACATTTCGGCCCGCTGGACATCGGCCTGAAGCGCGTGTTCAAGCGGCCCGAGCGGCTGGAGGACGAGCGCCTGATCGACATCTCCAACGTCGACGCGCAGGGCAATGTGGCGAAGCGGGACTCGCCCAAGAACCTGTCGAACTTCGCCAACCAGCTGTGGCACAGCGACAGTTCCTTCATGAACCCGCGCGCGGCCTATTCGATGCTGCACAGCGTGATCAAGCCGAGCTGGGGCGGCACCACCGAGTTTGCCGACCTGCGCGATGCCTACGACACCCTCGATGAACGCACCAAGGCAGAGATCCAGGACCTGAAGGCCGAGCATTTTGCGCTGCACACGCGCATCCTGCTGGGCGACGAGGCTTACACCGATGACCAGAAGAAAGAGATCCCGCCGGCGGTCTGGCCCCTGGTGGACACGCATCCCGGTTCAGGCCGCAAGCTGCTGTTCGTGGGCGTGCATGCGCGCCAGATTCTCGGCTGGCCGACCGCGGAAAGCCGCATGTACCTGCAGGACCTGCTGGAGCATGCGACGCAGCGCGAACGCGTTTACCGCCACGAATGGCAGGTTGGTGACCTGGTGATGTGGGACAACCGCGCCACCCTGCACCGCGGCCGCCGCTACGACATCAGTGAGCGCCGCGAGCTGCGCAGGACGACGGTCAACGACACGCCGGAAGCGATGCTTCAGGCGGCCTGATGCGGATGGCGTTCAGCCGCGCGCCGGAATCGCCAGACCCTTGATGACCGCGGGGCGCGCGGCGAAGGCGTCCAGCACGCGTTTGACATGGCCGAAACTGTCGAAGCCGACCAGTGCGCCGGCATCGTAAAACCCGATCAGGTTGCGCACCCAGCCGAAGGTCGCGATGTCGGCGATGGTGTAATCCGGGCCCATGATCCAGTCGCGGTCCTCGAGGCGTTTGTCGAGCACACCCAGCAGGCGTTTCGATTCGGCAACGTAGCGCTCCAGCGGCCGTTTGTCTTCGTAATCCTTGCCGGCAAACTTGTGGAAGAAGCCGAGCTGGCCGAACATCGGGCCGATGCCGCCCATCTGGAACATCAGCCACTGCAGGGTTTCGTAACGCCCGGCGGCGTCCTGCGGCAGGAACTGGCCGGTCTTCTCGGCCAGGTAAATCAGGATGGCGCCCGACTCGAACAGGCCCAGCGGCTGGCCGCCGGGACCGTCGGGGTCGATGATGGCCGGGATCTTGTTGTTGGCGCTCAGCGAGATGAATTCCGGCGTGAGCTGGTCGTTGCTCGCAAAGTCGACCAGGTGCGGCTCATAGGGCAGGCCGGTCTCCTCCAGCATGATGGACACCTTCACGCCGTTGGGCGTGGGCAGTGAATACAGCTGGATGCGCTCCGGATGCCGGGCGGGCCATTTCTGGGTGATGGGAAAGCTGGAAAGAGTACGCATGGTGCGGGCATTGTCTGGTCGGCCCGGGGGGCCGGGTGAAAGCCTGCACTGTAGCCGGACATGCGACAGGGGTATTGGCAGAGAGGGCGGCAAGCCATCGGCGGATCGGGCTGGACCGGGCCGGTCGCGGATAATCCCGGCAACACGGGAGCCTGCCATGACCACCACCACCACCGACGCCCACAGCATTTCCAGCGTGGACCAGCTGGCGTCGCTGTTCGGCGCAGTCGGCGAGGCGTCCATCCGCAAGGAAACGGCGTTTGTCCATCCGCACTACCAGGCCATGATCGATGCCTCGCCCTTCGCGGTGCTGGCCACGGCCGGCCCGGACGGGCTCGATGCCTCGCCGCGCGGGGATGCGCCGGGCTTTGTGCTGGTGCAGGACGCGCACACGCTGCTGCTGCCCGAGCGCCGCGGCAACAACCGCGTGGACAGCCTGCGCAACATCCTCAATGACCCGCGGGTGGCCTTGCTGTTCCTGATCCCCGGTGTCGGTGAGACCCTGCGTGTCAACGGCCGCGCCCGCATCACGACGGCGCCGGAGCTGCTGGCGCGTTGTGTGGTGCAGGGCCAGGCGCCGAAATGTGTGATCGTGATCAGCGTGGAATCGGTGTTTTTCCAGTGCGCGCGGGCGATCCAGCGTTCCGGCCTGTGGCAGCCGCCGGCGGCGGAACTGCGGCAGCGTGTGCCCACGCCCGGCGCCATCCTGCAGGCCCTGACCGATGCCGCGGTCGATGGCGAGGCCTACGACCGTGAACTGCCGGCGCGCCAGCGCGCCACGCTGTACTGATGGCCACCGTGCCTTTGCTATAAAAACAATAGCTGACGGCCCATGCCGGATATGGGCTGAGGGCCCATCCGGCTTGAGATTTGTCAGGCGGCGTCGGTGATCAGCCCGGCCGCGCGTTGCACTTCGATGCGGATCTCCTCGGTCAGGCGCGCCTTCAGTTCCATGAACACCGGTGTGGTCTTGACCGAATAGTGGCGCGGATGCGTTATCGGTACCGGCAGGTCGCACTTGATGCGGCCCGGGCGCGCGCTCATCACCACCACGCGGTTGCCCATGAAGATGGCCTCGTCGATGTCGTGGGTGACAAACAGCACGGTCTTGCGCTCGGCTTCCCAGATGCCTTGCAGCAGTTCCTGCATCAGTTCGCGGGTCTGGTGGTCCAGCGCGCCGAAGGGCTCGTCCATCAGCAACATGCGCGGGTTGTTGGCCAGCGCCCGCGCCAGCGCGGTGCGCTGCTGCATGCCGCCCGAAAGCTGCTTGGGAAAATGGTTCTCGAAGCCTTTGAGGCCCACCTTCTGGATGAAGGGATGCGCAATCGCATGTTGCTCGGCCAGCGGCAGGCCTTTTTCACGCAAGCCGAAGCAGACGTTCTCGAGGATGGTCAGCCAGGGAAACAGCGTGTAGCTCTGGAACACCATGCCGCGGTCGGCGCCGGGGCCGCTGACCGGCTTGCCGTCCAGCGTGATGCTGCCGGTGCTCGGCGTGTCCAGCCCGGCCACCATGCGCAGCAAGGTGCTCTTGCCGCAGCCCGAGGGGCCGAGGATGGTGATGAAGTCGTTCTCGGCGACGCTGAGGTCGGTGGCCTGCAAGGCGACCGTGCCGCCGTTGGCGCCGGCGAAGGTCTTGGAGACCTGGGAGATTTCGAGGATGTTCATAAGGGCTTACAGCCTTGCCCAGGGGAAAAGTTTGCGGTTCAGGGCCTTGAAGGCAAAGTCGGTGACCAGACCGATCACGCCGATCACGATGATGCCGAAGATGATCTGGTCGGTCGCCAGCAGCGCCTGGCTGTCGGTGATCATGTGGCCGATGCCGCTGGACGCACCTATCAGTTCGGCGACGATCACATAAGTCCAGGCCCAGCCCAGCACCATGCGCAGCGTCTCGGCGATTTCGGGCGCGCTGCTGGGCAGCAGCACCCGGGTGACGATGCCGCGGTCGCCCGCGCCCAGGGTGTAAGCGGCTTCGACCAGGTCGCGCCGGGTGTTGCCGACGCTGACAGCCATCATCAAGACCAGCTGGAAAAACGAGCCGATAAAAATCACCGCGAGCTTTTGCGCCTCGCCGATGCCGGCCCACAGGATCAGCAGCGGGATGAAGGCCGAGGCCGGCAGGTAACGCGCAAAACTCACAAAGGGTTCGAAGAAGGCCTCGATCGGCTTGTAGGCGCCCATCAGCACACCCAGCGGCACGGCCAGCACGGCGGCGATCAGGAAGCCGCCGAGCACGCGCCACACCGTCATGCCGATGTCCTTGATGAAACCCTGGTTGACCAGCAGGTCGTATCCCGAACGCACCATGGTCACCGGGTCGGCCAGAAAGGTTTTGGACACATAACCGCCGAAGGTGGCGAAAGCCCAGACCGCGAAGAACAGGACGAAGAAGGAAATACCCAGCGCGATGCGGACACCGGGGGTGACAGGTTGGAGGGGGCGCATCGTTGTGTGTAGGTGGGTTTGTCATCCCGGGCGCCGTCAGCGACGGCGCCCGGGCATGAACGACATATTGCTTATTTCAGGAATCGCGTGTCGGCCAGCTTGCTCATGTCGGGCAGGGCCTTGATCACACCGGCCTCGAGCAGCAGGTCGGCGGCTTCCTTGCTGAAGGCCGCGTGTTCGCCGGCAAAAAACTTCTGGTTGGCGGCGCGGTCCTGCCAGCGCAGGTACTTCTGGCTGGCTTCAAACTTGTCGGCCGGCTGCTTGACGTCGGCGCCCATGATCTCGAAACTCTTCTGCGGATCTTTCTTGATCATGTCCAGCGCTTCGAAGTAGCTGTCGGCCAGGGCCTTGGCGGCTTTCGGGTTGTCGCTCAGGAACTTGGGCGTGCAGCCCACGGTGTCCATGATCATCGGGTAGTCGAGTGTGGTCGCGATGATCTTGCCGGCTTCCGGCTTGGCACGCACGGCGCCGAGGTAGGGCTCGTACGTCATGGCGGCGTCGATGCCGTCGGTGCCGGCAATCATCGCGTTGGCGGCGGCTTGCGGCTCAAGGTTGACGATCTTCACGTCTTTCGGGCTCAGGCCGTTTTTCTTCAGCATCCAGGCCAGGGTGAACCAGGGCGCGGTGCCGGGTGCGCTGGCGGCCACGGTTTTGCCTTTCAGGTCGCTGATTTTGGCGATGTTGGGTTTGACCACCATGCCGTCGGCGCCGTAGCTCTTGTCGAGCTGGAAGATCTGCGTGGTGGCGACGCCGTTGGCGTTCCAGACAATCCAGGTTTCCACCGTGGTCGCTGCGCACTGCACGTCACCCGAAGCGATGGCCAGGTGGCGGTCTTTTTGCGGGATCTTCTTGATCGTCACGTCCAGGCCGTTCTTCTTGAAGATGCCGGCTTCCTTGGCCAGGGTCAGCGGCGCAAAGCCGGTCCAGCCCGACATGCCCAGCGTGATTTTGGTTTCCTGGGCCTGCGCGGACAGGCAGGCGAGGGCGACGAGGGACAGGGTGAGCAGCTTTTTCATGGGGACTCCTGGTTGACGGTGGAAGGGAAGGGTGATCGACAGGTATGCAGTGTTCATGCCAGCCCTGCGATGGCGGGCGCGGTGTTGGCTAAACGAAGGGCGTGCAGCTCGGGCAGGTCGGCATCCAGCGCCGCCGCCATGTCGCCGCTGGCCACCAGGTGTTGCACCGCCTCGATATCGCGCGCCAGGCTGCGGTCTTCCATCATGGCCGGCGAGACGATGCGGATCAGGCGCAACACACGCTCCAGCGGCGCCGAGCTTTTGAGCGGTCGCAAAAATTCGATGCCCTGGGCGGCCGCCAGCAACTCGATGCCGACGATGTAGCTGGTATTGCGCAGCATCGGTTGCAGCCGGCGTGCTGCGAAGGTGGCCATGCTGACATGGTCTTCCTGGTTCGCCGAGGTTGGCAGGCTGTCCACGCTGGCCGGATGCGCCAGCGACTTGTTCTCGGAAGCCAGTGCCGCCGCCGTGACATGCACGATCATGAAGCCGGAGTTGAGCCCGGCATCGGGCGTGAGGAAAGGTGGCAGGCGCGAGACCACGGTATCGACCAGCATCGCGATGCGGCGTTCGGTGATCGCGCCGATTTCGGCAATGACGACGGCCAGTGCATCGCACGCCAGCGCGACGGGCTCGGCATGGAAATTACCTCCAGAGAGCAGGCTGCCTTCGTCGGCAAACACCAGCGGGTTGTCGGTCACCGCATTGGCTTCGATGGTTAACACCTGCGCGGCATGACGCATCTGGTCCAGGCAGGCGCCCATGACCTGCGGTTGGCAGCGCAGGCAGTAGGGGTCCTGCACCCGGTCGTCGTTGTCCAGGTGCGACTGGCGGATGTCGCTGCCGGCGGTCAGTGCCCGGTAGGCGGCGGCGCAGGTCATCTGTCCCGGCTGGCCGCGCACCGCGTGGATGCGCGGATCAAACGGCCCGTCGCTGCCGCGCGCGGCGTCCAGCGTCAACGCGCCCGAGATCACCGCGGTCTCGAACAGGCGCTCGGTGGCAAACAGCGCGTCGAGCGCGAGCGCGGTCGAGACCTGGGTGCCGTTGATCAGCGCCAGGCCTTCCTTGGCCGACAGCGCCAACGGCTTGAGGCCGGCCAGCGCCAGCGCTTTCGCCGCCGGCAGGCGCTGGTCCTGGTAAAACACCTCGCCTTCCCCAATCAAGGGCAGGCACAGGTGCGCCAGCGGCGCGAGGTCGCCCGACGCGCCGACCGAACCCTGGCAGGGGATCACCGGGCAGATGCCGTGGTTGTGAAGATCGAGCAGCGCATCGATCACTTCTTCACGCACGCCCGAATAGCCGCGCGCCAGGCTGGCCGCCTTGAGCAGCAGGATCAGGTGCACCACACGGGTGGGCAGCGGCTCGCCGACACCGACGGCATGGGAGCGCAGCAGCTTGAGCTGCAGGATCGCCAGGTCCTTCTTCGCTATGCGGGTGTTCGCGAGTTTGCCGAAGCCGGTGTTGACGCCGTAGACCGCCGCGCCGCCGCTGGCGGCCTGGTGCACCAGCGCCGCGCTGGCGCGCACACCGGCGCGGCAGGCGGCATCAAGCCGGACTGCCGGCGGCACCGGCGCGCAAAGCCGGCGCAATTGCGCCAGCGACAGCTGGCCGGGAATGAGCAGTTCTTTGGCGGGCATGTTGTCGTGGACCGAACCGTTGGAGGCCTAGCCGATCATCGGCAGGTTCAGGCCGTTCTCTTTGGCGCTGGTTCTGGCGATGTCGTAACCGGCATCGGCATGGCGCATCACGCCGGTGGCCGGGTCGTTGAACAAGACACGTTCGATACGCCCGGCCGCTTCGTCGGTGCCGTCGCAGACGATGACCACGCCCGAGTGTTGCGAATACCCCATGCCGACGCCGCCGCCGTGGTGCAGGCTGACCCAGGTTGCGCCGCTGGCGGTGTTGAGCAGCGCGTTGAGCAGCGGCCAGTCGCTGACGGCATCGCTGCCGTCCTTCATGGCTTCGGTTTCACGGTTCGGCGAGGCCACCGATCCTGAATCCAGGTGGTCGCGGCCGATCACGATGGGCGCCTTGAGCTCGCCGGACTTCACCATGTCGTTGAAGGCCAGGCCCGCCAGATGCCGCTCGCCCAGGCCGATCCAGCAGATGCGCGCCGGCAGGCCCTGGAAGGCGATACGTTCTTCCGCCATGTCCAGCCAGCGGTGCAGCGGCTTGTTGTCGGGAAACAGTTCTTTCATCTTCGCGTCGGTCTTGCGGATGTCTTCCGGGTCGCCGGACAGCGCGACCCAGCGGAAAGGACCGACGCCGCGGCAGAACAGCGGCCGGATGTAGGCCGGCACAAAACCCGGGTAGTCGAAGGCATTCGCCACGCCGAAGTCCTTGGCGACCTGGCGCAGGTTGTTGCCGTAGTCCACCGTCGGGATGCCCATCGCGTGAAAGGCCAGCATCGCCTGCACATGCACCACGCAGGACTCGCCCGCCGCTTGTTTGAGCGCGGCATGTTGCGACGGATCTTTCTGGGCGGCACGCCATTGCGCAACGGTCCAGCCGGCCGGCAGGTAACCGTTGATGATGTCGTGGGCCGAGGTCTGGTCGGTCACGATGTCGGGGCGGATGCCGCCAGCCTGCGCACGTCTGACCAGCTCGGGAAGGATGTCTGCCGCATTGCTGCACAGGGCAATCGACACCGCCTCCTTGCGGCTGGTGTGGTGTTTGATCAGTGCCAAAGCCTCATCGAGGTCCCTGGCCTGCTTGTCCACGTAGCGGGTGCGCAGCCGGAAGTCAATGCTGCTCTGCTGGCATTCGATGTTGAGCGAACAGGCGCCGGCAAAGGTCGCGGCCAGCGGCTGCGCGCCGCCCATGCCGCCCAGCCCGGCAGTCAGCACCCAGCGGCCGGACAAATCCCCGTTGAAATGCTGGCGCCCGGCTTCCACAAAGGTTTCGTAGGTGCCCTGCACGATGCCCTGGGTGCCGATGTAGATCCAGCTGCCGGCCGTCATCTGGCCATACATCATCAGGCCGGCGCGGTCCAGTTCGTTGAAGTGTTCCCAGGTCGCCCACTTGGGCACCAGGTTGGAGTTGGCGATCAGCACCCGCGGCGCGCCGGCATGGGTGCGGAACACGCCCACCGGTTTGCCCGACTGCACCAGCAGGGTTTCGTCGGCTTTCAGCTTGCGCAGCGAGTCGAGGATGGCGTCAAACGCCGGCCAGTTGCGCGCCGCCTTGCCGATGCCGCCGTAGACCACCAGTTCATCGGGGTTTTCGGCGACTTCCGGGTCCAGGTTGTTCTGGATCATGCGGTAGGCGCCCTCGATCTGCCAGTTGGCGCAGCTCAACGCGCTGCCGCGCGGAGCGCGTACCGGCCTGGCCTTGCTGTCGAGGAAAGGGGTGTGTGAAAGGTCTGACATGGTGCGTCCCAGGTTGCGGCAGTTCCGGTTCATCCGGTCATGCAAGATTCGTTCCGGCAAATGCTAGTTGTCTATACAACTTGTGTCAACTGGGGTAATCTACGCCCATGGCAAAAGATTTGTTGCCTGCTTACGAGCAGGTCAAGGCCTTCATCAAGACCCATATCAGTGCAGGCACCTGGAAGCCGGGCGACCCGGTGCCCAGCGAGGCCGTGCTGGCGGCGCAGTTTGGCATCAGCCGCATGACGGTCAACCGGGCCCTGCGCGAGCTGACGGCCGAGGGCCTGGTCACGCGCATCCAGGGCTCCGGCACACGGGTGGCGGAGCTGCACCGTATTTCGTCGCGCCTGACCATCCGCGACATCCATGAAGAAGTGGCCGAACGCGGCCATCTGCACACCACGCGCGTGCTGATGGTGCAAGCCGAAAAGGCCAGTGCCGCGCTGGCGGAGTCGCTGGGCCTGCGCACCGGCGCGAGGATTTTTCACACCTTGCTGGTGCATCTCGAGAACGGCGTACCCATCCAGTACGAAGACCGCTACGTCAACCCGGCCGCCGCGCCTGATTTTCTGGACACCGATTTCACCCGGACCACGCCAACGCATCACTTGCTGCAGCATGCGCCGCTGACCGAGGCCAGTTATTCGATCGAGGCCTGTCTGCCGACCGCCGAGGAGGCCAAACAGCTGGGCATCAAGCGCAGCGAGGCCTGCCTGGCCATGATGCGGCGCACCGTCAGCGGCGCCAACGTCGCCAGCGTCGCGCGCCTGGTTTACCCTGGCACGCGCTACAGCTTTGCGGGACAATTCCAGGCATGAACACAGCCCACAGTGCGGAGGTGAACCGATGAGCTGGCAAATGATTCCCCTGGAAGACGTCGCGCCTTCGCCCTGGCGCAATGGCGGCGGTGTGACGCGCGAGCTGCTCGCCTGGCCCACGCCGCAGGACTGGGACTGGCGTATCTCGGTGGCCGAGATCGACAAGGGCGGACCGTTCTCGCGCTTTGAAGGGGTGGAGCGCTGGTTCGCCGTGCTCGGCGGGGCCGGTGTGCGGCTGACGCTGGACGGCCGCAGCCACGAGATGACGGCGCAGGGCGCGCCCCTGTGTTTCGACGGCGCGAAGGACTGCACCTGCGAGCTGATTGCCGGGCCCACCGAAGATTTCAACCTGATGCTCAAACACGGGCACAGCCGTGCGCGCCTGGTGCGTGTGCTGGGCGCGCTCAATGTCGAGGTCGAACCCGGCACACGGGTGGCGGTGTATGCCTGGGACGAGCCGGTGCAGGTGCAGGTGGACCGCCAGTTCGTGACCGTACCGCCGCACACGCTGGCCTGGCGCGCGCTGGCAGACGGCGCATCGGTGCGCATCGAGGCCCCGACCGCGCTGTGGATGGAAATGGCCCGATGACGGTGCAAGTCTGGACCCATTGCGACATCGCCACGCTGCAAGCCGGTCATGCGCAGCCGTATGGCCTGGTGGCAGACGCGGCACTGGTGGTCGAAGGCGGGCAGATCGCCTGGGTCGGTCCGCGCAGCCAGCTGCCGGCCGGGCTGGCCGCGCGTTGTACGCGTGAACACGACGCGGGCGGCGCGCTGGTCACGCCGGGCCTGATCGACTGCCATACCCACCTGGTGTATGGCGGCGACCGCGCCCACGAGTTCGAGCTGCGCCTGCAGGGCGCGACTTATGAAGACATTGCGCGTGCCGGCGGCGGCATCAGCTCGACGGTGAAAGCCACACGCGCGGCGAGCGAGGAAGAACTCGAGGCCCAAAGCCGAAAGCGTTTGCAGGCGCTGCTGGCCGAAGGGGTGACCACGCTGGAGATCAAGTCCGGTTATGGCCTCGCGCTTGCGCATGAACGCAAGGCCTTGCGCGTCGCGCGTGCGCTGGGCCGCAGCCAGCCGGTCGAGGTGCGCACCACCTTTCTCGGCGCGCATGCGCTGCCGCCAGAATTCGCCGGCCGGCAGGACGCCTATGTGGACGAGGTGATCCGCATGTTGCCGCTGCTGCACGCCGAAGGACTGGTCGATGCGGTGGATGCTTTCTGCGAACGTATCGCCTTCAGCACGGCGCAGACCGAACGTGTGTTCCAGGCCGCGCAGGCGCTGGGCCTGCGGGTCAAGCTCCATGCCGAGCAGCTCAGCGACAGCGGCGGCGCCGAACTCGCGGCGCGTTACGGCGCGCTCAGTTGCGACCACCTCGAGTGGCTCAGCGAGCAGGGCGCGGCCGCCATGGCCCAGGCCGGCAGCGTGGCCGTGCTGCTGCCGGGCGCGTTTTACTTTTTGCGCGAGACGAAGTTGCCGCCGGTGCAACTGCTGCGCAGCCATCAGGTGCCGATGGCGATCTCGACCGACTGCAACCCCGGCAGCTCGCCCTGCACCTCGCTGCTGCTGATGCTCAACATGGCCTGCACCTTGTTCCGGCTGACACCCGAGGAAGCGCTGGCCGGTGTCACACGCCATGCGGCGCAGGCGCTGGGGCTGTCCGACCGCGGTGAAATCGCTGCCGGTCAACGCGCCGACTTCGTGCTCTGGGATGTGGCGCATCCGGCGCAACTGGCGTATGCCTTCGGCGCCAATCCGCGCCTTCAAACCGTTTTCAAAGGTGAGCCCGTATGAGTTTTCACCTGCACGAGGGCACCGTCCCGCTGCTGGTCAGCATGCCGCACACCGGCACCGACATTCCCTCAGCGCTGCAGGGCGACTACGCGGACCGCGCGCTGGGCCTGGAAGACACCGACTGGCATTTGCAGCGGCTGTATGACTTTCTGCCGGCGCTGGGCGCCAGCGTGCTCCGGCCGCAGTATTCGCGTTATGTGATCGACCTGAACCGGCCGCCCGACGACGCGCCCATGTACCCGGGCGCGTCCAACACCGAGTTGTGCCCCACGCATTTTTTCAACGGCGATGCGCTCTACAAGGAGGGCCGGGCGCCGTCGCTGGCCGAACGAATGCGCCGCCGCGAGATGTACTGGCAGCCCTACCATTCGGCGCTGGCGGGCGAACTCGCGCGGCTGAAGTCGCAACATGGTTTTGCACTGCTGTGGGATGCACACAGCATCCGCTCCGAGATTCCCTGGCTGTTCGAGGGCCGCCTGCCCGATCTCAACATCGGCACGGCCAATGGCGCTGCGGCGCATGCCTCCATCACCGAGGCCGTCGCAGCCGCCTGTGCCGGCGTTTCCGGCGTCAGCAGCATCGTCAACGGCCGCTTCAAGGGCGGCTACATCACGCGGCATTACGGTCGGCCGGACCAGGACGTGCATGCGGTGCAGCTCGAAAAATGCCAGAGCCTGTACATGCAGGAAGTGGCGCCGTTTGCCTATGACGAATCCCTGGCACAACAGATCCAGCCGGTGCTGCAGAACATGGTGACGGCCAGCCTGGCCGCGGCACGCAAGCTGTATGCGCGCTGAGCCGGAAACTTATGCCGCGCCGCAGGCCTGGCTGAACGGCGCCTGGGCCCAGGACGTGTTGCTGACGGTGGGCGCGGACGGCCACTGGCTGCACATCGAAGCCAACGCCAGCCCGCAAGCCTTGCGGGATGCGCAGCGTTTGAGCGGCCCGGTGCTGCCGGGGCTGGTGAATGCCCACAGCCACGCCTTCCAGCGCGCGATCGCCGGGCTCACCGAGCGGGCCGCTGCGGGCGAGGACGATTTCTGGCGCTGGCGCGACCGCATGTACAGCGCCGCGCTGCGCATCACGCCAGAGCAGCTCGAAGCGGTGGCTGCGTTGCTGTATGCCGAGCTGCTGCAGGCCGGCTACACGCAGGTCTGCGAGTTCCACTACCTCCACAACGCCACCGACGGCCAGCCCTATGCCGACCCGCTGGCCATGTCGCTGGCGCTGGTGCGCGCCGCGCAGCGTGTGGGCATGGGCCTGACCCTGCTGCCCACGCTGTACATGCGCTCCGGTTTCACCGCGAGCGGTCTGCGCGAGGACCAGCGAAGGTTTGCCTCGACCCCCGCGTCGGTGCTGCGCCTGGCCGAAGCCGCGCAGGCCATCGGGGACGCCCGCATCAACGCCGGGCTGGCGCTCCATTCGCTGCGCGCGGTCGATGCGGCGGCGCTGCAGGAGGTGGCTGCCGCCGCGAAAGCCCAGGGCATCGCGGTGCACATCCACATTGCCGAACAAACGCAGGAAGTGGATGACTGCATCGCCGCCACCGGCCAGCGCCCGATCGGCTGGCTGCTGAACCATGCGCCCGTCGATGCACGCTGGAACCTGGTGCATGCGACCCAGTCCACGCCGGCCGAGCTGCAGGGCATCCAGCGCAGCGGCGCAGCCATCGTGATCTGCCCGAGCACCGAGGCCAATCTGGGCGACGGCGTGTTCGACCTGCCGGCCTATGCGGCGGCGGGCGGCCGCTGGTCGATGGGTTCCGACAGCCATGTGACACGCAGCTGGCAGGAAGAGCTGCGCCTGCTCGAGTATTCGCAACGCCTGACACTGCGCCAGCGCAACATCGCCGCACGCGTGCTCGGCGGGCCGTCCAGCGCGGCCATGCTGTTTTCCGCAGCGCTGGCCGGTGGCCCGTCAGCAACGTCCTTGCCGCTGGCTGGCCTGGCCGTGGGCCAGCGCGCCGACTTCGCGGTGCTGGATACGGCCTCGCCGGCACTGCTGGGCGTT
Organism: Polaromonas sp.; assembly: GCA_013824015.1. Classification (GTDB taxonomy): domain Bacteria; phylum Pseudomonadota; class Gammaproteobacteria; order Burkholderiales; family Burkholderiaceae_C; genus Polaromonas. The sequence goes on from PNNC01000138.1 coordinate 33,568, forward strand.
CCGGCTGACCACCTGCTCGATGCCATGGTGTTCTCCAGCCCGGATACGCGCCTGAGTGAGGTGTTTGTCGCCGGACAGCGTGTTGTCAGTGGCGGACAGGTGCCCGGCTGGCCGCGGCTGGCGGCAGATTTTTCGCAGGCGATGAAAGCCTTGTGGGGCTGATGCCCTGGGTCTTGTCATCCCGGACTTGAGGAGCCTGCCCCGGAGCCCGATCCGCGGTGATCCATGCGTGCCAGCCACTGTTGCCGCTTCGCCAGCATGGCTGGCGGGTCAGGCCCGCCATCACAGATCGCTGCGGCAAGCACTTCGACACTATCAAATTGATAGCTGTCGCCCCTTTCCGGACATGGGCTGGGGCCCGATTTGATTCCTAATGGAGCGGCCGGAGCAGGGCTTCCACGGCGGCGCCCAGCGCCAGCAGTTCGCGGTCGGCGCCGCGTTTGCCGACCAGCATCAGGCCGACCGCCAGCCCGTTCTGGCGCGGCAAGGGCAACGACAGCGCCGGCAAATCGAAGAAGTTGAAAACCGAGGGGTTGCGCAGCAGCAGCGCATTGGTGCGCAAAAACACCTCTTCGCCCGCCACGTCCTGGATGCGCGGCGCCAGCAGCGGCACGGTTGGCAGCACCAGCGCATCGAGCTTGACCATGCGGGCGTCGAGCGCCGGCAGCAGCGCGGCGCGCGCCTGCTGGATCCCGACATAAGTCGCGGCGTCCAGCGTCTGGCCGCGGCGGATGCGGCCCAGCACGATCGGGTCGTAGGCGTCGGGTCGGGTCGCCACGCCATCGCGGTGAATCCAGGCGGCCTCGGCGGCCACCAGCGTGCCGCGCTCCTGCAGGCGGAACGGTTCGCCGAGCAGGTCGTCCAGGTTTTCGTTGCTGACGCTCGCGCCAGCGTGCAGCAACACGCCGAGCGCGTGTTCGACCGCGGCCAGCACCGCTGCATCGGCCTGGCTGAACAGCAGGCCGCGTGGCACGCCCAGCTTCAGGCCGCGTACCTCACGCTGCGGCAGCGGCTGCGGCACCATGCCGGCCAGCACGCAGTCGGCGGCAGCCGCATCGGCCACGCTGCGGCACAGCGGGCCCAGCGTGTCCAGCGTGAAGCTCAGCGGGTAGGCGCCGTCGCGTGGCACCCGCGCCTGCGTCGGCTTGAAGCCGACCAGGCCGTTGAGCGCCGACGGGATACGCACCGAACCGCCGGTGTCGGAGCCGATGGCGATCTCGGCCATGCCGTGCGCGACCGAGACACCGGCGCCCGAGGACGAGCCGCCGGGGATGCGGCTGAGGTCCAGCGCGTTGCCGGGCGTGCCGTAGTGCGGGTTGATGCCGACGCCGGAGAACGCAAACTCGGTCATGTTGGTTTTGCCGATGATCACCGCGCCGGCCGCCCGCAGGCGGCTGACCACCAGCGCATCCCGCGCCGCCGGCGCCGCGTCACGCAGCAAGACCGAGCCGGCGGTGGTGGCTTCACCGGCCACGTCGAACAAATCCTTGATCGAGACGATGCGGCCGTCCAAGGGGCCGGCCGACTTGCCGGCGCCGGCGCGCCGGTCGGCGGCATGCGCGGCAATGCGGGCGCTGTCGGCATAAAGCCGGGTGAAGATGCGCCGGCCTTCGTCGCCGGCGGCGGTGATGGCCGCCAGCGCGGTGTCTAGCCGATTTATGGCGGGAATGGCGGTGGGGCGTGTGCTCATGGCGCAATTATCGGCATGTTCCCGGTGGCGCCGCCGCGGCGCGGCCGGCTCAGCGTCAGCGGCCGCTGTCTTCGAGCAGCTGCAGCCGCGCGCGCAGGCTGTCGAGCTCTTCCAGCAACTGCAGCGCCAGCGCCGCACCGGCGAGGTTCACGCCCAGGTCTTTCTGCAGCCGCACCGCGACGCGTGCGCGCTGCATGTGCACGCCGGTGAAGCGCCACTCGGCAGGCGCCGCACCGCTGGGCGCGACCAGGCCTTCCTCGACCAGGGCGATCACCATCTCGGGCTCGGCCGCGCAGGCGCGGCAGACCTCGACCAGGGTCAGGCCATCCTGGTCTTCGAGTACAAAGCCGGTCAGTTGCAAAGGTGTGGCGGTGGGTGTCATGCGGTTGCTCCCAGGTGGGCGCGCGGCTTGAAGCCGGCGAAGGCCTCGGCCATGGCGGCGTAAGCGGCCTTGGCGGCGGGTGTGTCGGCGGGCGGCTGCGTGAGCTGCAGCACAAAATAGAAGTCGCCCGGCGTCTTGCCCGGCAGGCCGCGGCCCTTGAGCCGCAGCTTGCGGCCCGCGGCCGAGCCGGCGGGAATCGTCAGTTCAACCGCGCCGGTCGGTGTCGGCGCCTCGACCTCGGCGCCGAGTGCGACTTCCCACGGCGCGACCGGCAAATCCATGTAGACATCGTGGCCCTGCACCCGGTACAGCCGGTGCGGCAAAAATTCGACGTCGAGGTAGAGGTCGCCCGGGCTGCCCTGGCCGATGCCGGGTGAGCCCTGGCCCGCCAGCCGGATGTGTTGTCCCGCGCGTATGCCTTTGGGAATCACGAACTCAATCGTCTTGTCCTGGGTGCGCATGCCGCCGCCCGCGTCGGCTGCCGGCATGCGCAGCTGCAGCGTGCGGGTCGCGCCCTGGTAGGAGTCCTCGATGCTGATCTGGATGCGCGCATGCTGGTCCTGGCCGTGCATGTCGAAAGAGCCGCCGCGGCCAGCGGTGCGTGCGCCGCCGCCCATGCCGCGGAACAGCGACTCGAAAAAGTCGCTGTGGTCGCTGCCGTCGCCACCGAAGTCGGCAGCGCCGCCGGCCTGCGCGCCCTCCCAGCCCGGGGGTGGCCGGAACTCCTGCCCCGCCCGGTAGTTGGCGCCGAGACGGTCGTAGGCCGCGCGTTTTTCAGGGTCGTTGAGTGCTTCATAGGCCTCGGACACCTGCTTGAACTGCGCCTCGGCGTTTTTTTCCTTGCTGACGTCCGGGTGGAATTTGCGCGCCAGCTTGCGGTAGGCGCGCTTGATCTCTTCGGGCGTCGCATCGCGCGCCACACCCAGCGTCTCGTAGTAGTCCTTGAATTCCATGAATACCTTCCACCGGGCATGGGAGCCCATTTTTGACTTTAGCGGCTTGTGCTGCGAACGGGTGTAAGAAATGGGAGCGAGATGCGCTGGATCAAGCGCCGGCGTCTGCCGGGGCCCCGCCAGCCGCCTGCTGGAGTCCCACCCCTACCGCAGGGCCGGTCTGCGGCCTATCATGGCCGCATGACCTTCCCCACCGACACCCTCCGCCCCCTGTTCGATGCCCAGCACCTGGCCAGCCGCGCCCAAATCGACGTGCCGCTGGCCTTGCGCCGTGACCGGCTGCAGCGCATGGCCCGCCTGCTTGACGAACACGGCGCCGCGCTGGCGCAGGCGGTGCAGCAGGACTTCGGCGTGCGTTCGCCGCAGCTGACCGAGATTGCCGACCTGCTGACCCTGCGCCTGACGCTGGCCGCCACGCTCAAACACCTGGCGACGTGGATGAAGCCGGTGCGGGTGCGCACGCCGATCTACCTGCAGCCCTCGCGCGCCTTTCTGCAGCGCCAGCCGCTCGGTGTGGTCGGCGTGATCTCGCCGTGGAACTACCCGGTGCAGCTCGCGCTGGGCCCGGTCATCACCGCGCTGGCGGCCGGCAACCGCGTGATGCTCAAGCCCAGCGAGCTGACGCCGGCGACCTCGGCATTGATGGCCAGCCTGATTGCCCAAAGTTTTGCGCCGGACGAAGTCTGCGTGGTGCAGGGCGACGGCGAGGTGGCTGCGGCCTTTGCTGCGCTGCCGTTTGACCATTTGTTTTTCACCGGCTCGACCGCGGTGGGCCGCAAGGTCGCCGAGGCCGCGGCCGCCAACCTGACGCCGACCACGCTGGAGCTCGGCGGCAAGTCGCCGTGTATCGTCGACGCCTCCTGCGACCTCGCCACAGCAGCGCTCAGGATTGCCCACGGCAAGCTGCTCAATGCCGGCCAGACCTGTATCGCGCCCGACTATGTGCTGCTGCCGGCAGGAAAGGAAGCCGCGTTTGGCGACGCCTTTGCACGCGCGGTCGCGCAACTGTTCCCGACCATCGCCGGCAACCCCGACTACGCGTCCATCATCAGCCCGCGCCACCATGAACGCCTGCAGGCGCTGCTGGCCCAGGCCGAGGCCGGCGGTGCGCGGCTGCAGGTGGTCAACCCGGGCAATGCAGCGGCAGTCACGGGTTCACGGCAGATGGCGCCGGTGCTGGTGTTCAACACCGCGGCCGATGCGAAGCTGCTCAGCGAAGAAATCTTCGGCCCCATCCTGCCGGTGCTGGCCTACGCGTCCATCGATGAGGCCATCGGCTACATCAATGCCCGCCCGCGGCCGCTGGCCCTGTACTGGTTCGGCAACAACACGGCGGCACGCGACGAGGTGCTGGCCCGCACCGTCAGCGGCGGCGTGACCGTCAACGAAACCCTGATGCATGTGGCCCACGAGAACCTGCCTTTCGGCGGCGTCGGCGAGAGCGGCTGGGGCAGCTACCACAGCGAAGCCGGCTTCCTGCGCCTGACCCAGCAAAAGCCGGTGCTGGTGCAATCGAAGTGGGCGAGGGGGGATTTGTTTTACCCGCCGTATGGCAAGCGCTTTGACCAGGTGATGGGCTTGCTCAAACGCCTGATCTGAGGGCGCTGTGACGCCCTGGGACGCTGGCATCCGCCGGTTTGGGCTTGTCATCCCGGACGCGATCGGGGCGCCATCGATTGCGGGTCCAGCCCGCCATGACAAATCAGAATTCGTGTCCCGCGCCGCGGCTACCGCACCGCCCCAAACACCTGCACCCAGTACACCCCTGACTTGCTCTGCGGGTTCACCACAAAGGCCGCGCCCATCTCGTCAAAGTTCGGCGCCATGATGTTGGCGCAGTGGCCCGGGCTGTCCAGCCAGCCTTGCATCGCGAGCTCGGGGGTCATCTGGCCGGCGGCGATGTTTTCGCCGATGGTGCGCCAGCGGTAGCCGGCGCGGGTGGCGCGCACGTCCACCGTGCTGCCGTCGCGGGCGGTGTGGCTGAAGTAGTTGTGGCGCGCCATGTCGGCGGCGTGGCCGGCGGCGAGTTCGGTCAGCAGGGATTGCCGCCGCAGCGGCGGCACCGCGACAAAGGCCTGGTTGCCGCAGCGCCGCGGCTGGGCGCGTGCGGCGTTGACCAGAGTGAGGATGCGCGCTTCGATCTGTTGGCCGTCGGCGGCCTGCGGCGCCACAAACGGTTCGGCCAGCACCACCCAGGTCTGGTTGCCCCGCTGGTGGAAGCCGGCGTCGCGCAGGTAAGGCGCCATCACGGTGGCGCAGGACGCCGCCAGCACCTTGGGCGTCAGCGCCGCCGGGCCGGTGATGCCGCCCACGGTGATTTTGGCGGCGCGCATCCGGCGATAGCCCGCGGCCTTGATCGCGTCCTCGAGTTTGGCACCGCCGGAAATCATCATGGCCGCACGCGACAGGGCCGGGTCCTCGCGCAGCGCCGGTGCGCGCGTGGGCCCGGTACCGCAGCCCTGCTGCCGGATCGCGTTGATCGCGCGCAGCAGCGTCGGGTTGGCTGGCGCGGGCGCCTGTGCCTGGGTGGAGAGGCACAGCGCCAGCAGGCCGACGGCGAGACATCCGCCGATCAGCCCTTGTGCCCTGTGGTTTGCTGTCATGCGGCGCTGCAGGTTCATCGGCTGATGATAGCCACGTGGGTCGGCGGTCTGGCGTCAACACGCTGTGGATGGTCCGTGGTGCTTCCGTTTTGATAGCAACGGAAGGCCACTGGAAAAGGGCTGGCAGCATTTTTGTTTGCTCACTCAGGCCATCGGACCGGAGGCCGCGGGCTTGTCGCACGTGCCGCCGTCCGGCTATAGTTGCCGGGCGGTGGCCTTGGCCATCAGCACAGGATCAACTGAAAAGGGAGCGGGTATGCGCGTGACACTCTGGACAACCGGGCTGGGCCTGATTCTGGCACTGGGCGTGCTGCAGCCGGCAGCGGCGCAGGAACCGGCCGGGCTGATGGCCAACGCCAAAGGCTACACGGCGGTGAAGGTCAGCGGCGAGCCGCAGGAAGGCCTGGGCGCCATGACGGCCTTGTCCAACAAGGTGTTCAAGCCGGCCGGCGCCGGGCCTTTTCCGGCGGTGGTGCTGGTGCACACCTGCGGCGGCGTGTTGAACGCGCACATCCGCCAGCATGCGCAGGAGTTGCTGGCCGCCGGTTATGTGGTGCTGGTGCAGGACAGCCATGGTCCGCGCAACTTTGTCACCTGCCGCGAAAAAGCCATTCCGTTTGCCGTCGGGGTGATGGACGCCTACGCCGGCCTGGCCAGCCTGGCGGCCTTGCCGCTGGTGGACAAACAGCGCATCTACCTGGCCGGCTACAGCTATGGCGGCTTTGTCGCGGCCATGGCGTCGTCGCCGCAAAGCGCCAGCACTTTCGCCGCGCCGCTGCGTTTTCGCGCGGCGGTCGCGCACTATGCCAACTGCACGCGGCCCAGCGGCGCGCAGGTGCTGCTGCGCGACATCGACAGGCCGCTGCTGATGCTGATGGGCGAGCGCGACACCGAAGCCTTGCCGGCCACCTGCTTTCCGCTGCTGGAGCAACTCAAGGCCGGCGGCGCGCCGGTGGACTGGTTTGTGTACCCCGGCGCCACCCACGGCTGGGACAAGCAGGGCGAAACCGCCAACGGTTATGTTTACAGGGAAGAGACCGCGCTCGATGCGACGCGGCGCATGCTGGCGTTTTTCGACACCCACAAGTGAAGCCACTTCTGTGCAGGGGTGTTGCCTTGCTCTCGTTGTTATAGCAACAGATGCACGCCAGTCATGGGCTGGCGACCTGTTTGATGCATGGGTGGGACGTTCAGGCGCTGCGGCCTTCGCCCCGCAGGCAGGTGATCAGGGCGTGCGGGTCGGGCGACTTGGCCAGGAAGGCGTCGGCGCCCTCGGCCATCACCCTGGCCTTGACGCTGTCGTTCAGGTAGTTGGACATCACGATCACGCGTTGGTGCGGCTGGCGCACCGCGCAGTCCTTCAGGATGCGAAAGCCATTGCCTTCGGTCAGGAACATGTCGACCAGCGCGACGTCCCAGCCATCGGGATGATCGGCCAGCCACTGCCGGGCTTCGAGGTGACTGGCCGTTTCAAACACCAGGGCCGCGTCGGGGATCTGCGTGAGGGCCTCCTTGACAAACTCACGCATGGGCAGGTTATCTTCCGCGAGCAGCAGTCTCATCGTTCCAGGCTTTCATCAAATAAGAAGGATGATCGCCGACGCGGCGGCCTCGCGCTGTAGGACGCCCAATCAATGCGCTGTGGGCCGATCAGGACTGTGTTCGCGTGGGGTCCAGCGGCCCGAGGCGGCGCAGACCTCGGCCGGCGCGCCATTGAGCCGGAGCTGACCATCGTCCAGCCGCGCGGCCGTCGCCGGGTCGGTGTCGAAGTCGATGCCCAGTGCGCGCGTCACATGGACATTCGTGACGGGCAGTTCCCAGCTCAGGAAGACCGTGCTGCCGGCGCGCCCGGCGCCGAACGCCGCGGCATCAAAGCCGCTGCTGCCGCGTGGGATCACGGCATGCGGCTGGCCGGTATCGAAGATCACCACCGTGCCGCGGCACAGCGGGATGCGTCGCCCGGCTGCCGGGAAATGTATGTCCAGGCCCTGGTCCTCGCTGAGGAACAGGTTGCAGAACGCCATGCCGCCATACAGGGCGCCGTCATGGTGGTAACGCGCGCCGCGGCAGGCCATCAGGGCGACGTCGGCGCCGGCCAGCACCTCCTGCAGGCCCAGGCTGCGTGTCCAGTCGGCCACCGCCTGCACACCCTGTTTGTAGTCGGGCCAGCGCAAACGTGCGCGTGGCAGCGACAAGGGCTCGACGTCGCCGGCCTCGAGTTGCAACTGCTGCGCGATCTCGCGCGCCCAGTCGGCGGTCAGCAGGGCAGGGGGAGCAGGCACAGCCACCGTGCCGGACAGGATGCGGTCACTGACGCTGCGGCTGCGCAGGGTGTCACCGTCCCAGAAAAAGCTGGTCAAGTCGTCGGGGTGGCCGGGCGGCGAGGGCGGGGGGCGCATCCGCACGAGTGTAGTCAGACGGAGACAGCCGGATCGGGACGTGACCGTCGCCGCCAGTTTGAAAGTTATAGTCAGGCCATCAAGCTCCGCACGGGGGCGCAGGCGGGAGAGGGTCAAACAGTACCGGCGACTTTGCCGGGTTTGTTGTACCCCGTCATTTGCAGTACTTCGCGAGATAGGGCCATGGTTTTCAACACGTTTTCCAGCGGCATGCGCCGGTGTGATCTGACGGCCCGCCATGTTATTCCGCAGTTTTGCGGGATATGTCAAAGTTAGGCAACAGATGCTGAAGGCCAAGTCGCCGCTATACCGCAAGGTCAATACAACTGCGCGAGGCGTTCATCATCGATTTGGTGGTGATTTCAGCGCGTCTCGTCGCAGTGTGAATGCCGGCGAGATCGATGGCGGCGATCTTGGAATGCACAAGGGAATTCGCAGGGGACTTGACTACACGCCTTTGTTTCGCTTCCTTCTGTCTCGCGTGGGTAGGAAATGGGATGAAATCTACAGCGAAGCTGTAGCGCGCCTTGACCGGCGAGAGCCCATCTTTTGGCTAGTTGCTCTGCACGAAGATGCAGCACAGCCATATGTTCGTACCGGGGAGGCGAGTTATTTCAGTGGGCTTACGGTCGATACTGAAGGGGTCTTGCGGGTTGTTGACCCAAGGGCCGGTCCAGGTACCTTGGTTCCGAAATGTCCGTGCTGCACGCATACGTTCAATGGTGTCCCGTTTACCCAGCGCTATCAGCAGGAGCTTGTTCCTCGTGTATCTGCCACCCGCGTTGCCTAAGCTGTCGATCTACCGGACCCGCAACGGCATGCCGCCTTCGGGTCTCGTTTCATTCTGGCCGTTCGGCAGCACGCCGTCGCGGGCCGGTTAGCTTCACCGTTAACCCTCAATGAAGCGCCTTGTTTTTCTCACGCTGCTGTTGTACGGATTGATGTCCAACTGCTATTCGCAATCATGGGCTTTAGCAACTTCAACCCACCCCAATAGCGGCAGGCAAATAGTCTTCCGTTACATGGACACATTTAGTCCTGGTTTTCAGCGCGCAAGCCAACCTGTTCGAATCATCTTGGCGTGGAAATACCCGTCTGAAAATGGGATGCCAGTCCTGACGGAGCGGCAGCGTATGGATTCGATGGAAGATTTGCTTGGACCCGTGGTTGAAAAAGATGGCTTCGCAACCTTGGCGCTTGTGTCAACTGGAGAAAATCTACGTGAATGGACTTACTATGCAAAGTCGGAATCGGAGTTCATGGCCAAGCTAAACAAAGCACTCGCCGGGAGACCTGCATTTCCAATTGATGTGCATCCAGCTGTCGATCCTGCGTGGACCATGTACGAAAAATTCAGAACATGGGCAAAGAAATGAGCGTGATGGTTTACATACCAATTGACACGGACCCACACCAGCAAAAGGCGGCTTTGCCGCAATGTGTTGTGGTCCGGTCATCTTTACGTCAGGCACCGTAATGAAGCTTGAAAATATCAGACTGCTTCAACGGACCTATAAGGCGTCCATCTGCGCTGGGATTTTGAGCTTTCTGGTGCTGGGGATTCAGTCGCTGCTCTTTCCGGCCACCATCGGTGGCTTCGTTTTCGGAAGCGCGTTGGCAAGCCTCTTTATCGTTGTCTTTTCCACCGGCGTGCTGGCGCACACAGCATGTCCCTCCTGTGAGAAACCGTTCATTGGCTGTACAGAAGAAGATGGCACGCCAACAGCGTCTTTTTTCTGTACTAACTGCATGTATTGTGGTTATCCGGCGCAAGGTATGCCGTCTGCGGAAGAGACACATGGAGAAATACCATGAGTACGTCATCCCTCCTCTGGGGCGTGTTGTTCGGCTCCCTGGGCGCCGGTTATGCGCTTTACGGCAAGAAGCAACGCGCGCTGCTTCCCTTTCTGAGCGGTATTGCGCTGATGCTGTTTCCGTACTTCGTCCACAACACCTACCTGCTGGTCGTCGTTGGCGCAGCGCTGGCGGCGGCTCCGTTCATCTTCCGGTGAAACACCACGGTCCGCGCCGACAGCATCGGCGCATCGGTATATTCCTTCCATGGCAACAGCAAGCAATCACAGTGGCAGCCTGCCCAGCCGCATCCTCAAGCGCGGCCGGGAAGAACGCCTGACCCAGGCCGCCGGTGGGCTGACCTTTGCCGTGATGGTGTCGCTGGTGCCGCTGCTGGCAGTGAGTTTTGCGCTGTTCGCGCGAGTGCCGGCACTGCGCGCGACCGGTGAAGCGATCCGCGAACACCTGCTGCGCGGCCTGTTGCCGGCGGACATTGCGCGCACCGTGCTCAAGTACCTGGCGCAGTTCACCGGCAATGCGGGCGGCCTCACGCAGCTCGGCTTTGCGCTGCTGCTGGTGTCGGCCTTCATGCTGCTGCTCAGCGTGGAAAACACGCTGAACCGGATCTGGCAGGTGAAGAAGCCGCGCACGGTGCTGCGCCGGCTGGCGCTGTGTGCGGTGTTGCTGCTCGCCGGCCCGGTGGTGATTGGCGCCAGCCTGTGGGCGGCGTCCTATCTGCAGGCGCTTTCCTCCGGCCTGATCGGCACGCGCCCGGCCTGGCTGCCGCATGCGCTGAATGTCGGGCCGCTGCTGCTGAGCATCGCCGGCTTCAGCGCTTTGTTCCGCTGTGTGCCGCACACCGTGGTGCGCTGGCGCGACGCGATCACTGGCGGCCTGCTGGCCGGCGCGGCGTTTGAACTCGGTAAACACGGCTTTGCGATGTACCTCGCGAAGGTCCCGAGTTACCGCACGATCTACGGCGCGTTTGCGCCGCTGCTGGCTTTTCTGGTCTGGGTGTATTACTCGTGGCTGGTCACGCTGGGCGCTGCGCTGGTCAGTGCCAGCCTGCCGCGCGGCAAGGGCCAGGCCGCGCGGCGAATGGCGCGCGCCTGAACGCCACCGGCCCGCCGGTCTGCTAGCGGGCGGTCCCGAACACTTGCACCCAGTAGATGCCCGCGCTGCTGCTGTTGTTCACCGCAAAGGCGGTGGCCATCTCGGTGTAGGCCGGCGACATCAGGTTGGCGCAATGTTCCGGGCTGGCCAGCCAGTCCTGCATCGCCGCTTCGACCTGGGTGTGGCCACCGGCGATGTTCTCCCCGATGGCGCGCCAGCGGTAGCCGGCGCTGGTGGCGCGTTCTTCGACGTGGCTGCCATCGCGGCCGGCGTGGTCGAAGTAGTCGTGCTGCGCCATGTCCCTGGCGTGGGCGGCGGCGATGGGCAGCAGTGGGGCGCTCAGCCGCAGCGGCCGCGTGGCGGCGAACGATGCGGCGCCGCAGCGGCGTGGCGTGGCGCGGGCCTGGTTGACCAGCGCCAGCACACGCGACTGCACCTCGTCGGCCTGCGCCGCGCCGGGCGGTGAAAAGGGGACGGCCACCACAATCCAGGTTCGCGCAGGCTCGCGGTAAAAGCCGGCTTCGGCCAACTCGGCCTGGGTCAGCACGCTGCAGGAGCTGCCCAGGCTGGCCCGCGTCAGCAGGGTGGCGCCGGCGCCGCGCAGGATGATTTGGGCCCCGCTCACCGCGCGGTAACCGGCCGCTTTCAGCGCGTCGTCCAGTCTGTCACCGCCTGCCAGGCGGGCAGCTGCTGCCGACAGGGCGGCGTTCTCGCGCAGCGGGGCGGCCTGGCCGGGCTCACCCTCGCAGCCTTGCTGCCGCACCGCATTGATGTCGCGCAGCAGCCCCGCCGGGGGGGCGCTGGCGGTCTGGGCCTGAACCTGGGCGGTGGCTGCCAGCAGCGCCAGTGCCAGACCGCTTGCGGCGCGGCGCCAGTGTCCACGTGTTTTCACCAGGGTGCAGCAAGAGTTCATCCGCCATGGTATCGGCTTGCTGCGGCCCAGCGCGCCGCAGGGTTGCTGGCGCCCTGCGATGCTATCGAATCAATAGCTGCTGGCCCATGCCGGACAAGGGCTAGAGGCCAATTTTGTTCTGGAAGTAACTCGGCGACTGGCCCATGGCGGCCTTGAACATCGCGGAAAAGGCGCTGTCGCTGGCGTAACCGCTGGCGGCTGCCACCTGGCTGACCGGTGTGCCGCGCGCCAGCAGCGGCAGCGCGTGCGCCAGGATGGCCTGCTGGCGCCACTGCTGGTAGCTGGTGCCGAGTTCGTCGCGAAACAGCCGCGCCATGGTGCGTTCGCTGGCGCCGCTGTCGGCCGACCATTCGGCCAGCGTGGCGCGTTCCGAGGGCGAGCGCAACACCGCCTCGCACAGCGCACGCAGGCGCTTGTCGCCATGCCCGGCGTGCGGCATCGGCACACCCAGCGGCTGGGTGTCCGCATGGGTGATCTCATCGACCAGCAGGCCGCTGAGCATGGCCTCCCGTGCGGCGCTCAGGCCCGGACTGTCATGCGCATCCAGCGCGAGCACCATTTCGCGCAACAGCGGCGACACCACAATGACGCGGCAACCTTGCCAGCCGGCGGGCGTCGAGCCGGCGTGGATGTAGAGCGTGCGGAACTCGGCCGCCTCCAGCACGTTGATGGCATGCAAGGCGCCCGGCGCGATCCACACGGCGCGTGAGGGCGGCACGATGTAGGTGATTTCATCCGGTACCGATGCGCTCACCTGCAGGATGCCGCTGGCGCAGTAGGCCAGCTGCGCCCAGCCGTGGCGGTGCGGCTCGAAGTGGGTATCGGCCGGCAGGCTGCGCGAGCGCACCCGCACCGGCCGCTGGCGCGACGGGATGAACGCGTCTATGCCATCCACCGACAGGATGGGCAAGGATGTGCGGGCAGGAAGGGGGCGGGGCATGGTTGGCTTGGATTTGGCCGAAATTCGCTAAATCCTGTCTTTCTGTCGCATTCAGGAAAGCGAGGCCCGATATTACGATAGCGCCATGAACCTGACCAGCACCCTGAACCCGCCCCACAACCCTGTCAGCCTGCGCCAGGACGCCGGCGTGATCGGGCTGGTGGGACTGGCGCACATGATCAGCCACTTCAGCCAGTTGTTGCTGGCGCCGCTGTTTCCCTGGCTCAAGGAGGAGTTCGCGGTCAGTTATGCGCAGCTCGGCTTCCTGATGACGATTTTTTTCGTGGTGTCCTGCGGCGTGCAGGCGCTGTCGGGTTTTATCGTCGACCGTTTCGGCCCGCGGCCCATTCTGTTTGTGGGCCTGAGCCTGCTGGGCCTGGCGGCATTCGGTTATGCGGCCAGCACCAGCTACTGGATGCTGGCGGCCTGCGCGGTGGTCGCCGGCATCGGCAACGGCGTGTTCCATCCGGTGGACTACACGCTGATCAACCGCAAGGTCAGCGCGCCGCGCCTGGGCCATGCCTACAGCTTTCACGGCATCACCGGCAGCCTCGGCTGGGCGCTGGCGCCGGCCCTGCTGGTGCCGCTGGCCATCCTGTTCTCTTGGCGCGTGGCATTGATGGCGGCGGGTGCGCTGGCGTTTGGGGTGCTGGTGGTGCTGATGCTCAACGGCAGCAAGTTCGACCTGCCGGCCGCAGCCGCCAAACCGGCCGGCCCGCAGGCGCAGGCCGAAAGCAGCTTCGCCTTTCTGCGCATCCCGGCGGTGTGGATGTGTTTTGTGTTTTTCTTCCTGTATGCGGTGATCATCAGCGTGGTGCAGGCTTTTGCCCCGGAGGCGGCGCGGCAGTTGCACGGCGTGCCGGTGGCGCTGGCGGCGATGTGCCTGACGGTCTACATGGTGTGCAGCGCGGGTGGCATGGTGCTGGGGGGCTTTCTGGCCTCGGACCCGGCGCGTTGCGAACGGGTGGTCGGCGTCGGCTTCGGCATCGCCGCCGTGGTCGCGCTGCTGATCGGTTTCGGTCCGGTGCCGGCGCTGGCGGTGCCGGCGCTGTTTGGCGTGATGGGTTTTGCCACCGGCATCTCGGGGCCCTCGCGCGACCTGCTGGTCAAGAAGTCGACACCGGAAAACGCCACCGGTCGTGTTTACGGCATTGTGTATTCGGGGCTGGACATCGGCCAGGCCATCGCGCCGCTGTTTTTTGGCACGCTGATGGACCACGGCCAGTACCGCGGCGTCTGGCTCGGCCTGGTCGCCACCCAGGGCCTGCTGGTGCTCAGCGCCTTCAATGTGCGCAAGGCGCGACGCACGGCGCGCGCCACGGCGGCCCCGGCCTGAATCCGGACCGCTCGCGAAGCGGCCGGTCCGGCACTCAGTCCGGCGGCGCCGCGGCGGCTTCGGGCAGGCGCCGCTTTTCACTGACCAGCACATACAGGCCGGAAGCGATCAGCAGCGCGATGCCGCACCAGGCCAGCGTGTTGGGCACCTCGCCCCACACCGCGTAACCG
>PNNC01000211.1 GCA_013824015.1 Polaromonas sp.
TTGTCGATCACGGTCATGCCCTTGGCGCGCAGGTCGGCGACACCCTTGGCGTCGTCTTCGTCGACACGGGCGCGGTTGGCTTTCGTGCCTTCTTTCGCGGCGTCGAGGAAGGCCTGCTTGTCGGCGGCGCTGAGCTTGTCGAAAGCGGCCTTGTTCATGACCCAGATGCAGGGTGAATAGACGTGGCCGGTCAGGGACAGGTGTTTTTGCACCTGGTCGAACTTGGCCGAGATGATCACCGACAGCGGATTTTCCTGGCCGTCAACCGTGCCCTGCTGCAGCGCGGTGAAAACTTCCGGGAAGGCCATCGGCGTGGTCACGATGCCGAAACCCTTGTAGGCGGCGATGTGGACCGGGTTTTCCATGGTGCGCATCTTCAGGCCCTTGAGGTCCTCGGGCGACTTCACGTCGCGTTTGCTGTTGGTCATGTGGCGGAAACCGTTCTCGGCCCAGCCCAGCGCCTTGAAACCCTTGGCGTCGAACTTGGTCAGCAGGTCCTGGCCGATCGGGCCGTCGAGCACCGCGCGGGCATGCGCCTTGTCACGGAACAGGAAAGGCACGTCAAGGATCTTGGTCTCGGGGACAAAGTTGGGCACCGGGCCGGTCGACGAGAAGGCCAGTTCCTGGGTGCCGAGCTGCGCGGCCTCGATGGACTCGCGCTCGCCGCCGAGGGCGCCGTTGTAAAAGGTCTGGATCTTGTAGCGGCCGCCGGTGCGTTTTTCAACTTCCCGCGCGAAGGTGTCGATGGCCACGCCCTGGTGCGAGTTCTGCGCCGTGGAGATGCTGATTTTCATGGTGGTCTGGGCCGAGGCGCCGGCAACCAGGCCGAGCGCCAGCGTCATGCCCAGGGCCAGCCTGGAAAGCGCGGGTTTGAAAAATGTCATGGATGTCTCCTCGAATTGAAGGGGTGATCGGGAAAAAGTTGTCATACAACTTGCGATTCTCACCCCGGAGACTGGCTCACCGCATAGGGGTTTTCGCTGAGGTAGGCGCGAATGATGTCGTCGAAATTTTTTTCCGGCAGCAGGCCGAGGCGCTCGGCACGTTGGGCGTGGATATGGGCCGGCCAGCTGGTCACGATGTTGGCGATCACCGGGTCGGGTTGCCAGTCAATCAGCGCCGCGACCTCCTTGCCGGCCACGCGCGCCAGCGCTGCGGCCATTTCGCCGGCGGTGGTCTTGAGTGCCGGCAGATTGATCGCGGTGCGCGCGCCCCAGTCGCTGTCGCTGGCCTCGGCCGCGCGGATCAGGCCGTCTATGGTGTGACCCGGTGAAGAGAGGGCCACCGGTGTGTCCGGCGCGACCGGGCAGACGGCCCGCACGCCGGCCAGCGGCTCGCGGATCATGCCGCTGAGGAAACTGGACGCCGCGCCGTTGGGTTTGCCGGGCCGCACGCTCACCGTCATCAGCCGCACATTGCGGCCACGCACAAAACCCTTGCGTGCATAGTCGGCGACCAGTTGCTCGCCAATGAACTTCTGGATGCCATAGCTGTTTTGCGGCGTCGGCAGCGTGGTGTCCTCGACCACCTGGGGCAGCGGCTGTTCGGGCGAGTTGCCGAACACCGCCAGTGAACTGGCGAAGACAAGGGTGGGTTGGGTCCGCAGCGCGCGGCAGGCCTGCAGCAGCGCGCGCGTCGCGTCCAGGTTGCTGCGCATGCCGAGGTCGAAGTCGGCTTCACATTCGCCGCTGACGGCAGCGGCCAGATGGAACACCAGCGAGGTGTTCGCGGCGACCACCGGCGACGCGGTGTTGCCCGCCTCCAGCAGCGTGTTCAGGTCGCCTTCCATCGTATGGACCCGGCTGTCGCCCGCCAGGTCTGCCGGGGGGGCGGCGCGATCGACCAGCGTGATGCGGCTGATGGCTTGCGGCGGGCCGCCGGCCAGCGACAGCGATTCCTTTTTGAGCAGTTCGCGGGCCAGGCGTACGCCCAGAAATCCGGCGCCGCCGGTGATGACGATGTTCATGGGTTCAAGCTTTCTCGGTGCGTTGCGGCCACGGGCAGGCCGGAAGGCACCGAGTCTAGCGCGCCCCTGTTGCCGCGTCAGCGTCAACCGTCCCTGACGCGCCAGGCGCGCTGCTCGCCGGCGGACCTTACATGCCGCTGTAGTTCGGTCCGCCGCCGCCTTCAGGGGTGACCCAGACGATGTTTTGCGTCGGGTCCTTGATGTCGCAGGTCTTGCAGTGCACGCAGTTCTGCGCATTGATCTGCAGGCGGTCCGAGTTGTCCGGGTTCTTCACGAACTCATAGACGCCCGCCGGGCAATAACGCGCTTCCGGCCCGGCGTAGGTCGCCAGGTTGATGTTGACCGGCACGCTGGCGTCTTTCAGCGTCAAATGCGCCGGCTGCTGCTCCTCATGGTTGGTGTTGGAGACAAACACCGAACTGAGGCGGTCGAAGGTGATCTTGTTGTCCGGCTTGGGGTAGACGATTTGCGGACACTCGGCCGCCGGCTTGAGCATGGCGTGGTCGGCGGTGGTGCGGCGCAGGGTCCAGGGCGGGTTGCGGATGCCCAGCTTGGGCAGCAGCCACTGCTCGATGCCGGTCATGAAGGAGCCGAGGTAAACGCCTTTCTTGAACCACTGCTTGAAGTTGCGCGACTGGTTCAGTTCGGCATGTAGCCAGCTCTTTTCGAAAGCTTCGGGGTAGGCCGTGAGTTCGTCGTGCTGGCGCCCGGCCGTGACCGCGTCGTAGGCGGCTTCGGCGGCCAGCATGCCGGTCTTGATGGCCGCGTGGCTGCCCTTGATGCGCGCGGCGTTCAGGTAGCCGGCTTCACAGCCGATCAGCGCGCCGCCGGGGAACACCGTCTTCGGCAGGCTGACCAGCCCGCCGGCGGTGATGGCGCGCGCGCCGTAGCTGATGCGTTTTCCACCTTCCAGATAGGCCTTGATGCTGGGATGGGTCTTCCAGCGCTGCATTTCCTCGAAGGGGCTGAGGTAAGGGTTGGTGTAGTCGAGACCGACCACCAGGCCCAGCGTGACCTTGTTGTCCTCGAGGTGGTACATGAAGCCGCCGCCGTAGGTCTTGCTGTCCATCGGCCAGCCGGCGGTGTGCACCACCAGGCCCGGCTTGTGTTTGGCCGGGTCGATTTCCCAGAGCTCCTTCACGCCCAGGGCGTAGGCCTGCGGGTCCTTGCCTTCGTTGAGCTTGAACTGCGCCATCAGCTGGCGGCCCAGGTGGCCGCGTGCGCCTTCGGCAAAAATCGTGTACTTGCCATGCAACTCCATGCCGAGCTGGAAATGGTCGCTGGGCTGGCCGTCCTTGCCGACCCCGAGGTTGCCGGTGGCCACGCCCTTGACCGAACCGTTGTCGTTGTACAGCACTTCCGCAGCAGCAAAGCCGGGAAAAATCTCCACGCCGAGGTTCTCTGCCTGCTGGGCCAGCCAGCGCACCACATTGCCCAGGCTGATGACGTAGTTGCCTTCGTTGTGGAAACACTCGGGCACCAGAAAGCCCGGCGTTTTGGTGGCGCCGGTCTCACTGAGGAACAGCACTTCGTCGGCGGTCACGGCCTGGTTCAAGGGGGCACCCAGCGCTTTCCAGTCCGGGATCAGTTCGGTCAGGGCCTTGGGGTCCATCACTGCGCCGCTCAGGATGTGTGCGCCGGGCTCGGAGCCCTTTTCCAGCACCACCACCGACAGTTCCGTGCCTTTTTCAGCCGCGAGCTGTTTCAGGCGGATCGCGGTGGCCAGGCCGCCGGGGCCGCCACCGACCACGACCACGTCGTATTCCATGGCTTCACGGGGGCCGAACTGGGCCAGGATTTCTTGGTGGGTCATGTGGGGCTCGCTGATAATGATTTGCGTAGGGTGTCGGCGGTGTCTGCCGGTGCAATGGCTGATTTTATTCTGCCAGCGTCGGCGGCAGGCAAGACACCTGCCTCTAATGATGAAAGGAGTTTGCCATGGCTTACAGCATGGATTTGTCGGGACGGGTTGCGCTGGTGACAGGTGCTTCGGGCGGTCTGGGCGCACAGTTTGCCAAAACCCTGAGCCGCGCGGGCGCCGCGGTGGTGCTCGCGAGCCGGCGCATGGACAAGCTCAAGGACCTGCGCGCGCAGATCGAGGCCGAGGGCGGCGATGCGCATGTGGTGATGCTCGACGTGACCGACACGGCCAGCATCAAGTCGGCCGTCGCGCATGCCGAGACCGAGGTCGGCCCCATCGACATCCTTGTCAACAATTCCGGCGTCAGCACCACGCAGCGCCTGCAGGACGTGGGGGAAGAGGACTACGACTTCATTTTCAACACCAACGTCAAGGGCGCATTTTTTGTCGGCCAGGAGGTCGGCAAACGCATGCTGGCGCGCTCGCGCGGCATGGCCCCGGGGGCGTTCTCCGGCGGGCGCATCATCAATATCGCCTCGATGGCCGGCCTGCGTGTGTTGCCGCAGATCGGCGTGTACTGCATGAGCAAGGCCGCGGTGGTGCAGATGACCCGGGCCATGGCGCTGGAGTGGGGCAAATTCGGCATCAATGTCAACGCGATCTGCCCGGGGTATATCGACACCGAGATCAACCACCACCACTGGGAAACCGAGCAGGGCAAGAAGCTGGTGCAGATGCTGCCGCGCAAGCGTATTGGTACACCGGAAGACCTGGATGCGCTGCTGGTGATGCTGGCCAGCGGCCAGAGCCATTTCATCAACGGCGCGGTGATTGCCGCCGACGACGGCTTCGGCGTCTGAACCGGCGGATGGCGAACGATGAAAATAGAAATTCCCGACAACAAGAAGCTGGTCTTCGAGACGCGTTTGCCGATCCGCTGGGGCGACATGGACGCGATGGGCCACGTCAACAATGCCAGCTACTTCCGCTACCTGGAGACGGTGCGCATCGACTGGATGTATTCGATCGGCTGCGTGCCCGACCCGAAAGGCGAGGGCCCGGTGATCGTCAACGCGTTCTGCAATTTCTACAAGCAGCTCGAGTACCCGGGCGAGATCCTGGTGCGCATGTATGCCAGCGATCCGGGTCGCACGACCTTTGAAACCTGGGGCACGATGGAGCGTATCGACCAGCCCGGTGTGATTTACGCCGCTGGCGGCGCCACCACGATCTGGGTGGACTTCCCGAGCCAGAAGGCGGCCACCTTGCCCGACTGGATGCGGGTCATCGTGGCTTAGGCCTCAAATCGCCTTCCGGCCCATGTCCTGAAAGGGGCGATAGCTATCAAATAGATAGCAAATTGTGCCGGCTACTTTTGTTTGGGCACGCGCCCCATCAGGTAAAACTCGGGGTTGGGCAGCATGCTGGAGAAACTCGCGATGCGGTTGGACAGGCCGAAAAATGCGGTGATCGCCGCGATGTCCCAGATGTCCTCGTCATTGAAGCCGTGGGCCTGCAGCGCCACAAAGTCGGCCTCCTCGACCTCGTGCGAGCGCTGGCAGACCTTCATCGCGAAGTCCAGCATCGCGCGCTGGCGCGGCGTGATGTCGGCCTTGCGGTGGTTCACCGCCACCTGGTCGGCCACCAGCGGCTTCTTCTCGTAAATCCGCAGCAGCGCGCCGTGCGCCACGACGCAGTACAGGCACTGGTTGGCGGCGCTGGTGGTGGTGACAATCATTTCGCGGTCGCCCTTGGTCAGCCCGGATTCTTCCCGCAGCATCAGCGCGTCGTGATAGGCAAAAAACGCCCGCCACTCGGCCGGGCGCCGCGCCAGCGCGAGGAACACATTCGGCACAAAACCGGCTTTCTCCTGCACTTCGAGGATTTTGCCCTTGATGTCGTCGGGCAGGGTGTTGAGGTCGGGGAGGGGATATCTTGTGCTCATGTTGTGTCTCCATTCGATAGGCCTTGATGATACGTTCGGCTGTGCAGGGACAGGCTTGCTGGGAGACCACCGCAATCGGAGGCCTGCCAAAACCAACATCAAGCCAGATCGAAGCGATCCAGGTTCATCACCTTGTTCCACGCCGCCACAAAGTCCCGCACAAACACCTCCTGCGCGTCGCTGGATGCATAGACCTCCGCGATGGCGCGCAGCTGGGCGTTGGAGCCGAAGACCAGGTCGACCACGGTGCCTGTCCACTTCAGCTCGCTGGTCGCCCGGTCGCGGCCTTCGAGCACACCTTCCGCGCTCGCGGACTTCTGCCAGCGGGTGCGCATGTCGAGCAGGTTGACGAAGAAGTCGTTGCTCAGCGTTCCCGTGCGCTGGGTGAAGACACCGTGGCCGGCGCCCGCGCTGAGGGCGCGCATGCCACCGACCAGCACCGTCATTTCCGGCGCGGTGAGTGTCAGCAGGTTGGCGCGGTCCACCAGCAGTTCGGCCACCGAGGCCTGCTGTCCGGCGCGGCTGTAGTTGCGAAAGCCGTCCGCCACCGGCTCGAGCACGGCGAACGAATCCACATCGGTCTGTTCCTGTGACGCGTCGGTGCGCCCCGGCGAGAACGGGACCGTCACCGGGTACCCGGCTTTTGCCGCGGCGGCCTCTACCGCGGCGCAGCCAGCCAGCACAATCAGGTCAGCCAGCGAGATTTTCTTGTTGCCGGATTGTGCGGCGTTGAAGGTCTGCTGGAGGGTCTCCAGCGCAGCCAGCACCGCCGCCAGTTCGGCCGGCTGGTTGACCTCCCAGTCTTTTTGCGGTGCGAGCCGGATGCGCGCACCGTTGGCACCGCCGCGCTTGTCACTGCCGCGGAAGGTCGAGGCCGATGCCCAGGCCGTGTTCACCAGCTGCGAAGTGGACAGACCGGACGCCAGGACCTGGGCCTTCAGCGCCACGATGTCCTGGGCGCCGACCAGCTCATGGTCCACCGAGGGCAGCGGGTCCTGCCACAGCAACTGGCCTTTCGGAACCAGCGGGCCGAGGTAACGGGTGATGGGGCCCATGTCGCGGTGTGTGAGCTTGTACCAGGCCCTGGCGAAGGCGTCCGCAAACTCCTGCGGATGGGCCATGAAGCGCCGCGAGATCTTCTCGTAGGCCGGGTCCATGCGCATGGCCATGTCGGCGGTGGTCATCATCGGGGCGTGGCGCAATGCAGGATCATGCGCATCCGGCACGGTGGTGGCCGCAGCCGGGTCTTTGGGCTTCCACTGGTGGGCGCCGGCCGGGCTTTTAGTCAGTTCCCACTCGTAGCCGAACAGGTTTTCGAAGTAACCGTTGTCCCACTGGATCGGGTTGTTGGTCCAGGCGCCCTCGATGCCGCTGGTCACCGTGTGGACGCCATGGCCGCCGCCGAACTTGTTGATCCAGCCGAAGCCCTGGTCCTCGATGCTGCCGCCTTCAGGTTCGGGGCCGACATACTGGCCCGGATCGGCTGCGCCGTGGGCCTTGCCGAAGGTGTGTCCGCCGGCGACGAGCGCCACCGTCTCCTCGTCGTTCATGGCCATGCGGGCGAAGGTCTCGCGGATGTCGCGCGCGGAGCCCAGCGGGTCCGGCTTGCCATTCGGGCCTTCCGGGTTCACGTAAATCAACCCCATCTGGACGGCCCCCAGCGGATTTTCCAGTTCGCGGTCGCCGCTGTAGCGCTTGTCGCCCATCCACTCGGCTTCGGGTCCCCAGTAGATGTCTTCGGGTTCCCAGACGTCCGCCCGCCCGCCGGCGAAGCCGAAGGTCTTGAAGCCCATGGAGTCCATGGCCACCGTGCCGGCCAGCACCATCAAGTCGGCCCAGGAGATTTTCCGGCCGTATTTCTGCTTGATCGGCCACAGCAGGCGGCGCGCCTTGTCGAGGTTGCCGTTGTCCGGCCAGCTGTTGAGCGGAGCAAAGCGCTGGGTGCCGGAGCCTGCGCCGCCCCGGCCATCGGCGGTGCGGTAGGTGCCCGCGCTGTGCCACGCCATGCGCACGAAGAAGGGCCCGTAGTGGCCGTAATCAGCCGGCCACCAGTCCTGCGAATCGGTCATCAGCGCATGCAGGTCACTGACCACGGCATGCAGGTCCAGGCTTTTGAACTCTTCGGCGTAGTTGAAGGCCGTGCCCATGGGGTCGGACTGCGGCGAATGCTGGCTCAGCAGCTTGAGGTTGAGCTGGTTCGGCCACCAGTCGGCATTGGACCGGGCGCCGGCCGCGGTGGGTTTCAGGGCTGCGCCCGAGAAAGGGCATTGTGCTTCGGTGGTCATGGGGTTCTCCTTGAGGGGGCTCGCTTGGGGGACAGACCGAGTCTAGGAGTGCGTGGTTAATAGATCAATCCAATGTTTCCAATGCCATCGATAGTTTTTTGTTATTTCTTGCCAGGACCATCGATGTTGACCGGGCAAGCGGGTGACGGAGAGACAGCGTTGGCAGAAACCGTCGGCGTTATGCTGGCGGTTTCATTTTGGAGAGACAGATGGACGCGGCATTTGAAAAAGGTCTGGCGACACGCAGGCAGGTGATGGGCGAAGACTTTGTGGCCAAGGCCTTGGGCAATGCCACGGATTTCACGCAGCCGATCCAGGAGCACATCACCGCCAGGGCCTGGGGCGATGTCTGGCAGCGGCCCGGTCTCGACCTGAAGACGCGCAGCCTGATCACCGTCGCGATGCTGACGGCGCTGGGCAAGCAGCATGAGCTCAAGGGTCATGTGCGCGGCGCGCTCAACAATGGCGCCACGCCGGCCGAGTTGCAGGAAGTGCTGCTACACGCGGCCGTGTACTGCGGCGTGCCGACGGCGGTGGATGCCTTCAGGACCGCCGCCGAGGTGGTGGACGGACCGCGGACCGCCTGACAGGCTGGCTTCGGATACATGCCATTCATGCCTCCAGCCCATGTCCGATATGGGCTGGCAGCTATCAAAAAATGAGCAAAGGCGGCGCGCTCAGCCTTCCATCAGCTTGTGCACCAGGTCCGCGGTGGTCGATGCCTTGTACTTGCGCATCAGGCGGGCACGGTAGATTTCCACCGTGCGGTGGCTGATGACCAGGGCGCGGCCGATTTCCTTGGAGGTCATGCCGTCCATCAGGTGCGCGGCGACTTCGCGTTCACGCGCCGTCAGTTCGGCCTTGACCGGCCGGCGCGAGCTCAGGTCCTCAAAGGTCCAGATGCCCGACTCGTGCGGCGCGGCGCGGTTGAGGGCGCGACCGGTGACGTGGCACCAGAAGGTTTCGCCCTTGAGTCGGCCGTCCACCCGTTTCATGATGCGATCGTCGGCGTAATGGCCCTTGGCATTGAGGATGGGCAACATGCGCGCGCCTATGCGCTCGTATTCGTCGGCGCTGGGATACAGGATCTGGAAGGACTGGCCGATCAGCTGTTCGCGCGTGGCGCCGAACATCTCGCACAGGTGCTGGTTGCAGTCCATGATGCCGCGGTTGCGTGACAGCACCAGTCCGACCGGTGCCATGTTGAAGGCGAGGCGGTAATCGATGTCCATGGGGTCTGTGAGAAGCACTGAGGGTTTGGCTTTAGGGGTAACTACGTATGTGGATAAGTAGTATCGTACGGCTTTTGAAGTGTGTGCTGAAGTTCTCCAGGAGATTTTTGTGAATAAACTTTTTCCCTCCGCTGCCGAGGCCCTCAAGGGTGTCGTCAAGGACGGCCAGCTGATGGCTGTTGGCGGTTTTGGCCTGTGCGGCATTCCCGAGGCCCTGATCCAGGCACTGCGTGACAGCGGCACCAAAGACCTGACGGTGATCTCCAACAACGCCGGCGTGGATGGTTTTGGCCTGGGCAAACTGCTGGAGACCCGCCAGATCAGCAAGATGATTTCCAGCTATGTCGGCGAGAACAAGGAGTTCGAGCGCCAGTACCTGGCCGGTGAGCTGGCGCTGGAGTTCACGCCACAGGGCACGCTGGCCGAAAAGCTGCGCGCCGGCGGCGCCGGCATTCCGGCCTTTTTCACCAAGACCGGTGTTGGCACCCAGGTGGCCGAAGGCAAGGAACTGCGCGAATTTGATGGCGAGACCTACGTGATGGAACGCTCGCTGGTGCCCGACGTGGCGCTGGTCAAGGCCGCCGTGGCCGACAAGTCCGGCAACCTGCGCTTCAACCTGACCGCGCGCAACTTCAATCCGGCCGCCGCGATGGCTGGCAAGGTCTGCATCGTCGAGGTGGAGAAAATTGTCGAAGTCGGCGAGCTCGCGCCGGACGACATCCACCTGCCGGGCATTTATGTGCACCGCATCGTGCTCAATGCCACGCCTGAAAAACGCATTGAAAAACGCACCATCACCGAGAAAGCCTGATATGCCCTGGACCCAAGACCAAATGGCGGCGCGTGCCGCGCAGGAACTCGAAGACGGGTTTTACGTGAACCTCGGCATCGGCATTCCGACGCTGGTGGCCAACTTTGTGCCGGCCGACAAGGAAGTCTGGCTGCAGTCGGAAAACGGCATGCTCGGCATTGGCGCCTTCCCGACGGAAGACGAGGTCGATGCCGACCTGATCAACGCCGGCAAGCAGACCGTCACCACCATCAAGGGCTCGTCGATTTTCGGCAGCCATGACAGCTTCGCGATGATTCGCGGCGGCAAGATCAACCTGAGCATCCTCGGCGCGATGCAGGTCAGCGAAAAGGGTGACCTGGCGAACTGGATGATCCCCGGCAAGATGGTCAAGGGCATGGGCGGCGCGATGGACCTGGTCGCCGGCGTCAAGCGCTGCATCGTGCTGATGGAGCATGTGGCGAAGAAGAAGGACGGCACGGAAGACTTCAAGATCCTGCCCGAATGCACGCTGCCGCTGACCGGCAAGGCGGTGATCGACCGCATCATCACCGACCTGGCCGTGATCGACGTGACGCCCCAAGGCCTGAAGGTGGTCGAACTGGCGCCTGGCGTGACGATGGAGGCCCTGCAGGCCAAAACCGGGTGCAAGCTGCACTGAAAGCGCCTGCTGAGCGCCGCCGGATGGCCAGCCGGCGGTGGGGCTGAGCCGTGGGCGCGGTGACGGGTGAGCTGTTTGCAACAGCCGCGCTGGCGCTGTTTTCCCTCAACATCATCCTCACCAAAGTTGCGGCCGCCCGGCTGAATCTCGATCTGGGCTTTCTGGTGTCGGTGGCGGTCAACGTGCTGTTCGCCGCGCTGCTGTGCCTGCTGCAGCTGGTCTGGCGCGATGACGGTGTGGTCTGGCAGTCGCGGGGCTTCATGTTGTTTTTGCTGGCCGGGGCCTTTTCCACCTGGCTGGGGCGCTGGTTCTTTTTCGAGTCGGTGGTCCGGTTTGGCCCCTCCCGGGCCAGTCTGTTCCAGATCAGCAGTCCGCTGTTCACCGCGGTGTTTGCCTGGGCTTTCCTGAATGAAGCGCTGCGCCCGCTCGAACTGGCCGGCATGGGGCTGGCGCTGGCCGGCTTGCTGCTGGTCCTGCCTGGCTCGACAGGCGCGCCGGCCGTGCTGGCTGCCGCGGGCGGCGATCCGGCGACCGGCGGGGCGGCCGGTCCGGCGGGCAGGCGCCGGCTGCTGCAGTCCGCGCTGGTGCTCGGTATCGGCAGTTCCATTGCGTATTCCCTGGGCAACATCTTCCGCGGTGCGGCCATCCGCAGCTGGGACGAAGCCCTGCTGGGCGCGCTGACAGGCGCGCTTGCCGGGCTGTTATTACATGCGGGCTTCAGCCGTGACAAGGGCCTGCTGCCGGGCCGGCTACGCCAGGCCGACCGGCGCGGGGTGCTGTTGTTTGCCCTCAGCGGGGTGCTGACGATCTCTGCGCAGACCTGCCTGATCCTCTCGCTGAAATACATCCCGGTCTCGGTCGCCGCCCTGATTACGCTGTGTACGCCCTTGCTGGTGTTCCCCATGAGTTACCTGCTGTTCAACAACAGCGAGAAAATCACGCCACTGACCGTGCTGGGCGCCTGCCTGACAGTGGCCGGCGTCGCGCTGATTGTGGCGCGCTGACAACCAGAACGCGGCCTGGCCGCCGCTCATCGCTGATTGCTGTCGCCCCATCGCATATGTGATTTGTGAGTCATGGAAAACGTGTTTAAATACAACAAGTTGCTGTAACTTCTTGTTTCAATTACATAATCGCCAGGTGGCTGCAGGAATCAAAGTAGCACCAACATGAGCGTCCTTTATCTAGACCATTTCAGCCTCGCGGCAGATCCTTTTCGCATCACGCCTGACACGGAGTTTTTTTTCACCGGGGGGCAGCGCGGCGACATCCTGGAAGGCCTGATCGTTGCGGCCATGCATGACGAGGGCATCGTCAGCGTGGTCGGTGAAATCGGCATGGGCAAGACCATGCTCAGCCGCATGTTGCTGGAGCGTCTGCGTCCGCTGCCCTGCGACACCGTTTACCTGGCCAACCCGGTGTTTGACCGGGATGAAATTCTCGGCGCGATTGCGCACGACCTGATGGCCGAGCCGCCGCAGGGCAATCGGGCGCACATGCTGGCTGCGCTGGAGGCCGTGCTGATCGAGCGCTACTCCCAGGGCCGGCGCGTGGTGGTGGTGATCGACGAGGCCCACAGCATGCCGGCGACCACGCTGGAGGAAATCCGGCTTCTGTCGAATCTGGAAACCACCCAGCACAAGCTGTTGAAAATCGTGCTGTTTGGTCAACCCGAACTCGACGAGCTGCTGGACGCGCCCCAGCTTCGCCAGGTCAAGGACCGCATCAGCCACCGTTTTGAACTGCAGCCGCTGAATGCCGACGAGGCCTCGGCCTATTTGCGGTTCCGCCTGCACAAGGCCGGCTGGCAGGGCGGCGAACTGTTTGATGCCGAGGCGCTGAAACTGCTGGTGCAGGCCTCCGGCGGGCGCACCCGGCGCCTGAACATGCTGGCCGACAAATCGTTGCTGGCGGCCTATGCCGAGGGTGTGACGCAGGTGGGGGCGCAGCAGGTGAGCCGCGCGGTGGGTGACAGCCTGTCCAAAGCCGGCCGGAACCTCCTGGGCACGGGTGGCCGTTCCCTGCGCCCGGCGGCTTTCTGGAAGCGCTGGTTACCCCTGGCGGCGGGCGCCGTGGGCGTGCTGGTGCTCGGTTATGGACTGGGTTATGGCTCCGGACATCGAAGCGACAGCCAGCCGCGGGCTGCGGCTGCTTCCAGTCAGATGGCTTCGGGTGTCGTCGAGGCGCAGGCCGCGCCTGTGCCTGTGCCGCAGGCCCAGGTGGCACCGGTGGCCACTGTCGGCACGGTCTCGCCTGAAAAGCCGGTTTCTCCGCAAGCGGTGACCACGGCTGCCAAGACCGCGTTGGACGACGGCCTGCGTTCGGAGTCGCTGGCGGCCCGCATGCGGGCCACCAACCAGTTCATCGCCGAGCCCTCCACGCGTGGCTTCACGGTGCAAGTCCTGTCCCAGAAAGCGCCGCGCCCGGCAGAGGTGATGATCATGGCCCAGGAAATCCAGCAGGTGCTGGACCAGGCGTCGGCCAAAACCGGCGAGCGGGCTGTTGTGCCGCTGCTGGTGCACGACCGGCTTTATCAGGGCCAGGTTTTTCACGCGATGTACGTGGGACACTTCGACAGCCGGCCGGCAGCCCTGCAATTTATTGAAGCTTCCCCAGCGGCCCTGAAACATTACAAACCGGTCGTCCGCAGCCTGGACGCCATCCGGAAGGAACCCGCCCCTTGAACATTTCCCCTCCTTTCTGGCGCTGCACCCTGCTCAGCATCCTGCTGGCCGGATGCGCCACGCCGCCGCCGCCGCTGTTGCCGGGCCACCTGGCGCAGGACCCCGGCCAGATTCCCCCGGTGGCGCCGTCGGCCAGCGAGGCCGCCGGCATTCCCTCGCTGTCATCCGGCGCGCCGCGCCTGCCCGCGCCGCGGGCCGTGGTGCCGCAGGAAACCTACAGCGTGGTGGTCAGCAATGTCAGCGCGCAGACGCTGCTGTTTGCGCTGGCGCGTGATGCCAAACTCAATCTCGACATCCATCCCAGCATCACGGGCACGGTGACCCTCAATGCGCTGGACCAGACCATCCACGAGCTGCTCGACCGTGTCGCGCGCCAGATCGACATGCGTTACGAACTGGAAGGGAAAAACCTGTTCGTGCTGCCCGATGCGCCTTTCCTGCGCCTGTACAAAGTGGACTATCCGAACATCACGCGTGATTCGCTGAGCAGCACGGGCTCCGAGTCGCAGGTCGCCACCACAGGGCAGGGGACGGCAACCGGCACCGGGAATTCCTCGTCCGCCTCGATTCGCAACACCTCTAACAACCGCTTCTGGCCGACGCTGACCGACAACATCCGCGATCTGCTGCGCGAAACCGACAAGGTGATCGATCCCGCGGCCGCCACGGCGCCGGTGGCTGCACCCGTTGCGCCTGTGCCCGCCGCTGCCGTCTCTTCGGCCCTGGGCGCAGCCGCGCGCACGATCACGGGGACCGGCGCAACGCCTGCGCCAGCTGCCGCGCCGCAGCCGCTGTACCGCGAAGCCGCGTCGGTGATTGCCAACCCTGAAACCGGCGTGATCAGCGTGCGCGCCACCGGCAAACAACATGCGCGTGTGCGCGAATTCCTCGACCAGGTGGTGGGCAATGCGCGGCGGCAGGTGCTGATCGAAGCCACGATTGTGGAAGTGGCGCTGACCAACGACTACCAGCAGGGCATCAACTGGTCTGCGATTCGCACGGCCGTGAATGCGCCGCTGAGTCTGGTGATGGCGGCCGGCGGCGGGACAGCCTTGTCCACCGGTGTGAACCCACCGTTTCTGGGCAACTTTACCGCGCGCCGCTCTTATGGCAGCACCGACATCAGTGCTGCGGTGCGACTGCTCGAATCCTTTGGCCGCACCCGGGTTCTGTCCAGCCCCAAGGTCAGCGTCATGAACAACCAGGCGGCGCTGCTCAAGGTGGTGGACAACAAGGTCTATTTCACGATTTCAGTGACCCCCGGCACACCGGCGTCGCTGGGCGTGCCTGCCACCGCGGCCGTGTACACCACCACCATTAATACGGTGCCGGTCGGCTTCCTGATGAATGTGACGGCGCAGGTCGGGGATGACAACGAGATCACGCTGAACCTGCGGCCCTCGGTGTCGCGCATCACCAGTTACGCGAACGATCCGAGTCCCGCGCTGGCGCAGGCCGGTATCACCAACCGGATCCCCGAAATACAGACCCGCGAATTCGAGTCCATCATGAAGGTGCGGGACGGCGAGACGGCGGTGCTGGGCGGCCTGATGCAGGACGATCGCAGCAACGCGACGGACCAGATCCCCGGTGTGGGTGACGTGCCGGTGGTTGGCGAGCTGTTCAAGCTGCGCAGCAACCAGTCGAACAAAAGCGAACTGGTGATTTTCCTCAGGCCCACGATCCTGCGTGATTCCAGCATTGACGGCGATGCCTCCTTCATTCGCAGCCAGCTTTCGATTGGCACGCCGGTACCTGTGGGGCGGCGCCAATGAGCCTGCTGCTTGATG
Organism: Polaromonas sp.; assembly: GCA_013824015.1. Lineage (GTDB taxonomy): Bacteria > Pseudomonadota > Gammaproteobacteria > Burkholderiales > Burkholderiaceae_C > Polaromonas. The sequence goes on from PNNC01000211.1 coordinate 15,215, forward strand.
CACTGCGGCGGGCCGAGCAGGATTCCAAAAAGCGCAAGCTCGCGGACGCTGAAACGCCTGCCCCCGCGCCGGAGTTCACGCCGCCAGAACCGGTCGCCACGCAGCAGCAGCCGGTGCCGCCTGAACTCACCCTGGAGGCCCAATTGCCGGTCCCGGAGCTGGAACTCGACATCGAACCGGCACCGGCCCTGGCACCCCAGCAGGCGGTCGCCGAAAACAGCCCTTCCGGCTTCGGTGCCGCACAGGCGGCGCCCGATGCCAGTTTTCTTGATTTCGAACTGCCGTCGGATGATTCACCTGTGCCGCTGTCTGAGGCCGTGATCCCGGCGTCTCTCGCGCCGCGCAAGGCCGCCAAACCGTATGGCCGTTACGACCGGCCTGCCTGGGAAGATTCCAATTCCAACTGGGGCGCGCTGACCGCCAACCCGATCGCGTCCAGAAGGCCGGCTTCCGATGAAGCCAGGACCAGTGGTCCGGTGCCCATCAAACCGGTGGCGCGCCGGGCGCCGGAGCCCGCGGCCGAGACCCACGTGTATGCCCGGCCGGCAGACGGCGCCCCCTTGAAGCCGGCGTCAAGACAGCCCGAGCCAGTTCCGCCCAGCCCAGCCCTTGCCGCCACGCCGCGTCAGGCCCTGTCGGCGGCCAGCGTGATGGCTGGCCGGAAAAAAACCGGCACGCGTCATGCCGGCGACCGGCGTCGCCAGATGGTGCTGGCTGCGGTGGCGCTGCTGGTTGCCTTGCCGGTGATGGCCTTCCTGCTTTTCGGTGAGGCGTTGTTGGGTTCTTCTGGCGGGCTGGGCGCTGTCAACACGACGGCTTCGCCAGCGCCGGTTGCCCTGAACCCGGCCCCGACCGGCGCCGAACCTGCACCGGCCGCGCCTGCTTCGCCGGCAACGCCACTGCCTGAGCCCGCGGCCACCGCGCTGGTCGCCGCGCCGGTTGTTGCGCCGGCTCCCCCGCCCGCGCCGGCGGTGGCTGAGCCACGCGTGACGGCCGCGAACACGACCGTTCGCGCGGCAGCGCCTGCGCGCACCCCGGCACCGCGCAACGCACCGGAGCGCACCGCCAGGCCGGCGACGCCCGGAGCGGCCGCGCCTCCAACAGCAGTTGCCGGCGCCAACCGGCCTGCATCGCTGATGGACTCCGCCTATGCGGCCTACCAGGCCGGCAACAGTGTCGAGGCGGCGCGCCTGTACCGCGAGGTGCTCAAGGCCGATGCCACCCAGCGGGATGCCTGGCTGGGCCTGGCGGTGATCGCCCATGCGAACAACCAGCTGGAGCCGGCGATGGACGCCTACCGGCGGGTGTTGCGCCTGGAGCCGCAAAACGCCACGGCGCTGGCCGGCGTCAGCAGCCTGAGCCGGGCCGCCGGTGAGCCGCAGCAGGAGTCACGCCTGCGTGAATTGCTGGCCCGCTCGCCGCAGGAAGCCGACCTCAACCACGCGCTGGCGCTGGTGTTGTCCGGCGAGCAGCGCTGGTCGGAAGCGCAGCCACTGTTTTTCAAGGCGCACGCGCTGGCCCCCAAAGAGCCGCAGTTCGCCTACAACCTGGCGGTGTCGCTTGATCACATGCGCAAGTCCAGCCTCGCCGCCCAGTACTACGAAACCGCCCTTGGGCTGGCGCAGGGAAAGGCTGCAGGTTTTGACGAAACCAACGCGCGCAGCCGGCTGGCTGCGTTGAGGGCTGCCCGGTGAGCACCAAGCTGGACATCTACAACCCGACGACGTTCTACCTTGAACTCGAGCGCAGCGGCCTGATCACGCAGGACCAGGCCGAAATTGCCTGGACCGAGCGCGAGAAGCGCGGTGGCTCGTTCGGCGACATCCTGGTCAGCCTGGGCATGTTGTCCATCGATGACCTGACCGCGATCATGGCGGCGGCCAGTGCGACCGAGGCCATCAAGCTCAGCGACATGGTGCCCGATGACGCGGCCATCAAGCTGATCCCCAAAACGCTGGCGCAGAGTTACGACGTGTTCCCGGTCGGCTTCGATGCCGACAGCCGCAAGCTGACGGTGGCCATCACCGATACCAACGACGTGGTGGCGATGGACCAGTGCCGGTCGGTGGTGCCGGTGGACATTGCCCTGGCCTGGCGGCTGGCGTCCAAGGCCGACATCAAGGCTGCGATTGACCGCTTCTACGGTTATGCCTTGTCGATCGATGACATCCTCAAGGGCTTGCGCACCGGCAAGATGGATGACGACGCCCTGTCGATGCGCGGCATCGAGGCTTTTGCGCATCCGATTGTCCGGCTGATCGATGCGCTGCTGGCCGATGCCGTGCACGAGGGCGCGTCCGACCTTCACTTCGAGCCGGAAGAAGGATTCTTGCGGATTCGTTACCGCATCGACGGCGTGCTGCGTCAGGTACGTGTGCTGCACAAGCAGTACTGGCCGGCGCTGTCGGTCAGGCTCAAGGTGCTGTCGGGCATGGACATCGCCGAAACCCGCGCGCCGCAGGATGGCCGTATTTCCATGGTGATCCGCGGCCACGACGTCGATTTCCGGGCCGCTGCACAGCCGACCATCCATGGCGAGAATTTTGTGCTGCGTGTGCTGGACCGGCGCAAATCGATTGTTCCCATGGACAAGATGGGCCTGCCCGAGGCGCGCATGAATACGCTGCGCCTGATGCTGGCGCGGCCCTACGGCATCATCCTGGTGACCGGGCCCACCGGTAGCGGCAAGACCACGACGCTGTATTCCATCCTCAACGAGATGAACACCGAAAGCGTCAACATCATGACGCTGGAAGACCCGGTGGAATACCCGATGGCGCGTATCCGGCAGGCCTCCGCCGCGGACAACCCGAAGATGGATTTCGCCAACGGCATCCGTTCGATGATGCGGCAGGATCCGGACATCATCCTGGTCGGCGAGATCCGCGACCACGAGACGGCCGAGATGGCTTTCCGCGCTGCCATGACCGGCCACCAGGTGTTCTCCACGTTGCATGCCAATTCGGCGGTGCTGGCCATCGCGCGTTTGCTCGACCTCGGCATTCCCGCCAGCGTGATGACCGGCAACCTGATTGGCATCGTGGCCCAGCGCCTGGTGCGCCTGCTGTGCCCGAAGTGCAAGGAGGCTTACGAGGCCGGGGAGGTTGAAAAAACCCTGCTGGGCGCGCCGGTCAAGCTGCCGCTGACGCTGTATCGCGCCGTGGGCTGTCCGCAGTGCAAGGGGCAGGGCTACAAGGGCCGCACCAGCATCATGGAACTGCTGCGTTTCGACATGGGACTCGACGACCTGCTGTCGCGCAATGCCCGCACGCCGGAGATATCGGCCTACGCACGCAGCAACGGTTTCACCACCATGGCCGAGGATGGGCTGTCCCGCGTGAAGGCCGGCACCACCTCGCTCGAAGAGGTCGCCCGCGTGGTGGACCTGACCCGCGTGGGGACCTGATGCTCGAGTTCAGCTACCGGGCCGTGACCGCCGAAGGCCGGACCATTTCCGGCCGGCAGTCGGCCACCAGCGAATCCGACCTGGAAGCGCGGCTGGGGCGCATGCAGCTGGAATTGCTGCAGGCCAAACCGGTGCGTACCGCCTCGGTGTTTGCGCGGAAAAAGCTCGAGAGCAAGGAGCTGATCAACATCTTCATTCACATGCAGACCTTGAGCCAGGCCGGTGTACCCCTGTTCGAGTCGCTGATCGATTTGCGCGATTCCGCGGACACGCCGAGCGTGCGGCGCTTCATCTCGGACCTGGTGGACCGCATCGAGGGCGGTGCCAGCCTGTCCGACGCGCTGGAGCAGTCGCCGGCTGGCATCGACAAGGTCAACATCAGCCTGATCCGCACCGGCGAGGCCACTGGCAAGCTGCCCGAGGTGCTGGCCGAACTGGTCGAAAGCCTGAAGTGGTCCGATGAAATCGCAGCCCAGACCAAAAAGCTGCTGATGTACCCGGTGTTCGCCGGCACCATTGTGCTGGGCGCCGTCGGTTTCCTGATGATTTACCTGGTGCCGCAGTTGATCGGTTTCATCAAGAATCTGGGGGGCGTCGTTCCGATCCAGACGCGCGCGCTGGTGGCGTTTTCCAATTTCCTCGTCGGTTATTGGTACACCATCCCGGTGGGTGTGGCCGCGGTTGCGGCTGTCTGGATCACGGCGGTTCGCATGTCGCCCGAGGCCAGACTGTGGGTCGATGGCTGGAAACTGAAGTTTCCGCTGTTTGGTCCCATCCTCAAAAAAATCATCATGGCGCGTTTTGCCAGGTCGTTCGGGCTGATGTACCGCAGCGGTGTGTCGGTGCTGGATGCGATGGGGTTTTGCGAAAGCCTCTCGACCAATGCGGCCTTCCGCAAGGCCATTGGCAGCGCCGCCCGGAGCATTTCCCAGGGGCAGAAGGTGTCGGATGCCTTCGCGGCGACCGCGCTGTTTCCGGCGTTGGTGGTGCGCATGATCCGAGTCGGCGAAACCACCGGCGGCCTGGACAAGGCGCTGGACAACGTCAGTTATTTCTATACGCGCGAAGTCAACGATGCGATCGAGAAATTGCAGGGACTGATCCAGCCGGTGTTGACGCTGTTCCTTGGCGGCATGATCGCGTGGATCATGTCGTCGGTGATGTTGCCGATCTACGACCTGATTTCCAAGGTCAAGTTTTAGGGCCTGCCCACACTATTTATGCAAGATGCGTTGCGAGTCAAAAAGGTCATGCGCGAGGCGCAAAACGCAGCCGGGCTTGCGCCCGGCAAGGCTTTGCAACGCGGCGCATGGCCTTTTTGGCCGCAACCCGGAGGGAACGGGGTGAAAACAGCACCACTCGTTGTTGCACTCCTAGCCCAGCCGCCCAGGCTGGGCGTCGTCGCGCGCCTAGATTGGCACTGTTTTCACCCCGTTCGCACTTGTATAAATAGTGTGGACAGGCCCTGGCCATGACCGCTTTCGCCCTTGTCATCGCGCAGCAGTCGGTACACCTGTACCGGATGGATCGCGCCGGGGCAGAGCCGGTCGCGATTGCACACGCCCACGACGACCCGGTGGCGTGGGTGGCCAGCCATCTACCGGCGCGCGCCGAGTGTTCGCTGGTCAGCGACATCATGGACGAGGCCTACATCCGCAACGTGTTGCCTCCGATCTGGCTTGCAGGCACGCGGCAGCAACTGCTGCAGCGGCGGCTGACGCAGCAGTTGCGCGACAACCCCTACCGCGCAGCGGTTCTGGAGCCTTCGGGGTCATGGCGGCCACCGATTCGTGTGAGCCTGATCGGCATGGGCCAGAGCGAGCGCATTGGGCAGTGGCTCAAGGCCTTGACGGCGCACCGTATCCGCGTCAAGGGCTTGTGGCCTTTGTCGGCCCTGATTGCACTTTCCGTGAATCACAAGGCCCCGCGCCGTGCGCGGGCCGATGCGGGTTCCGGCGCCGCGAACAAACCGCCGCCTGCCAGTGCACGGCCGGTTCTCGCGCTGGTGGCCACCCAGGCCGGCTTGCGCCAGGTGCTGGTACGGGGGAAAACGCCGCTTTTCTCCCGGCTGGCGCTCAGTATGGGTGAGGGCAGCCTGTCGGCCGATTTTGTGCTGGCCGAGGCACGCCGGACCATCCAGTACCTGATCTCGCAAGAGTGGATCAGCAGCGCCGAGCAACCGGTGGCCACGCAGATGTGGCTGCCATCGGAGGATGAGCAGGCGCTGGAAGCGGTTGCCAGCGACCCGGCGCTGGATCTGCAATTCATAGCGCCAGTGGCCGATGCCTATGCCTACTTGCTGCCGCGGCTCAAATCCGCCCCTGCGCAACTGCAGTTTCTGCCCGATGAGTCACGCACCCAGTGGCGCGCAGCCCAGGTCGCGCGCACAGCAAAGATCACGGGCATCACGGCGCTGGTGGTCGCGGTGCTCTGGTCTGCCGACCTGATGTGGTTGTCCTGGGGCAAACGCAACCTGGCCGAAGAGCAATTGATCCGCGCCGCAGCCATCAACCGCCAGGCCAATCAGGAGGTGTTGCGTGCCAAGGGCGACCTGACCGAGGCCGGCCTGGCCGTGGCGACCGTGCAGGCCTGGAAGCAAACCATTGCGGCGCAACCCGACCAGCTTGCCGGCCTGCAGCACCTCGCCGCCGCGCTCAGCAATTCGCCCGGTGTGGCGGTGCAGAAAATCAGCTGGGAACTGCCGCGCCTGCCAGTCCAGGTGGCGGGTGCGCCGCCTGCACCCGCTGAACCCTTTGCCTGCCCCGTGGTGGTGGATGCCGCCGCTGCGGCCGCGCTGCCTCCCCCTGCCGAGCCGGCCAAACCCTCGCTGGCCTTGCTGAGCTTCAGCGCCGAACTTCCCCGTACCCTCACGCAACGCCAGGCGCTCGCCTTGCAGGACAGCCTGCTGACCAGCCTGAATGCCGGTGGCTGGTCGGCGTTTCTGCTGAAGTCCACCGTCACGCTGGATCCGGTCCAGGTTCAAACCGGCACGCTGGGCGAAGTCGGCGCGAGAACGCTTGAGTTGTGTTTGCAGAAGGCCGCCACATGAGCGACATTCAGCCCGCGCGCAGCATCTGGCAGATGGCGGCAAAGCCGCTGATGGCGGGTGCGGTCATGTGCCTGGCTGCCGCCGCCATCGCTGGCGGCGCCAACTGGATGGCGCAGCGGATTGCCGTGGAGCAGGGCAAGGCGCAGGCCGCGCTGGATGCGGCGAATCTTTCACTTGAAAACACCCAGTCGGATCGTGCGAGGCTGGAAGAAAACCTCCAGATGTTCGGCAAACTCAGGCAGTCACGTTTTGCCCACGCCCCTGAACGACTGGTGATGCTGGAAGCGCTGGGTGTCGCTGCCCGTCATCTGGGGAAAACGCCGCTTCTATGGGAACTGGGTGCCCAGCAGAAGCTCATGCCACTAAACGATGACAAGACCGGAGAGGCCGTGGCTCACCTGGTGCGCGTACCCATGAAGCTGAGTGCCTCTGGCGTCCACGAGGAGGAATGGCAGGTGCTGCTGGCGCTCCTGAATGGCAGCCCCGCAGGTTATTTCACCACCGATAGTTGCGTGTATGACGCCAAATCTGTGGTCCTGTCTGGCAGTTCGGGTCCCGCCGTCGATGTGCGGTGTGAGCTGTCCTGGTTGTATGTGGTGGCCGAAGGCACCGCGCCGAAACCACCGTAGGAGGCAGTTGATGAAACATCCCGTGATAACTCCCGGAGTTGCAGGCGTCGGTCGGCGGTTGGCAGCCATCGCCCTGACGATGTGGGCCGCCGGCTTTGCCATGTCGCAAACGCCAGGTCCTCTTCTGGGCGGGTCCGGCGGCGCTGCCGCAGCGCGCCAACTTGGAACGCTGATTCTTTCTCCTGAACAGCGCCGCCATCTCGAGTCAATCCGCAACGCTGCCGGCAGTATGGAGGGCAGCGCCCCTCCAGGAAATCTGTCCAATGAAGTTGCTGCAGGCTTGCCGGACGCCCTCGTTGTCAGTGGTGTGGTTATCCGTTCGGACAACCGCAGCACGGTGTGGGTGAACGAGCAGCCGCTGTATGGCCGAGCCGTTGCCACGCCTTTGCGTGCGCTGGCTGGACGAACCGGTGTGTTGCAGCCTGAAGGCCGCGACATGCGGATCAAAGCCAGGCCGGGGCAAGTGGTGGATGTACCGTCCGGGCAGTCGGTTGATCTTTTACCGCCCGGAGCGATCCGGATCATTCCGCCAAAAATTGGCGCCGGCGAGTTTTCGCGAAAGGACTAGAAGATGAAACATCACTTTTTCAGGGACAGGGCTTCCGCCGCCGCCAGCAGCGCGCGCCAACGCGGTTTCAGCTTGATAGAAATTGCCCTGGTGCTTGTTATCGTGGGGTTGGCGCTTGGCGGCATCGTTAGTGCTCTTGGGCCGCAGTTGCAGCAACGGCAGTATATTGCAGCGCAGGAACAGCTTAAGACTGTTGCAGATGCGCTTTATGGATTTGCCGTATTGAATGGACGCCTTCCTTGTGCAGCAGGAGCCGGCAACAACGGGCTCGAAAATCAAACCAACGCCGCGACGGGGCAGTGTGCGAACAATGGTCAAGGATATTTGCCGGCAGCTACATTGGGCTTGCCCGGCTTGGCGCCATCCGGCGCGCCGACTAGCGGTCTGTTGATTGACTCTTGGGGCAATCCTGTGAGGTATGCGGTTTCTCAGCAGCAACGCGGTTTGGACTATGTTCTCACCAAAACTGACGGCGTAAAAGAAGCAAAAGCCGCGGGAACTGCTGGAGTGACTGCCCTGAACAATACCTTACTACGCGTTTGCTCGGTTTGGGTGGCTTCGACAAGTGCTTGCGGCGCGGGACAGGAATTGGCGCAACCAGCGTTTGTAGTTTTGTCGACAGGTAACAATGGTCGGAGTGCAGGTGGAAATGACGAAACCAAAAATGTGAATAAAGTTGCTGGCTTGCCGGCACCGCCTGCAGTGGGGGTGCCCCTTGACGTGGTTTATGTCTCACATGCCAGAAGTGAAGTGGTCGGAAATCCGTTTGACGATCTTCTGTACTGGCAGTCAGTTTCAAGTCTCGTGAACAGAATGTGTTCTACGCCCACCTGCTGACACAACGTTGACTCATAAAGCCCTACATACAAGAAAGTGTTGATTGAGCACGTTTCGGCAACTGATCCTTTGTGTCGAAGACGACGCGTCACTGCGCGATTGGTGGTGCGGTTCCCTCGAAGACATGGGTTACAGCGTGCTTTCTGCGGGCTCTGCTGCTGAGGCTTTGGTGATTGCCCGGCAGACGCAAGAGCCGCTTGACCTTGCCCTGCTTGACTTGGGGCTTCCGCCGCATCCCAACGAAGCGACGGAAGGGCTGGAACTGTTGCGCCTGCTGATCCTCGAGCGCCCCGCACTGAAGGTACTTGTGCTGACGGGCCAGGACGAGCCCTCGGTGGCGCTCGCCGCGATTGGCATGGGAGCCTTCGATTTCCTGAACAAGCCCGCCAGCAGCCAGCGCGTGCGCGAAGCCCTGGCGCGCGCCGTGTTGTTTCTGCAGGCTGAGAGGCAGCTCAACAGCGACGGACAGGCGCGCATGACGCTGACCGCACCCATCAGCGAAGGCGTGCGCGAATTCGGTGAAGCGGCGCAGGAGCGGCTGGTGCGCGCTGTGCTGGCCGAGAGCCAGTTCAATGTCGCGCAGGCCGCCCGCAAGCTCGGTTTGACCCGGGAGCACCTGTACTACTTCATGAAAAAGTTCGGCATTGAAAGAGCTTCGTCTTGATCACTCTCTACGACGCCGCCGTCGCCCTGGTGGTGGCCGGCCTGAGCGTCGGCCTGACCCTGTTCTGGCTGCGTTACCTGAGCCGTCAGCACCGGCGACGCATGGACCAGTTGCTGGCCTTGCGCGAAGCCTTGCATGACGATTTGCTGGGCACCCTGGTGCTGCACCAGAAAACACTGGCCGATCTCGGCCTGCACAGCCTCGACTGGCGCGGCAACTGGTACGGGTCACCGGTCTTCACGCGGCTCGGCGCCAAAATCCCGATCAACCTGCATGAGGGTACTCCGCTTCTTTCCCTGGACGGCGACCGGGTTCGCGACCGGGTTCTGCATCAGCGCTTTGACTACGACGACATTTCGCTGGAGTTCCGCATTGGCCTGAAGGGCTTGCGCGGTGAACGCCACCTGTTTGCGGTCCAGGCCGCGGAAGTACTGTTCGCCATGATCCAGGGCGCCCTGGCAGCTCGCCAACTGGCGCTGGTGGCCGCCTCCAGCCAGCGCGCCAGGGTGGGCGTGTTTTTGCAGCACGACATGCGCAACCTGGCACAGTGGGTGCAACTGGTCGCCGAAGATTTTGGATCTGCGCAGGACGATACCGAATTGCTGGCACGCGCAAAACGCCTGCAAAAAAATGCCGCCCATGCCACCCAGCGGGCAGAGCGCATGAGCCAGGCCTTGCTGAACCCGACCTGGCAGGCGTCGGCTTCGGCCCCGCTGGAGGCACATGACGCGCCGACATTCGAGCCGCTCGACCTGTCAGAGCACATCCGGCAGGCCGCCGAGCTGCATCAGGTGGAGGTCAAACTGGTGGGCGCTGCCCAGGTCGACTGGGACGGCCATGCCCTGGCTGCGGTGCTGGACAATGTGCTGGGCAATGTGTCCACCCTGTCCCGTGAGCGGATGCTCCCGGCCCGTTGCCGGATCGTGATCAGGCAAGACGCACAGAACACCCTGGTTTTTATGGAAACGCAGCATTTGCGGCTGGAAATCCCGCTGGAGAAGCTGTTTGAACCCTGGTCCAGCTCGGGTCCGGTCAACAAGGGCCTGGGCATGTACCAGGCGCGAAAACAGGCGCAGGCAGCCGGCGGTGAGCTGTTTGCCGAAGCTCTCGGCCAGGGCATCCGGGTGGTGCTGTCCATCCCCCTGTAAAAATTCCTGACTCCCGCATCCTGAAAACAAAAGATACATTTTCTTACCGGCGCACTTCGTGCCGATTAATTTTGGAGTCATGAATGAAGTCATTCAAGAAACAAGCGGGTTTCACGCTGGTTGAAATCGCCATTGTTCTGGTTATTGTGGGCTTGCTGCTCGCGGGCGTGCTCAAGGGGCAAGAGCTGATCGAGAACAGCAAGGTGAAAGCACTGGTGTCTGAGGTGAACGGGGTTTCTGCCGCACAAAACGCTTATGTGGATCGCTTCCGTCGCATCCCGGGCGATGACGGCAATCTTGCAGCAGTTCAGGCCCGCGGCGGAGCTTGGGCAAGCGTTACAGCTGCAGGCAACAATGACGGGTTATTTGTGGTTGCACAAAATCAGGTGTTCACCGGCGCTGGCGAGGGTGCTGCCTTCTGGCAGGCGTTGAAGGCTGCGGGTTTCCTAACAGGCAATCCTGCCGATGCAGGTGCCGCTTCGTTGCCTCGAAATGCTTTCAATGGTCTGGTGGGCGTAGGCACCGGAGTTACCGGCATGACGGGCAGTGCCGTTTGTTTGTCGCAGGTTCCGGGTAAGGCTGCACAAGCGCTTGATGTGCAGATGGACGATGGTGTTTCAAATACAGGTGTGATCCGGGCGACGTTGGGGGTAGTTGGAGCCAATACAGCGCCTGGCGCAGTTGTAGTACCCGCTCCGGTCGGGTCGTCGGGTTATATCGAAACCAACCAATACACGGTGTGCAAGACGCTTTAAGTTTGCATGTGCCAAATTGAAAGGGCCCTTCGAGGGCCCTTTTTTCTTTGTGGACTCTCAAGATTCCCTGGGCCTTGCCGGCAGCATGCTGTTTTGTGGAGCGGGTGAAGGGAATCGAACCCTCGTATGAAGCTTGGGAAGCTGCCGTTCTGCCATTGAACTACACCCGCATGACGCTGATTGTAGAACCACCGGCCGAATGATCTGCAGGCGCAGGAGCAAAGGGGCCGCAGACAGGCCCGCGCGTTGGCCAGCCGCCATGGCTTTCTGGATCGCTTCGCCGCGTGCCCCCCGAACGGTTGACATCCCCTGGCCCGTCGCCCCGGTCCTGGCCGATGCCTCTGAGCCGGACGCGAGTTTGCGGCAGTTTTGGCTTCCAGCCCATGTCCACTGGTCTTTTGGTGCTATCAAAAACGAAGCAAAAGGGGTGGGCGCCACGGTGGTATTTCTCTCCTTGGACAGGCAGGCGCGTGCTAGACTGAAAAGACGATGCCCCGCTCAAGCTGCTTGCCCAGGCCCCCGCTGAGTCCGGTGCTGCGGGCGGCTGTGTACGGCCTGCTTGCCCTGTGCGGGGTCTGCACGGTACCGTCACCTGCTGCGGCGGCCGTCGAGGCACCCCAGGCGGTGACCCTGCAACTCAAATGGCTGCACCAGTTCCAGTTTGCCGGTTATTACGCTGCACAGGCCAAAGGGTTTTACCGGGACGAAGGCCTGGAAGTCACGATTCGTGAGGGCGGCGCGGACCGGCCGGTGATCCAAGCGGTGCTCCAGGGCGATGCCCACTATGGCATCGCCGACTCGGATGTCCTGATCAACCGGATCAATGGCCAGCCGCTGGTGGCGCTGGCCGCGATTTTTCAGCACACCCCCTACGTGATCATGAGCCGGGAGGATCGCCGTATCCGCGCTCCCAGCGACCTGGTCGGCGCGCGCGTCATGCTGTCCGACGAACAGGGCGGTATCCAGTTGCGCGCCATGCTCAGGCGTGAAGGCATCGATCCTGCCCGTGTCAACATCGTTCCGCAGTCCTGGAAGCTGGAGGACCTGATCGAAGGCCGGGTGGACGCCGTGTCAGCCTATGCCACCGTGGAGCCGGCCATGCTCCGTGCCCGCGGTGTGGTGCCAGCCACCATGCGCAGCCTGGACTACGGCATCGATTTCTACGGTGACATTCTTTTTACCCGCGAGATGCAGGCGAAAAATTCGCCCGAGAGCACCGCCGCCTTTTTGCGCGCCACGCGCAAGGGCTGGGACTATGCCTTCAGCAACGAGCGGGAAATTGCCGACCTGATCGCAGGCATGCCGGGCGTCGCGCAGCGCGGACTGACCAGTGAGCAGTTGCTCGGTGAGGCTGCGCAAATGCGGCCGTTCGTGTTGCCTGATCTGGTCGAGATCGGACATTTGAATCCCGCGCGGCTGGAGTCGATTGCCCGCGCCATGGCCAGCCTGGGTGTGGTCAGGGCCGACTACTCGCTGGCGGGCCTGATGTTCGAGCCGCGGACGGGGCTGCATCCTGGCGCCGTGCGATGGCTGGCCGGGACCGGCCTGGGCGTCGGCGCCTTGCTGACGCTGGTGCTGGTCTGGAACCTGCAAATGCGGCGCAGTGTGCGCGATCGCACCCGCCAGCTCCAGGCCGAGGTCGCGCGGCGCACGCAGGTGCAGCAGGAACTCCGGGACAGCCAGGAGATGGTCCAGCTGATTTTCGGCACCGCTGCCACAGGCATCGTGATGAACACGCCCGAAGGCCGTTTCCTGATGGCCAATCCGGCCTATCACGCCACCGTGGGCTACACCGAGGCAGAACTGCAGACCATGGACACGCGCGAGTTGACCCACCCGGACGACCGCGTTCGCTACACGGCGCTCAGGGACCGCATGCTTGCCGGTGAGCTCGAGCATTTTTCGGATGAAAAACGCTACCTCAGAAAGGATGGATCTTCCGTGTGGGTTCATTCCACGGTCTCCATGGTGCGGTCGGCAGCGGGGCAGGCGACCCACATTATTTCGGTGACGGAGGACATTACCGAGCGCCGGGCCATCGAGGACAAACTGCGCCAGAGCGAGGCCCTGCTCAGGATCGCGGGCCGCACCGCGCGCATAGGCGGCTGGATGCTGGAACTGCCATCGAATCAGGTCGTCTGGTCCGACGAGGTCTGCAGAATCCACGAGGTCGCGCCCGGGACCAGCCCCACGCTGGAGGAAGCGCTGGGGTTTTATGCCTCGCCCGAGTGGCGCGTGAAGATGCAGGTGGCAGTCCAGGCTTGCATAAGCAGCGCTGTCCCGTTTGACGAGGAAGTTGAAATCATCGGCGCACGTGGCCGACGGGTCTGGCTGAGGGTGATTGGCGAGGTGGCGCGCGACGACAACGGCCAGCTTGTCCGGCTTCACGGGTCGGCCCAGGACATCACCGAACACAGGCAGGTCCAGGACAACATCCTGCGCCTCAATGCCGAGCTCGAGGAACGGGTGCGCCAGCGTACGGGCCAACTGGAGGCGGTCAACCGCGAACTCGAGGCGTTTTCCTATTCCGTTTCGCATGACCTGCGCTCCCCGCTCAACACCATCGATGGTTTCAGCCAGTTGATGCAGCGGATGCCGCTGGAAAAAGTCGGCGAGCAGGGCCGTCACTACCTCAGCCGCATCCGCGCCGGCACGCGCCAGATGGGCGAATTGATCGAGGGACTGCTGTCACTGGCCAAGCTGTCGCGGGATCCCTTGCGCGCCACCACCGTGGATCTGTCAGAGATGGCCAGGCAGGTCGTCCAGGCCTGCCGTGAGCGCGAGCCCCAGCGCGAGGTGGAGGTGGTGGTCCAGCCGGACCTGCGGGCGCTGGGCGATCCGCTGTTGCTGTCGGTGGTGATGCACAACCTGGTGGGCAACGCCTGGAAGTTCACTTCGATGCAGCCGGTGGCGCATATCGAGGTGGGCAGCGAAACCGGCGCCGATGGTGACATGGCTTATTTTGTCCGGGACAACGGCGCCGGCTTCGACATGGCCTACGCCGACAAACTATTCGGCACCTTCCAGCGGCTGCATTCTTCTGTCGACTACGCGGGCACCGGCATCGGGCTGGCCACTGTCAAGCGCATCATCGACCGGCATGGGGGCCGGGTCTGGGCCCAGGCCGCTGAAGGGCAGGGTGCGACCTTTTATTTCACCCTCGAGACAGCGTTCGACAGGCCGGCGTCCGCAGGGTGAGCGCCATGCCGATCAGGGCCGCAAATAGGCCCAGCCGTCCTGCTGTTTTTTCATGATTTCAACCACGCCGGCAGGGACGTAAGCGATGGCGGGCAACATGTCGTCCCTGGTGATCTTCTGGCCGCGCATGGTGTTTTCGCAAGCGACCACGCGCACATTGGCCTTCAGGGCATCGGCGACACGCGAGCCGGTCGGCGACTCGAGCTTGAGCATGCCAATGCCGGGGCCGTAAGCGACGATGGCGATGTCCACATTGGCGGCCCCGACGTCGTCCTGGACGTTCTTCGCATTGTTCAGCGCCAGGTTCCATTTGGCCGGGTCGTTGTCGCTGACCTGGATCACGATTTTGTGACGTTTTTGGCCTGCAGCCCCTGTCCCCTGGGCATGACTCGCTATCAAAAACGGAGCGGATAAGGCCGCAACGCCGGCCAGGCCGGCTTGAAGCAGCAGTCGGCGGTTGATCATTTCTGGATATCTCCGAGGCACAGGTATTTCATTTCGAGGTACTCGTCCATGCCGTGGCTGGAGCCTTCGCGGCCCAGGCCCGACTGCTTGACGCCGCCAAAAGGCACGTGTTCGGTGGCGATCACGCCGGCATTGATGCCGACCATGCCGTATTCCAGCGCCTCGGCCACGCGGTAGATGCGGCCGATGTCACGGCTGTAGAAGTAGCTGGCCAGGCCGAACTCGGTGTTGTTGGCCGCATCAATCGCTTCCTGCTCGTGCTTGAAGCGGAACACCGGCGCAAACGGGCCAAAGGTTTCTTCCTTGGCGCAGAGCATGTCGCCAGTGGCTTCGGAGATCACGGTGGGCTCGAAAAACTGGCCTGTCATGCGTTTGCCGCCGGCCAGCAGCTTGCCGCCCCGGGCAATCGCGTCGTCCACATGGCGCTGCACCTTGTCCACGGCAGAGTCCTCGATCAGCGGGCCCTGCACCACGCCGTCCTCGAAGCCGTTGCCGACCTTGAGCTGCTTGACCTTGGCCGCGAATTTTTCGACGAACTGGTCGTACACGCCGTCCTGCACATAAATCCGGTTGGCGCAGACGCAGGTCTGGCCGGCGTTGCGGTACTTGCTGGCCATCGCGCCTTCGACGGCCGAGTCGATGTCAGCATCGTCGAACACGATGAAGGGCGCGTTGCCGCCGAGCTCCAGCGCGAGTTTCTTGATCGAAGGCGCGCTTTGCGCCATCAGGATGCGGCCGACCTCGGTGGAGCCGGTGAAGCTGATGTGGCGCACGGTGTCGCTGGCGCAGAAAACCTTGCCGACAGCGGCGCTTTCGTCGGTCGTCAGCACGTTGAGTACACCGGCCGGGATGCCGGCGCGCATGGCGAGCTCGGCCGCGGCCAGTGCGGTCAGCGGCGTCAGCTCGGCCGGCTTGATCACCACCGGGCAACCGGCCGCCAGGGCGGGCGCGACCTTGCGCGTGATCATGGCCAGCGGGAAGTTCCAGGGCGTGATCGCGGCGCAGACGCCGATCGGCTGCTTCAGGACCATCAGGCGGCGGTTGTTGTCGAACTGGGGCAGGGTTTCGCCGTTGACACGTTTGGCCTCCTCGGCATACCACTCGACAAAACTGGCGCCGTAGGTCACTTCGCCTTTCGCCTCGGCAAACGGTTTGCCCTGTTCGGCGGTCATGATGCGGCCCAGATCCTCGACGTTGGCCATCAGCAGCTGGTACCACTTGAGCAGGATGGCGTGGCGCTCCTTGCCGGTCTTGCTGCGCCAGGCCGGCCAGGCGGCGTTGGCGGCGGCAATCGCGTCCTCGGCGTCTTTTGCGCCCAGGTTGGCCACATCGGCGAGTTTGAGGCCGGTGGCGGGGTCATTCACGTCGAAACGTGAACTGCCCTTGAGCCACTGGCCGTTGATCAGGGCGTCGGTCTTGAACAGGCTGGGGTCTTTGAGCAGCGCGAGGGGGGAAGTCTTCATGTCCATGGGAGTCTCTTTCGGATGCGCCGCCTGTCGATGAATGCCGGGCGGCCGGTGGGCACAGTCTGCAAGCATAGCGCCTCCCACGGGTTTGCGCAGCAGCCGGGCCTGCGGGCGGCGGCGCAAACTTATAATCGAGGGCTCAGGCAAATCGAGCATCCACGGTGCGGTCGGCCGCTCCGGGCTGCAGGCCCGCCGGCGCCGGCCTCACCAGCAACCCACACACCATGAGCACACCCACTTTCACCGTCGCCGACATCCGCAAGAGCTTTCTGGATTTTTTCGCGTCCAAGGGGCACACCGTGGTGGCCTCCAGTTCGCTGGTGCCGGGCAACGACCCGACCCTGATGTTCACCAACTCGGGCATGGTGCAGTTCAAGGATGTGTTCCTCGGCTCCGACAAGCGTCCCTATGTGCGCGCCGCGTCGGTGCAGGCCTGCCTGCGTGCCGGCGGCAAACACAACGACCTGGAAAACGTCGGTTACACCGCGCGCCACCACACTTTTTTCGAGATGCTGGGCAACTGGAGTTTTGGCGATTACTTCAAGCGCGAGTCGCTGAAGTGGGCCTGGGAACTGCTGACCGAGGTCTACAAGCTGCCGCCCGAACGCCTGCTGGCCACCGTGTATGAAGAGGACGACGAGGCCTACGACATCTGGACCAAGGAGATCGGCCTGCCGCCCGAACGCGTGATCCGCATCGGCGACAACAAGGGCGGGCGCTACAAGTCCGACAACTTCTGGATGATGGCCGACACCGGCCCCTGCGGCCCCTGCAGCGAGATTTTTTACGACCACGGCGCGCACATCCCGGGCGGCCCGCCCGGCAGCCCCGATGAAGACGGCGACCGTTTCATCGAGATCTGGAACAACGTGTTCATGCAGTTCGACATGGCGGCCGATGGCAGCGTCACCAAGTTGCCTGCACCCTGCGTGGACACCGGCATGGGCCTGGAGCGGCTGGCCGCCATCCTGCAGCATGTGCACAGCAACTACGAAATCGATATTTTCGACGCCTTGGTCAAGGCCGCGTCGCGCGAGACCGGCGAGAAGGACCTGACCAACAAATCGCTGCGCGTGATCGCCGACCACATTCGCGCCACCGCCTTCCTGGTCAGCGACGGCGTCAATCCGTCCAACGAAGGCCGCGGGTATGTGCAGCGCCGCATCATCCGCCGCGCGATCCGCCACGGCTACAAGCTGGGCAAGAAAACGCCGTTTTTCCACAAGCTGGTGGCCGACCTGGCTGCACAGATGGGCGAGGCCTATCCCCGACTCAAGACCGACGAAGCCCGCATCACCGCGGTGCTCAAGGCCGAAGAGGAGCGTTTCTTCGAGACACTTGAAATCGGCATGACGATTCTGGACACGGCGCTTGCTGGCGGCGCGAAAGTGCTGCCCGGCGATGTCGCTTTCAAGTTGCACGATACCTACGGCTTTCCGCTGGACCTGTCGGCCGACGTCTGCCGCGAGCGTGGTGTCGAGGTGGACGAAGCCGGCTTCACCGCGGCCATGGACCGGCAGAAAAACCAGGCGCGTGCCGCCGGCAAATTCAGGATGGACCGTGCGCTCGACTACAGCGGCGAGATCAACGGTTTCACCGGTTACGAGGTCCTCGAGGAACCCGCGAAAGTGGTGGCGCTGTACGCCGACGGCGTGGCGGTGCCGGCGCTCAGTTCAGGCCAGAGCGGCGTGGTGGTGCTGAACAGCACGCCGTTTTACGCCGAAAGTGGCGGCCAGGTCGGCGACCAGGGAACGATCACCGCTGAAGGTGTGTTGTTCGGCGTCGAGGATACGCAGAAGATCAAGGCCGGTGTGTTTGGTCACCACGGTCTGCTCAGCGAGGGCACGCTGAAGGTGGGTGACGCGGTGCTGGCACGGGTGGACACGGCGCGCCGCGCAGCCACCGTGCGCAACCACAGCGCCACCCATTTGATGCACAAGGCCTTGCGTGAGGTGCTGGGTGGCCATGTGCAGCAAAAGGGCAGCTTGGTCAACGCCGAGCGCACACGTTTCGACTTTGCCCACAACGCACCGGTGAGCGACGAGCAGATCCGCGAGATCGAGGCGCGTGTCAACACCGAAATCCTGGCCAACGAGCCGACCGACGCGAGCGTGATGGACATGGAGTCGGCGCAGAAGACCGGCGCCATGATGCTGTTCGGCGAAAAATACGGCGATGAAGTGCGCGTGCTGAGCATCGGTTCCAGCAAGGAACTCTGCGGCGGCACCCATGTCGGCCGCACCGGCGACATTGGCCTGTTCAAGATCGTGGCCGAGGCCGGCGTGGCCTCGGGCGTGCGCCGCATCGAGGCAGTGACCGGCGCCAATGCGCTGGCTTACCTGCAGTCGCTGGAGTCCAGCATGCAGGCGGCGGCAGCGTCGCTGAAAGCCAGCCCGACCGAGCTGCAGCATCGTATCGGCCAGGTGCTGGACCAGGTCCGCACGCTCGAGAAGGAAATTGCGGCGCTCAAGGGCAAGCTGGCCTCGTCCCAGGGCGATGAACTGATGGGCCAGGCGGTGGACATCAAGGGCCTGAAAGTGCTGGCCGCGAAGCTCGAAGGCGCCGACGCCAAGACCCTGCGCGACACCATGGACAAGCTCAAGGACAAGCTCAAGACCGCGGTCATCGTGCTGGCCGCGGTGGATGGCGACAAGGTGCAGATCGCTGCCGGTGTCACCGCCGACAGCGTGGGCAAGCTCAAGGCCGGTGAACTGGTCAACTTCGTGGCCCAGCAGGTCGGCGGCAAGGGTGGCGGCAAGGCCGACATGGCCATGGCCGGCGGCACCGATGCGTCCAAACTGCCGGCGGCATTGGCCTCGGTGCAGGGCTGGGTCAGCGAACGCGCCTGAGGTTTCAGCCAAGCGAACGCGTGCGCAGTTCAGGCGAGGGCGTCGGCGCTGGCCGGTGCCTGCAGCTTCTGCAGGCTCGCCACCGTGCGCAGGCAGGCTTGCGCGACTTCCTGGCCTTTGACCCGGAAGTGTTCGCTGAAATATCGCCGGTGTTGCTCGTGTTCATGGAAGTGGTGCGGGGTCAGCACCGCCGAAAACACCGGCACGCCGGTGTCCAGCTGCACCCGCATCAGGCCGCTGATCACCGCGTCGGCTACAAACTCGTGGCGGTAAATGCCGCCGTCCACCACCAGGCCACAGGCCACGATGGCGGCGTAACGTCCTGAGCGCGCCAGTTGCTGCGCATGCAGCGGAATCTCGAAAGCGCCGGGCACTTCGACCAGATCCATGTTTTCACGCGCCACGCCCTGGCCGGCCATTTCTGCCAGAAAGGCGTCGCGCCCCTGGTTGACGATGTCGGCATGCCAGCTGGCTTGAATGAAGCAAAACCTGGCCGAGGGCTGTTGCGGCAAAAGCTCTGCCTGGGGATGTCTTTGACTCATGGCTTCTCCTGAAAACGATCACCGAAATTCAGGGCGCACGAGCCTGCGGCTTGTCTTGAGCTGGCGTGCGAAAGCCAGCCTGCGAAACAGGCCGAAAACATCGCGCTCTCTTTCATCCGGACTGTGACCGTCGGCTTCGGAGTTGAACCGAATCTGCTGACCCTGGCTGCGTGAGCAGGCCAGGCGCTCGCGGGCTGATGCGTTTTGAATGCAAACACCGCCGGTGGGGAATTTCGCCCCGCCCTGAGAACGCTGTCCCTGGAAAAATCCCGGGGACGGTCTGGATTTTAGGCCGGGTGTTTGCCCCCTGCTTCAAGGGGCTCATTCGACCGGTTGCTGGTCAGGCAGGATTCGCGCGCGCTCTGTCAGGCACCGGCCTGCGCTTTACCTGGCGCACTGCCTGAGTTGCTGAATCACCGTCGCGGCGTTGGCCCACTGGATGGTCATCAGCGTTTTGCCATCCAGCGACAGCGTGAAGCTCTGCTTGTCACGCATGCCGTCCAGCGCCGCCGCCAGCCCCGGCACGGCAAACGCCACCGTGCCAACCTCTCTGGACTCCCTGTAATTGAACACCTGAACCGTCTGGGCAGGTTCATCATCCTGCTGCAGCGTGATCTTCAGTTTTTCGACGTTTCGCGGCTTGGGCAGTCCCGCGCCATGAAACATCAGCCAGGCATCCGGTTTGGGTTGTTGAAACCCCATGATGGTGACGACGCCGCCGATGACGCCGTCGTTGATGTTGCTGGTGGATTTCGCAAAAGTCGCAGCGCATAACTTGCCTTCGGGTGTGGCGGTGGATTCGACACCCCATTCCCCTTTGGCCAGCTTCTCACGCTTTATTTCCTTTTCTTGCTGTACTTTCAGGCGGAGGCGTTCCAGCTGAGCCAGCTCCTCCGCGCTTCGGACACGACCGTTGCTCGCAGGCCGATCGGCGCCCATGGCCTCAATCGCAGCGCGCCGGTCCCGCAGCAAGTCCCAACCGGTGTAGACATACGGAGGACTGCACCCGTTCCCGTTGAATTGCATCCCGATGGGGCAGGCAACTGCCCCGATCGGAAACGCGAGCGCCAGCAAACATGGCAGGAAGGGTGTTTTCATATCGATGGTTGGTCAGGCAAAAAGCCGCTGGTACAGCCGTCCAGTATGCTGTTTTGACTGCCAGCCGTGAACCCGACCCTGGTCGGGTGGCGCGGGTGGATTCAACGCAGTTCCGCTGGACGCGCGGCGCCAGAAGCGAGGCCCGCTGCGTCAGCCCACTTCGGCGATCAGCTCGATCTCGACGCAGGCGCCCATCGGAATCTGCGCCACGCCGAAAGCGCTGCGGGCATGCGAACCGGCCGCGCCGAACACCTCGCCGAACAGTTCGCTGGCGCCGTTGGTGACCAGGTGCTGCTCGGTGAAGTCGCCGGTCGAGTTGACCAGGCTCATCAGCTTGACGATGCGTTTGATCTTGCCGAGGTCGCCGACCGCGGCATGCAGCGTGCCCATCAGGTCGATCGCAATCGCGCGCGCCGCTGCCTTGCCTTCCTCGGTCGTCATGGTTTTGCCAAGCTGGCCGACCCAGGGTTTGCCGTCCTTCCTCGCGATGTGGCCGCTCAGGAACACCAGCTGGCCGGTCTGCACAAAAGGCACATAGGCCGCCGCCGGTGTGGCGACCGGTGGCAGGGTGATGCCCAGGGCCTTGAGTTTGTCGTAAATCGGGGTGGTGCTCATGGGGTTCTCCTGAGGCGGCAGCACGCCGCCGGTTGATGATGAAAAATGCCGCCAGCCCATATCGGACATGGGCCAAAAGCTATCAAAATAATAGCGATTGAAGCCGCGCTTGCAACGATTCTAAAGCGGCGGCCCGGCCTCGACCGGTGTGACCGTGACCGCCACATCGAGCACATGGCGGGCGCCGCCGCGGATCACGCCGCGCATCGGCGAGACGTCGAGGAAGTCGCGACCGGTGGCCAGCGTCACATAGTCTTCACCAGGCGCGCGGTTGTTGGTCGGGTCGAAGTCCAGCCAGACGCCGGGGTTCTGGCCGTCGGCCAGCCGCATGCCGCTGGCATCGCTGGCCATCGGGCAGTACACCGAGGCCCAGGCATGCGAGGCATCGCTGCCGATCAGGCGCGGCTGGCCGGGTGGCGGATTGGTCAGCAGGTAGCCGCTGACATAACGCGCCGGCACGCCCATGGAGCGGCAGCAGGCGACCATGATGTGGGCAAAGTCCTGGCACACCCCCTTGCGCAACTGCAGCGCCTCCAGTGCGGGCGTGCCGACCTCGGTGCTGTCGCTTTCGTAGGCCATCTCGGTGTGGATACGCTGCATCAGGTGTTCGGCCGCCTCGGGCAGCGGCCGGCCGGGCGTGAAGCTGGGGCGGGCGAATTCGGCGAAGGCTTCGTCGCGCGGCACGTAAGGCGAGGCGAAGACAAATTCGCAGGCGCTGTCGTAAGCGCCGCCGGCCTGGTAACGGAACTGCTCACGCACCTGCTCCCAGGGCAGGCCGGCGCCCCGATGCGCGACCTCGGGGAGGGCCAGCGTCGAGACCATGCTTTCGGCGGTCACGGTCAACTGGTCGTGCGGCGTGTGCAGCGAAAAGAAGGTGCGGGTGTTGCCGTAGACGTCGGGCAGCTCGTGGACCTGCGCCGGCTGCGGGCTGATGCTCAGCGTATGGCTCAGCAACTCCTGGCCGGCATGGCTGGCCGGCCGCAGGTGCAGCACATGGTGGGCGCTTTCCACGGTCGGGCTGTAGGCATAGCGTGTTTCGTGGACCAGATGGAGCAGCATGATGTCGGTGGCAAAAAGCAGGGCAGGGCGGTGTGCGCAAGGCGTGTCAGGCGCCCAGGCTGTGTTCGTCCGCCGACACATGGCTGAAGTAGCGACGGCTCAGCGTGTCCGACAGGTCAAAGGCGGCGCTGCAGCACTGCTCGAGCCGGGTCAAGAGGCCTTCGTAACGCTGGTCTTCCGGCAGCCGCGGATCGGGGTTGTAGAGGTCGTCCATTTGCCAGGCGCCAGGGTCGGGCAGGCCGGGCGTCAGATCCGGCACCGGTTGCGGCGCGCCCACGGTGTTTTCGGCCAGCCGCGCGAGCCGGCCGCGCAGCGTCTGCACCACCCAGCCGAGCGAGCGCGGATTGTCGCGGTCGAACACCAGCAGGTCCAGCAGCGCCGGCACATCGCGCTGCTGCTGGTACTGGGCATGGAAGGTGATGGTGCTGTCGAACAGCGCGACGATGGCGCCGAAGCCGCCTTCGTCGTGCACCGCGCCGGTTTCAAAGCCGAGCACCAGCGCGGCCGCCAGGGTGTTCAGGCGTTCGATGTGGCGGCCGGTGCTGAGCAGGCGCCAGCCGTCGTCGCGGGTCATGCGGTCGGTCTGGGCGCCGGTCATGGCGGCCAGGAAGCTGCTGGCCGACTCCAGCGCGTGCAGGGCTTCGACCGAGGAGTATTCCAGCGCCTGCGCCGCCGGATGCTCGGGGCCGCTGAAGGCTTCGCAGCGGCGGAAAAAATCTTCCTCGGCGCGCACAATCACATGCCACTGCTCCTGCGACAGCCGCTCGCGCACGGCCGAGGCCGCGCCCTTGAGCGCGCGCAGGTTGTAGCCCACGCTGGCGGCGCTTTCGGTGTCGGCCAGGCTGGCGATCAGCGAACGTTCAAACACACGGCGCGCCTGCGTGGCCGAGGGCACGGAGTCCAGCACCAGGCCGTTCTTGACCGTCAGCTCCGACAGCCAGGCCAGCAAGGGCTCGGAGGACTGGTCTTCGCCGCTCAGCGATTGCAGCGTGAGCTGCGCCAGCCGGATCGCGTTTTCGGTGCGTTCGGTGTAGCGCCCCAGCCAGAACAGGTTTTCCGCCGCCCGGCTGGTCACCGGTGGCTTGTGGCGGCTCAGGCTGGCGGCGCGGGCCGCCGCGCCGGGCTCAGGCGCTGCCGGTTCGTGCGCCGTGCCGCGTTTGCCTGATGCGTCTGGCGCGTGCGCTGCAGCGCCGGCATCGGGCTCGCCGAGTGCCCAGACGTCGGCGCTGCTGCCGCCCTGCTGCATGGAAGCGATCTTGTCGTTGGGACCGGCCAGACGCGCCAGCCCGCCGGGCAGCACCTGCCAGCTACCGTTGCCGTCGGCCACCGCGAAGACCCGCAGCATGGCCGAGCGCGGCGCCAGCCGGTTGCCGTGCCAGGTCGGCGTCTGCGACAGCGGCAGATAGGCCTGCACGGTGTAATCGTCGCTGCGCCGCAGCAGCCGTCCCGCCCACTCGTCGAGCTCGCGGCGCGACAGGGTCTGCGCAATCACCGAGTCGATGCCGGAGCCGGGGTAGGTGCCCTTGATGACACAGTCCTTGAGCAGCGGCAGCACTTCCTGCAGCGCGGCCTGCTCGCCGCACCACCAGGTGGCCAGCGAGGGCAGCGCCAGCGGCTCGTCCAGCAGGTGCCGCGACAGCGCCGGCAGGAAGCCCAGCAGCGCGCTCGATTCGAGAAAGGCCGACCCTGGCGCATTGGCCACCAGCACATTGCCGGCGCGGATCGCCTGCAGCAGGCCGGGCACGCCGAGCGTGGAGTCCGAACGCAGTTCCAGCGGATCGAGGAACTCGTCGTCCAGCCGCTTGAGCAGACCATGCACCGGTTCCAGGCCCTGCAGCGTCTTGAGGTAAAGCCGGTTGTCGCGCACCAGCAGGTCGCTGCCTTCAACCAGCGTCAGGCCGAGGTAACGCGCCAGGTAGGCGTGTTCGAAATAGGTTTCGTTGTAAGGCCCGGGGGTCAGCAGCACGATGCGTTTGTCGGTGGCACCGGCGCCCGCCGGGCTGTGCGCTTTCATGCCGTCGATCAGCGCCTTGTAGGAAGCGGCCAGGGCCTGCACCTTCATCTCGCGGAAGGCTTGCGGGAACAGGCGCGAGATCGCCAGCCGGTTCTCCAGCAGGTAACCCAGGCCGGACGGCGCCTGGGTGCGCTGCGACACCACCCACCAGCGGCCGTCGGGGCCGCGCGCCAGATCGAAGGCCGCGATGTGCAGAAAGGTGCCGCCGGCCGGCTGGACCCCGTGCATGGCGCGCAGGTAGCCGGGGTGACCCTGCACCAGCGCCGTCGGCAGCAGGCCCAGCGACAGCAGCTGCTGCGGCCCGTAGACGTCGGCCATGATGCGGTCCAGCAGGCGCGCGCGCTGGCTGATGCCGGCAGAGATGTGCGCCCAGTCAGCGGCCGACAGCACCAGCGGGAACAGGTCCAGCGACCACGGGCGCTGCGGGCCGTCGGCATCGGCATACACGTTGTAGGTGACGCCGTTGTCGCGGATCTGCCGGCGCAGGTTGGCCGCGCGGTGATTCAGGTCCTCGAAGCCCTCGCCGCCCAGGAAGTTGAAAAAGCGGTGCCAGTCCGGCGCCAGCCTGGCCGGCGTTTCGGGCACGGCGCAGGCGTCCGGTGCGGCTGCGGCCGGGGCGGTGCCGGCCAGGTGCAGGGACGACTGGCTTTGCTGCTGGCTCTGGCCCTGGGGGGCGGCCGGCGCGGGCTTGGCCAGCGTGCGGCCGTGCAATTCGTCAAAGTGGCCGGACGTGGCTGGCAGCGCCAGGGCCGCGGCCAGGTCGACAGGGGACTCCAGCGCCGCGGCTGCAAAAAGAGAGGGGTTGTTTTCCACGCTGGTCCAAGTATGCCCTCATGCCCGCCGCCACAAGCGGCGCGGACGCCGATGGCCGGCGGTTCAGGCAATCAAACACGGCCCGGGCTCATGGGCTGTTGCGGCTATAAGACAAAAGGCTCACTCCTAGCCCGGAATAAGCCGGCTGTCCAGCCTCGCGGATTAACGCAGATCCAGCGTGAACGGGAACTCGCGACTCGGTTGCGCCGGCTGGACCTGGATCCTGCCCGGCGTGTGCCCCATCTGGAAGAAGCGGTTCAGGCGCCGGCTTTCGGCCTCGTAGGAGTTGACCGGCAAGGTGTCGTAGCTCAGGCCGCCCGGGTGCGCCACGTGGTACTGGCAGCCGCCCAGCGAACGTTCCATCCAGGTGTCGACGATGTCGAAGGTCAGCGGCGCATGGACGCCGATCGACGGGTGCAGGGCCGAGGGCGGATTCCAGGCCTTGTAACGCACGCCGGCCACATACTCGCCGACGGTGCCGGTGCTTTGCAGCGGCAGCGCGCGGCCGTTGGCGGTGATCACATAACGGTTGTCGTTGAGGCCGGTGACATGGACCTCGACACGTTCCAGTGAGGAGTCCACATAACGCACGGTGCCGCCGGACGAACCTTCCTCGCCCATCACATGCCAGGGCTCGAGCGCGCTGCGCAAGGTCAGCTCGATGCTGTTGGCTTTCACCTGGCCGATCATCGGGAAGCGGAACTCGAAATGCGGTTCGAACCAGGACATTTCAAACGGGTAACCGGCCTCGTTGAGCTCGGTCAGCACATCGGCAAAGTCCATGCGCACAAAACCCGGCAGCAGGAAGCGGTCGTGCAGTTCGGTGCCCCAGCGCGTCATGCGGCCGTGGTAAGGCTTGTTCCAGAAGCGCGCGACCAGCGCGCGCAGCAGCAATTGCTGCACGATGCTCATGCGCGCATGCGGCGGCATCTCGAACGCGCGCAGCTCCAGCAGGCCGAGCCGGCCGGTGGCCGAGTCGGGCGAATACATCTTGTCGATGCAGAACTCGCTGCGATGCGTGTTGCCGGTGACGTCGACCAGGATGTTGCGCAAGGTGCGGTCCACGATCCAGGGCGGCATGTCCTGGCCGTATTTCTCGCGGTTGGCGGCGATTTCTCGCAAGGCGATTTCGAGCTCGTACAACTGGTCGTTGCGCGCCTCGTCGACCCGCGGCGCCTGGCTGGTCGGGCCGATGAACATGCCCGAGAACAGGTAGCTCAGTGACGGATGGTTGTGCCAGTAGGCGATCAGGCTGCCCAGCATTTCCGGCTTGCGCAAAAACGGGCTGTCCGGCGGCGTCGCGCCACCGAGCACAAAGTGGTTGCCGCCACCGGTGCCGGTGTGGCGGCCATCGGTCATGAACTTTTCGGCCGACAGGCGCGTCTCGTGCGCAATCTTGTAGAGGAACTCGGTGTGTTCGACCAGCTCGTTCCAGTTGTAGGCAGGGTGGATGTTGACCTCGATCACGCCGGGATCGGGCGTGACCTGCAGCATCTTCAGGCGCGGATCACGCGGCGGCGGGTAACCTTCGAGCACGATCTGCAGGCCCAGCGCCTGGGCGCTGGCTTCGACCGCGGCCAGCAGGTCCAGGTAGTCTTCCAGACGCTCCAGCGGTGGCATGAAGATGTAGAGCGCGCCGGTCTCAGGCTTGGCGCCTTTTTCTTTCGGCGCGGCTTTGGGTTTGTCCTGGGGACCGTTGGCGCGGTTCGGGTCGCGCACCTCGACGCACAGTGCCGTGCGGGTCAGCCAGGCGGCGGACTCGCCGGGTTGGGGCATACGTGCCGAGGGATCGGCCGGGGCCGGTGCAGGTGTTGCGGGGGCGGTGGGCAAGGCAGCGGTTTTGGGGCGCTGGTCAAAACGCAGGTCCACGCTGGAGGTGGTGGTCCTGAACTGTATCAGGCGATTGGCTTCGTTGCGCGTGCCGTTGCCGGTCATGTAACGCGCCATGTACTGCGCCAGCATGCTGGCGCTGTTGTGCCGGGTGCCGGCCGGCGCGGTCGGCGCCGTCGCTGCGGGAACAGGCTGTGTACGGGCGGCGTTGTAGCGTTCGGCAAAAACATCGGCCGGCGGCAGTTCCTCGCGTGGCGCAAACGGGTCGGCCTCGGTCATGTAGGGGTAGTCGGTCTTGGACACCCAGGGCACCGAATCCAGCGGCAGGCGGTAACCCATCGGCGAGTCGCCCGGCATCAGGTACATGCGTTCGTCACGGAAAAACCAGGGTCCGGTGGACCATAAGGGGCCCTGTCCCTGTGCTTTTTCTTCCCTGACCTTGAGCGGCAACACATAACCGACCACGGCGTCCAGTCCCTGCGAAAACACACGGCGCAGGCGCGCGCGTTCCATCGCGTCGTCGAGCTTGGTGTCGAAGGGGTCGACGTTGACCGGCAGACGGCGCTCGCGCCAGAGGTAGTACCAGGTGTCCTCGTAACCCGGCGTGATGTGTTTCGTGGACAGGCCCAGCTTGCTGGCGAGCATGTCGGCGAAGCGTTTGGCATCTGCACTGGTGTAATTGCAGGGCTGGCGTTCGTCGGTGAACAGCGCCGGGTTTTTCCAGACCGGCTGGCCGTCCTTGCGCCAGAAAATGCTCAGCGCCCAGCGCGGCAACTGCTCGCCCGGGTACCACTTGCCCTGGCCGAAGTGCAGGAAGCCGCCTTCGCCGTATTCGGCGCGCAGCTTTTGCACCAGCTCGGTCGCGTAACCGCGTTTGGTCGGGCCCAGTGCGTCGATGTTCCACTCGGCGGCGTCACGGTCCTGGGTCGCGACAAAGGTCGGCTCGCCGCCCATGGTCAGGCGCACATCGCCGGCGACCAGGTCCTGGTCCACCTGGTGGCCGAGCTTGAGCACGTCGGCCCACAAGGCGTCGGTATAGGGCTGGGTGACGCGCGGCGATTCGTAGATGCGCTGCACGCCCATGTGGTGGGCGAACTCGACTTCGCTTTTGTCGACGCCGCCTTCAATCGGCGCGGCGCTCGAGGGCTCGGGTGTGCAGGCCAGCGGAATGTGGCCTTCGCCGGCCATCAGGCCCGAGGTCGGGTCCAGCCCGACCCAGCCCGCGCCAGGCAGGAACACTTCGCACCAGGCGTGCAGGTCGGTGAAATCGCTTTCGGCGCCGCTCGGGCCATCGAGTGACTTGACGTCGGCCTTGAGCTGGATCAGGTAGCCCGAGACAAACCGTGCGGCCAGGCCCAGGTGGCGGAACAGCTGGACCATCAGCCAGCCGGTGTCGCGGCAGGAACCAACGGCGAGCTTCAGGGTTTCCTCGGGCGTCTGCACGCCGGGCTCCATGCGAATCGCGTATTTGATGTCGCCCTGCAGCTTCTGGTTCAGCCCGACCAGGAAGTCGATCGTGCGTTTGGGTGTGCGGTCCACGCTGTCCAGGTAAGCCTTGAGCAGCGGCGTGACCGGCTCGGTCGCCAGGTAGGGCGCGAGTTCGCGCGCCTGGTCCTTGCTGTACTTGAAAGGGAACTCCTCGGCTTCCGGTTCGAGGAAAAAGTCGAAGGGGTTGAACACCGCCATCTCGACCACCAGGTCCACCGTGA
This sequence comes from Polaromonas sp., assembly GCA_013824015.1. GTDB lineage: Bacteria > Pseudomonadota > Gammaproteobacteria > Burkholderiales > Burkholderiaceae_C > Polaromonas. The sequence goes on from PNNC01000211.1 coordinate 43,929, forward strand.
CCTTGAACTCGCGGGTCGGCTCGGGAAACACCAGCCGGGCCTGGTAGTTGGCAAACGGATCCTGCTGCCAGTTGATGAAATGGCCCGTGGGCTCGACCTTCAGCGAATAGGACAGCACCTTGGTGCGGCTGTGCGGGGCAGGGCGCAGGCGGACGACCTGGGGGCCGAGGCGGACCAGCCGGTCGTATTGGTAGTGGGTGATGTGGCTCAGGGCAACGTGGATGGACAAGTCGGTCTCGCTTTTCAGAAATATCGGGGCGTTGTGGCAACTATGCCGCAGAAATGGCGCGGTGGCCGCCTCCCGGGCCGTATTCCACGGTTTTAACACCGCCAATATAAGCAAGAGCTGCGCCAAAGGCCTGAATGCCTGTCAGCCGATGCACGGGACCGGCCGTTGAGAGGGTTCGCCGCAGCACACCAAAAAACGGACAGGGAGGTTTGTGCGAGCCGAGCCATCTGCCATCGCGCCGGGCCGGGTATCGGGCCTGGTTTTTTGCGGGTTTGTCGCGGGTGCGGCCCTGCAGTTGCAGCAGCCGGTGTTGCAGCCGCCGGGTGCGTATGCCGCCTGGCTGGCTGCCTGCCTTGGCGCTGTGCTGGTGTGTGCCCGGATGCGGAGGGGGGTGTGGGCGCTGCGAGCGGCTTCTGCATTGGTACTGGCGCTGGTAGCCGGCTTTGGGCTGACCGGGCTGCGCGCCGCCATCTTTCAGGCCGGCGCCTTGCTGCCGGTACTGGAAGGCCGCGACATCGAAGTCACCGGCAGGGTGCTGGCCATGCCGCAGCGCAACGACGACGGCCTGCGGTTTCGTTTTGCCGTCGAAGCGGCCCGGCTGGACGGCGCGCCGGTGCACTTGCCGCCGCGGGTGTATCTCGGCTGGTATGCCGGCTTCGGTTTCCGGGAACCGGCGCCCGGCACCGGCGGACCCGACAACCCCGAAGCCGGCACCAGCCCTGTCGCCACCCTGGCCCTGCAACGCCAGCCGCCGGCCCTGCGCGCCGGCGAACGCTGGCAGATGACGGTGCGCCTGAAGGCGCCGCACGGCAACAGCAACCCGCATGGCTTCGACTACGAACTCTGGCTCTGGGAACAGGGCATCCAGGCCACGGGCTACGTGCGGGCCGGGCCGCGTGATCCGGTTCCCCGGCTGCTGGGTGACAGCTGGCATCACCCGGTCGAGCGGGCGCGCCAGACGCTGCGTGATGCGGTGTATGCGCGGGTCAGCGACCCCCAGCTCGCCGGCGTGGTGGCGGCCCTGCTGGTCGGCGACCAGAATGCGATCGAACGCGCCGACTGGGACGTGTTCCGGGCCACCGGCGTGGCGCACCTGATGTCGATTTCAGGATTGCACATCACGATGTTCGCCTGGCTGGCGGCGCAGGCGGTGGCCTGGATCTGGCGGCGCTCCACACGCTGGACCCCGGCCCTGTGCCTGGCGCTGCCGGCCGGGCGCGCCGGGGCCTGGGGCGGCTTGTTGCTGGCGGCCGCTTATGCGCTGCTGTCGGGCTGGGGCGTGCCGGCGCAGCGCACGGTCTGGATGCTGGCGACCGTGGTGTTGCTGCGCCAGAGCGGCAAGCGCTGGCCCTGGCCGCAGGTCTGGTTGCTGGCCATGGCGGTGGTGGTGGCGCTCGATCCCTGGGCCTTGCTGCAGGCCGGATTCTGGCTGTCGTTTGTGGCGGTGGGGGTGTTGTTTGCTGCCGGCAGCGACAGGTCGGGTGGCGGTGCTGCGAAAAGTGCTATCGATACAGGAGCGTCCGAGGACCGTCCGGTATGGGCTGGGGGCCAAAATACACCTTGTTTTTCAGCGTCGGGAGCCGGCTGGCCCCGTGGTCTGCGGCTGGCGGGCGTCGCGCTGCTGCGTGCTGCCCGCGAACAGTGGATCGTCACGCTGGCGCTGGCGCCGCTGTCACTGCTGCTGTTCAACCAGGTCTCGCTGGTGGGCCTGCTGGCCAACGGATTGGCCATTCCCTGGGTGACGCTGGTGGTGACGCCGCTGACCATGCTGGGCGTGGTCTGGAACCCGCTGTGGGACCTGGCGGGCGCTGCGGTCGCCGGTCTGATGGTGTTTCTGCAGTGGCTGGCGCGCTGGCCGCTGGCCAGCATCAGTGTCGCGGCCGCGCCGCTGTGGTGTGCGGTGGCGGGCGTGGCGGGCGGCCTGCTGCTGGCCATGTCCCTGCCCTGGTACTGGCGGGTACTGGGCCTGCCGCTGATGCTGCCGGTGTTGCTGTGGCAGCCGCTGCGGCCGGCGGCGGGCGAGTTCGAGCTGATCGCGGCCGATGTGGGGCAGGGCAACGCGCTGGTCGTCCGTACCGCCAGCCACACCCTGGTCTATGACAGCGGGCCGCGCTTTTCCCGCGAGAGCGACGCCGGCCACCGGGTGCTGGTACCGCTGCTGCGGGCTTTCGGCGAACGCGTGGACACCCTGATGCTGAGTCACCGTGACAGCGACCACATCGGTGGTGCGCCGGCCGTGCTGGCCATGCAGCCGCAGGCCGTGCTGACCAGTTCCATCGAGGACACGCACCCGCTGCAGGCCTTGCGCCCCTCACAACGCTGTGTGGCCGGTCAGCGCTGGAACTGGGATGGCGTTGATTTTGAGCTGCTGCACCCGCCCGTGGGCGATTACGAGACGATACAGAAATCGAATGCCATGAGCTGTGTGTTGCGGATCTCGAATGGCAGCAGCGCGGCCTTGCTGGCCGGAGACATCGAACTCGCTCAGGAACAGCGGCTGGTGGCCTCCGGGCTGGACCTTCGGGCGGATCTGCTGCTGGTGCCGCACCACGGCAGCAAAACCTCGTCGAGCCCGGCCTTCCTCGATGCCGTCAGGCCCACGCTGGCGCTGGCGCAGGCCGGCTACCGCAACCGCTTCGGCCATCCGGCGCCTGCGGTGCTGGCACGCTACCGGGAGCGCGGCATCCGGGTGTTGAGCTCGCCGGTATGTGGCGCAGCCAGCTGGTCCAGCGGGCAGCCGGCCACGGTGAGTTGCCAGCGCCAGACCGGACTGCGTTATTGGCATCACCGCACGGCGGATTAAAAAGTCAGCTTCCCTGCAGGCGACTGGCGCATTCCTTGCTAAGCTAGGCCATACAGAAGAACCTGACGGAGATAAGCTGATGAGCGGACCGAAGTTTGACGAGATGAATGCTGGCGATGCGTCGGTGAGGGCGCATTACCAGAGTTACCAGCGCTGGCTGGCCCGGCAGCCGGACTCGGTCATGCAGGCCAGGCGCGCGGAAGCCGAGATGATTTTCCGCCGCGTCGGCATCACGTTTGCGGTTTATGGCGACAAGGATGACGGCAACTCCGAAACCGGCGGCACCGAGCGGCTGATTCCCTTCGACCTGATACCGCGCATCATTCCCGCGCACGAGTGGGACAGCATGGAGCGCGGCCTGGTCCAGCGCGTCACGGCGCTGAACCGCTTCATCCACGACGTCTACCACGACCAGGAAATCATCAAGGCCGGCGTGATCCCGGCCGAGCAGATCTTCCAGAACGCGCAGTTCCGCCCCGAGATGATGGGTGTGGACGTGCCGGGCAACATCTACTCGCACATCAGCGGCATCGACATCGTGCGCGCGCCGAATGCGCAGGGCGAGGGCGAGTACTACGTGCTC
>PNNC01000029.1 GCA_013824015.1 Polaromonas sp.
TTTCGGGTCGGCCAGTTTTTCGTAGCTGTCAACGTCGGTGGACTTGACGCGGGCCGGGTCGTACACGATGACGCGGGCGCGGGTGGAAAAACCGGTCCAGGTCACCCCTTCGGGGGTGGCGGCGGCGCGCAGGTTGGCCGGAATGGCCGCATCGAGCACTTTCGACTTGACCGGCTGGAACAGGCCCTGGGCGTCCGCCGAGGCCAGGCGGGCGGCGTCCACCAGCAGGATCACGTCGGCCGGGGAGGCTGCGCCTTCGGCTTTCAGGCGCGCCAGGATACCGGCGTCATCGGCATCGACGCGGTTGATCCGGATGCCGGTCGTGCGGGTAAAGGCCTCGTACATGCCTTCATCGGTCTGGTAGTGGCGTGCAGAATACAGATTGACGACCTGCTCCTGGGCGCTGGCGCTGCCGACGGCGCCGAACAGGGTGGTGGCGGCCAGGGCGGCCGCGGCCAGGGAAGATGCGGTGTTGAACATGGGTCGGGCGATGAAGTGACGAATATGCAGATGTTAATACAAACAAGAATTGATCTCAATCACAAAACCAGCGCTGCCGCAGGGGCTTGGCGTGCGGCCGCTGTGGCTGGCCGTCGGGTGCTGATGCTGGTGGCGGCCGCCGCCGGGCTGCTGCTGGCCGGGTGCGCAACGACCGGGCCTGGCGCGCCGAGCGGCGCGCAGCCGTCCCAGACCCGGCCGGTCCGGATCGGGCTGGCGCTGGGCGGGGGTGCGGCGCGCGGTTTTGCCCATGTCGGGGTGATCGCCGTGCTGGAGGAGGCCGGTTTCAAGCCTTCGCTGGTGGTCGGCACCTCGGCCGGAAGCCTGGTCGCCGCGCTGTATGCCAGCGGCCAGAGCGGCGCGCAGTTGCAGCAGACGGCACTGACGCTGGAGGAGGTCGCGATCACCGACTGGATGCTGCCGATTTTCGGGCGCGGCATGTTCCGCGGCGAAGCACTGGCCCGTTACGTGAACGGCCTGGTGGCGGGGCGGCTGATGGAAAACATGGTCATTCCGCTCGGCATCGTGGCGACCGACCTCAACAGCGGCCAGCCCATGTTGTTCCAGCGCGGCGACACCGGCACCGCCGTGCGTGCGTCCAGCGCCGTGCCGGCGGTGTTTGTGCCGGTGAAGATCAACGGGCGCGAGTATGTGGACGGCGGCCTGGTGTCGCCGGTGCCGGTGCGTTTTGCGCGCCAGATGGGCGCCGACCTGGTGATTGCGGTGGACATCTCGGCGCCGCCCGAGGCCAATCCGGCCGACGGCACGCTGCAGATCCTGCTGCAGACCTTTGCCATCATGGGCAAAAGCATCAACCAGTACGAGCTCAAGGATGCCGATGTGCTGGTGCAGCCCTCGCAGGCCGGCCTCAAAAGCGCGGACTTCTCGGCGCGCCAGCGCGCCATGGACGCGGGGCGTGCCGCCATGCAGGCCGCGCTGCCGGCCCTGCGCGCCCGGCTGGCCGCGTTGCAGGCCCGTTGATGCTCCGTTTTTGATAGCTGTCGGCCCATGTCCGACATGGGCTGGAGTCCAAAAAAGCCAAAAAAAAGCCTGATTTTGCAATCAGGCTTTGAAGGGGTCCGTGAACTGATTTCTGGAAGGACCCGAGGAGACAACCGGCAGGGGCTTGCCCTCAACGGGAATCAGCTGGCGTTGCCGCCGGCGAATTCAAGCCCCGTAAAAATCAGCGCTTTTTCGAAGCGGTCTTGGAAGCGTTCACGGCAGTGTTGGTCACAGCGGTGAAGTTGGCTTCGGCCATGTCCGTGGCTTGCTTGACGGCTTTTTGCATCGATTCGACAGCGTTGTTGGCAGCAGCCACGGCGCTTTTCATCACGGCAACCGCGGTTTCGGAACCGGCCGGTGCGTTTTTGGCGGCGCTGTCGACCAGGCCCATGAATTTGGCCTGGGCTTCGGCGGCCTGGCCTTCGAAGGACTTGCCGACTTCGGCGCCGGTGGCGGTCGCGATGTCGTACAGGTGGCGGCTGTAGGCGGCGGTTTTTTCAGCCAGGGGCTGGAACAGGCCGGCTTGCAGGGCCAGCAGTTCCTGTGCGTCCTTGACGCCCATCAGCGACTGGGTGTGGTTGGCGGTTTCAGCCAGGGCGGCCTTGGAGGCCTGGACATTGAGTTCAACCAGTTTCTCAACGCCTTCAAACGCCTTGCTGGTCAGACCAAACAGGGTTTCGATGTTTGCTTTGTGGGAAGCCATGAGTTGTTCAGCGGTCAACATATTCAAATCTCCGATATAGGTGGTTAATGATTTCAAGTAGTTGCGCTGCTGGACAATCTGCTGGCTTGTTGTCTGTCGATTGCTGCACTGCAACATAACTCAAGTATAGGCACTGCCCGGACGATTGCAAGCGTTTTTTGCTGCAGTGCAGCATTTTAGGGCTGAAGCCCTAGTTTGCCTCTGGCAGCCCGCGGGCCGGGCTGCGCCGGAGGCGTTGTGTGGGGGCGGTCTGGCGCTCAGTAGCGCAGCTGGCCTTCGTTGTCGACGATGGCCATCTCGACGTAGGACGAGCCGTTGTGGGACTGGGGCGAATACTTGGCCACAAAGCGGCCAAAACTGATTTCCCCGGCGTTTTCCATGGCCTTGATGAAGGACTCGGTGCTGAGGGGGCGGCCGGCGCGGCGCAGGCCTTCCACCAGCAGTTTGGCATGGACAAAACCTTCGAATTGCGACGCCGACGGAGGGGCTCCCGGCGATTTCTCGCGCAGCAGCTTGAGGTACTCCGCCACCACCGGGATGGTGGTGTTGCGCAGGGACGGCATGATCTGCGTCAGGATGATGCCGCGCGCCTGCTCCTTGAGTTCGCGGTTGATGACGTCCAGGCTGGCCACGGAAAAGCCGTAGAAGCCGGGCTTGGCGCCGGTTTGCTGGACCGCCTTGATGTAATTGGTGAAGGTGGCGCCTGCGGTGGCCACGATGACGGCCTGGGGCTGGGCTTTCACCGTCGCCTCAGCGGCGGCCTTGAAGTCGGGTTTGGCGGGATCTCCCTTGATTTCGGCCACCAGGGTGATCTGTTCCGCGCTGGCGGCCAGGCGCAGTTCGGCCTGCAGCGTTTTGCCCAGGCCGTCGTCCTGGTAGAACACGGCGATGCGCGAGATGCCGGTTTGCTTGAGCTGGGACAGGATGCGCCGCGCTTCATTGGCGTAGCTGGCGCGCACATGAAACAGGTAGGGGTTGACCTTCTCGCGGAAGGCCGACGCGCCGGTGACCGGGCCGAAGGCGATCGTCCGGCTTTCGGCCAGCAGGGGCAGGATGGCGCCGGTCTGGGCCGTGCCGGTGCTGTGGAAAATCATGAACACCGACTCCTCCTCGATCAGCTTGCGGGTGTTGTCCACCGCACGCTTGACGTCGAAGCCGTCGTCCAGCGTGGTGTAGCTGATCTTGCGGCCGTGCACGCCACCCTCGGCGTTGACGGCATCGAAGTACAGGTGGGAACCGACGCCGTAGTCCCGGGTCTGGGCGCCCAGCGGACCGCTCAGCACGGCGGAGGCGCCGAGCCGGATTTCGGTGGGGGTCACACCCTTGTCGCTGGCCAGCGCATGGGCGCCTGAAACCATCGTCAATGCCAAAAGTATCGAACGAAGCATGTTTGTTTCCTTGTAAACATGAGCTTTTGCTTCAGGTTTTGTGAGAGCTCCCGACTCCCACCTGGCCTGTGCCTGTAGCGGAAGTCTCCGCAAATTGCACCGCAACAGGGCTCATATGTAACTATTGGTGACGAAATTGTAGTTACTTTGTATAACTAATTAAAGGGCGAGTGAACCCCTTTGACTTAGGAGTTACCCTTGGCATTCCGCTACTTTTTTGCGCTTTCTTTTTAAGCATCGTGCAAGCCTTTTACGCCGATCACTTCGTCCTGCCCCTGCCGGCCGGCCACCGTTTCCCCATGGGCAAGTACGCGCGCCTGCGCGACCGGGTGGCGCTCGAGTTGCCGCAGCTGCGGCCGGGGGTGGCCCTGCCGGTCAGCGATGGCGAACTGGCGCTGGCCCACGATCCGGCCTATATCCAGGCGGTGGTCGACGGCAGCCTGGGCGCTGCGGCGATGCGCGAGATCGGCTTTCCCTGGAGTGCGGCCATGGTGGAGCGCTCGCGCCGCTCGGCCGGCGCCACGGTCGCCGCTGCGCGCGTGGCCCTGGGCCTGGGTGGCCAGCCGGCCGAGGGGATGGCCGCCAACATGGCGGGCGGCACCCACCATGCCTCTGCGGCGAAAGGCAGCGGCTTTTGTGTGTTCAACGACGCCGCGATTGCGGCGCGGCTGATGCAGGCCGAACATGCCCGGCGGTGGCAGCCCGGCGACCGGCGCTTGCCGCTTCAGGTCGCCATCATCGATCTGGACGTGCACCAGGGCAACGGCACGGCCAGCATTTTCAGCCGCGACCCCACGGTGTTCACGCTGTCCCTGCACGGCCAGAAGAACTTTCCCTTCCGCAAGGAGGCCAGCGACCTGGACGTGGAACTGCCCGACGGCTGCCGCGACGACGCTTACCTGCAGGCGCTGGAGCTCGCGCTGGACGAGCTGGACCGGCGTTTTTCACCGGGCCTGGTGATTTACCTCGCGGGCGCGGATCCGCACGAAGGCGATCGTCTCGGCCGTCTGAAGCTGAGCTGGGACGGGCTGGAAGCGCGCGACCGGCGCGTCTTCGACTGGGCCTTCCAGCGGCGCATCCCGCTGGCGTTGACCATGGCCGGCGGTTATGGCGTGAACATCGAGGACACGGTGCAGGTGCAGGTCAACACCTTCCGGGCAGCGCTGGACTACTGGCGCCGGTACCAGGCCCTGGCCCGGCCCTGGGCGCCCCGCTAGCGGATCGGCTGACCCAGCGCGGCCGGCATGCGGGCGCCGCGCCCCAGGCCGGCCAGCACCAGCAGGGCGGCGAGATAGGGTGTCATCTGGATCACATAGGACGAGACCGGCAGGCTGAAGGCCTGGGCCCGCAGCGACAGGGCTTCGGCAGCGCCGAACAGCAGGCAGGCCAGCAGGCTGCCCAGCGGCATCCAGCGGCCCACAATGATGGCGGCCAGCACCAGGTAACCACGGCCGCCGGTCATGCCGTCGGTGAAGGTGCCCACCTGCTGCAGCGACAGCACCGCGCCGGCCAGCCCGGCCAGCGCGCCGCCCGCGACGATGGCGGCAATCCGCACACGCGCCGGGTTGGCACCCGCGGCAAAGGCGGCCAGCGGGTTTTCTCCGACCGCACGCAGGGTCAGCCCGGCCCGGCTGCGAAACAGGAACACGGCGACCGGCAGCACCAGCAGAAAGGCCAGGTAGGTCAGCGGCGGCTGCTGGAACAACAGCGGGCCGACCACCGGCAGGGCCGACAGCCCCGGCACCGGCCAGGTTTCCAGCAGGGGCACGCGGATCACCGGTGCGCCGCCGCCCGACGCTGCGGCGCGCAGCAGGAAACTCGTGAGGCCCAGCGCCAGGATGTTCGAAGCCAGGCCGGTCACCATGTGTTCGGTGTTGTAGCGCACGGTGGCAATGCCCACCACCAGTGCCAGCAGCATGCCCCCGAAAGCGCTGGCGGCCAGGCCGATCCCGGCGTTGGCGGCCAGGTGGGTGGCGATGACGCCGAAGAAGGCGCCGGTCAGCATCTGCCCTTCCAGGCCGACGGCCACCGTGCCGCTGCGTTCGCTCAGGATGCCGCCGAGCGCAGCGAGCAGCAGCGGCGTCGCAATGCGCAGGCTCGCGGCCAGGAAATCAACGAGCAGGGCCATGTCCATGACTTACACCTTGTCGCCGCCGGAGCGGCCCATCGCGCACAACACAAAAATCATCGTCAGCCCCTGGATCACCAGCACCAGCGAAGAGGGCACACCGACCTGGCGCTGCATCGCCAGCGCGCCGGTTTCGAGGAAGCCGAAAAACAGCGCGGACGGCAGCACATACAGGGGATTGAGCGCACCCATCAGGGCAATCGCGACGGCATTGAAGCCGAAGCCGGCCGAGAAGCCCTCGATCAGGCGGTAATGGATGCCCAGGCATTCGATGGCGCCCGCCAGGCCGGCCAGCGCGCCGGCCGAACACATCAGGCCGAAGATCGCGCGGCCCGGCGACATGCCCGCATAACGCGCCGCCGATGCACTGGCGCCGACCACGCGCCAGCGAAAGCCCAGGGTGGTGCGCCAGAGTACAAAGTTGGCGCCCAGCGTGGCCAGCACCGCAAACACGATGCCGATGTGCAGGTCGGTGCCGGGCACCAGCTTGGGCAGCCAGGCCGCCGACTCGAACAGCGGCGATTGCGGGAAACCCGCGCCTTCCTCGCCCATGCGTCCGTGCAGCAGTTCGGCCACCAGCAGCAACGCGACAAAGTTCAGCAACAGCGTCACCAGCACTTCGTGCACGCCGCGAAACACCCGGATCGAAGCGGCGACGCCGGCCCAGGCTGCGCCGCCGGCGGCGCCAGCGGCCAGCGCCAGCGGCAACAGCGCCCAGGCTGGCCAGCCGCCGGCAAAAAGAGCGACTGCCGAGGCCGCCGCGCCGCCGATGGCGAGCTGGCCTTCGGCGCCGATGTTGAGCACCTTGCCGCGAAAACACAGCGCAATGCCTACGGCGCACAGCAGGTAGGGGGTGGTCCGGTTCAGGCCGACCACCACCCGGTCCCAGGAACCGACCGCGCCCATGACCAGGTGGTAATAGGCGACCAGCGGATTCTTGCCGGCAATCAGGATCAGCATCGCGGTGATCAGAAAGGCCATGCCGATCGAAGCAGCGGCCCGCCACAAGGGGCCGGAACGATGGGCCGCGTTCAACAAACGCGAAGCCAGGTTGAGGGCAGGCAGAGTCTGGGTTGTGGTTGTCATGCGGCTTCCTGGAAGGCGCCGGCCATGGCCAGCCCGATACGTTCAATGTCGGCTTCGCCGCGGTCCACCATCAGCACGATGCGGCCGTCGGACAACACCCCCATGCGGTCGCCCACCGCCAGAACTTCCTCAAGTTCCGACGAGATATACAGCACGGCCGCGCCCTGGTCGCGCAGTTTCAGCAGGCTTTCCATCACAAAGCGTGTGGCCCCCGGGTCCAGACCCCAGGTCGGCTGGAAGGCGATGACGACCTGCGGCTGGCGGCTCAGCTCGCGCGCCAGCGCCACCTTCTGCTGGTTGCCGCCGGACAGCGTGCGGGCCGCGGCGGCGGGTGATGCGGCGCGCACGTCGAAGTCGCGCATGCGTTCGCGCGCGGCCCGGCCGGTGGCCTGGCGGTCGATGCGTCCGGCGACTGAAAAGGGCCGGCGGCTGATGTCGCGCAGCATCAGGTTGTCCTCGATGGACATGCCCTGGACCAGGCTGGTGCCGGAGCGGTCGGCCGGGATGTAGGCGATGCCGGCTTCGAGCCGGGCAGCAGCGCCCCCGGCGGTGATGTCCACACCGTCCAGCAGGATGCGGCCGCGCAGCGGCGCAGCCAGCCCTGCCAGGGTGTTGGCCAGTTCGCCCTGGCCGTTGCCGTCGATGCCGGCCAGCGCCAGCACCTCGCCGGCGCGCAATTCAAAACTGGCGTCTTTCAGGCGCTCGGCGCCATTGTTGTCCCGGGCTGCAAGAGCCTCGACCTTCAGGCGCACCTCTCCCGGGGTGGCGCCGCGGCGCTCGGCCGGCGCGGCCAGCTCGCGCCCGACCATCATGCGTGCCAGTGACTCGCGCGTGGCGCCAGCGGCTGGCGTTGTGCCCACCACCTCGCCATCACGCAGCACCACGATCTCGTCAGCCACCGCCAGCACCTCGCCCAGCTTGTGGGTGATGAACACCACCGAGTGGCCCTCGGCGCGGAAACGCCGGAGGAACTCCAGCAGGCGGGCGATTTCGGGCGGCGACAGGATGGAGGTGGGCTCATCGAGAATCAGCAGGTCGGCCCCGCGCAGGATGGCCTTGAGGATTTCAATGCGCTGCTTTTCGCCGAGCGCCAGCCGCTCGACACGGGCCGAGGGGTCGATGTCCAGGCCGTAACGCTGCGCCGCGTCGCGCACCTTGCTGGCCATCGCCGCATGGTCCAGCCACGGCCCGCCCTGCGCGCTCCAGCCCAGCATCAGGTTCTCGCTCACCGTCATAGCTTCCACCAGCGTGAAATGCTGGTGGATCATGGCGATGCCGGCCTGCAGCGCCGCCTTCGGGCTGCCCGCATCAAGCTCGCGGCCGCGGTAAACAATCGCGCCCTCGTCAGCCCGCACCATGCCGAACAGCACCTTCATCAGCGTGCTCTTGCCCGAACCGTTCTCGCCGAGCAGGCCAACGATCTGCCCGGGTTGAACCGTGAAGTTGATGCCGCGGTTGGCCCGCACACTGCCGTAGGACTTCGAGATGCCCCGCATCTCGAGCAAAGCCTGCATCTCAGAGACCCCCGCGGGCGTCATCCTTGGCAACGGTGAGGGTCAGCTGGCCGCTGGCGAATTTTTTCTTGATTGCCTCGATCTCTGCCACCACGTCCTTCGGGACGGCGGGACCGTAGGCCTTGCCGGGCGCATACATCAGGTCGGCGCCAGGGCCGGCCTTGGCTTCATAACCATAGGTCAGCAGGGCCGGCTTCAGGGTGCCGGCGCGCGCTTCCGCGGCAGCGGCGACATACATGTCGTCCCATTTTTCGATGATGGCAGCCAGCACCTGCTGCGGGGCGGCCTCCACGTGGCCAAACGAGCGGCCGCTGGTGTAGACGTTTTTCTCCTTGGCCGCCTGCACGATGCCGTTCTGGCCGGCGTTGAGCTTGCCGAAAACAAAGTCGGCGCCACCGGCGATCAGCGCCAGCGCCGCTTCCTTGGCCATCGCCGCGTCTTCCATGTCCTTGATGTAGATCACCCGCACTTCGGCGTTGGGTTTGACGCTCTTGACGCCCTGGCGGAAACCGCCGACCTGCTGGACCACGTTGGGCAATCCCTCCAGGCCATTGACCGAACCGATCTTGCCGGTTTTGGACATGCGGGCCGCCAGCACCCCCATGATGTAGCCGACCTGGGCGTTGTCATAGTCCACCGAGGTCACGTTTTTGCCCATGCCGCTGGCGCCGGAGCCGACGATGAAACTGGTTTTCTCGAATTCCGGACCGACGCGCTGGGCCGCTGACAGGAAGCGTCCCGAGTGGCCGATCACCGGGTTGAAGCCGCGGCGCGCATAGTCCTTCATGGTTTCGATGTGGTCGGATGGCGCGACGTTTTCGGAGTAGGCGGTTTCCGCACCGTTGCTCTTGAGTTTGGTGATGGCGCCGAAGCCGTTGGCGTTCCAGCTCTGGTCGTTGATGGAGCCGGGCAGCAGCATGGCGACCTTGCCCTGGGCCAGTACCGTGGGGGCAGCCACCAGGCTGGCGCTGGCCAGCAGCAGTGCGGCGGCCAGGCGGGGGAAGGCGAAAGGGCGGTGGAGGGTAGGCATGGAAGACTCCTTGTGAAGATGCCTGTGTTTTCGCAAGAAGCAGGCCATGACGGCCACTGGCGCGGCCGCTCGCCACCCCATGCCATCCGATCCGGCCCGGGGCGCGGCCATGCAGCCGTTTGCGCTCTTTTATGCTGCACAGCGATGCCGTTTTGGCATCACTCCAAAAACGTGCGCCGGCGTTGGCGTACGCACTGAAATGGCGGTGTCATTCCCTGTTTTGGTTCAGCGCAAGCAGGCGTTCCGCGACGTATTCCGAGAACAGGGCCGATGCGACCGGCAACACCCGGCCGCGCAAGGCCATCAGCACCAGGCGACCGGTGGGCAGGTTGCGTTCGTTGATCGGCACCGCCACCGTGCCGGCATCAACACCCAAGCCGATCTGGAAGCTGATGCCGCCGGACTCGCGCGCGAAGCCGCGCATCAGCTCGAAGGAGTTGGACACCACCATGGCATCGGGTTTGACCGACGACTTGTCCAGCATGTCATCGAGCACACTGCGCCCTGACAGGCTGCGGTCGGGCAAGGCATGGGGGTATTTCAGGCAGTCTTTCAGACGCACGCTGGCCCGGCCCGCCAGCGGATGATCAGGCGCCATGATGGCGCAGGTGGGCTGCTGCACCTGGGCCAGCACGCGCAGACCGCTGGTGGCCGGTGGATTGAAGACCAGCGCCAGGTCCACCTCGAAGTCGAGCACCGACTGCACGGCCTTTTCCCGGTCGAGTATCTTGATGTCAAAGCTCACGCCGGGGTGCGGCTTCTGGAAATCCACGATCGCCTGCGGAAGAAAAGCCGAAGCCAGCGCCTGACTGCCGGCCATGGCCACATGACCCCGGCGCAGGCCGCGCAAGGCCTCGATCTCGGAGCGCACATGGGCCAGGTCGGCCGCTCGCCGCCGCGCATAACTGACGAAGAGTTCACCGGCGGCCGTCAGCCGCACGCCGCGGGGTCGGCGCTCGAAGATGGGGGTGCCGAGCTCACGCTCCAGGTCCTGGATGCGGCGGTTGACGGCGGATGCCGCGACGTGCAGTTGTTCTGCGGCCGCGCGTATGGAACCGCAGCGGGAAACGGCGTCGACGTAGTCGAGAAATTTCAGGTGTTGCATGCGGCGGGTAAAAGCAAGAGTGATGCCGAAACGGCAACGCAGCGTGACTGAATGAGGTGCGGACGCAAGCGCCTGATGGCACAGGCTTTGCGTGTGGCTGGACATGCCTTTGCCGATCACGCGTCTTCCGGACATCGACCTCAGCGACTTTTATGGGGAGGGCGGCGGCGGTGCCGCACGCCGCGCCCAACTGGCCCGGCTGCTGGACCAGTCCTGCCGCGAGATCGGCTTTATTGTGGTCAGGGGCCACCGCGTGCCGCCGGCCATCCTGCAGGACGCGTTTGCTGCGGCCTTTCGTTTTTTCGACGCCCCCGAGTCCGTCAGGCGCAGCGCCATGCCGGGGGATGGTCGGGTGCGCGGCTACACGCCGATGCGGCACCAGCAACTGGCGCGCAGCCTGCAGAACGAAACCCCGCCGGATCTGTTTGAGCGATTCCGCATGGGACCCTTCGACCTGCCCGCCGATGATTACCACCGGTCACGCGCCGGCGGCTGGTTTGCGCCCAATGTGTGGCCGCAGGCCATGCCGGGATTCCGTGAGGCGCTGCAGGCCTACTACCGGGCCATGGAGGGCCTGGCCCACGATCTGATGCGCCTGTTCGCGCTGGCCCTGGATCTGCCGCCCGCGTATTTCGACAGCCACATCGACCGGCATATCTCGTCGCTGTGCCTGAACCACTACCCGGCGCTGCAGTCGCCACCGGAGCCGGGGCAATTGCGCGCCGGTGAACACACCGACTATGGCTCCCTGACGATTGTTGCGCCCAGCGCGGCACCGGGACGGCTGCAGGTGCGCGCCCAGGGCGGTGAGTGGATCGAGGTGGCACCGGCCGAAGGGCAGTTTGTCGTCAACATCGGTGACCTGATGGCCCAGTGGACCAACGACCGCTGGGTCTCCACCCTGCACCGCGTGGGCAACCCGCCCGAAAGCGTGGGCGCTCAGAGCCGCCGTGTGTCCCTGGTGTTTTTCCACCAGCCCAACGACGATGCGCGCATCGAATGCATTCCGACCTGCCGGGTGGCCGGGCAGGCACCGCTTTATTCACCGATCACCTCCGGCGAGCACCTGCGCCTGAAGATCAACCGCCATTTCACACCGCAAAAGGCCAGCTGACCGATGTACAAAATTGACGTTTTCCGAATTCCGTGCGCAGGACCGGGTGACACCGCCGGGCTCGATCAGCTGATCAGCTCTGGCCAGGTCGATCCGGCGCACATCGTCGCCGTCATGGGTAAAACCGAAGGCAACGGCTGTGTCAACGATTACACCCGCGAATACGCCACCGCCATGTTGCAGGCCTTGCTGGGCCGCCACCTGGGACTGGCGCCGGAGGCCGTCGGGCGGCGCGTGGCATTTGTGATGTCGGGGGGGACCGAAGGTGTGTTGTCGCCGCACCTGAGCGTTTTTACGCGCCAAGTTGCGGAGCAGGGCGCGCCGGCCGGGCAGAAGCGCCTGTCGATCGGCATTGCGTTCACACGCGATTTCCTGCCCGAGGAGATGGGTCGTCGCGCGCAGATTGACGAAACCGCTGCCGCCGTCCGGCGTGCCATGGAGGACGGCGGCATCCCGTCCGCGGACGATGTGCACTTCGTCCAGGTCAAATGCCCGCTGCTGACGGCCGCCAAGATCGCGGATGCCCGGCTGCGCGGCCACGAGCCGGTCACGGCCGACACCTACGAGTCCATGGGATATTCCCGCGGAGCGTCAGCCTTGGGCGTGGCGCTGGCCACGGGCGAGGCGGGTGCGCAGGCGCCCGGCGACGCCGCCGTGCTGCATGACTGGACGCTGTGCTCGTCGGTGGCATCGACCTCGGCCGGTATCGAGATCGAGCACAACGTGGTCATCGTGATGGGCATGAGCGAGCAGGCTTGCAGTGATCTGGTCATCGCGCATGAGGTCATGAGTGATGCCATCGACGCTGCTGCGCTGCGGCGTGCGATGGCGGCACTGGACATCGCGGACGGGGATGTGGAGCGCAGGATCGTCAACGTGTTTGCCAAGGCCGAAGCCAGCCCTGGCGGCACGGTGCGCGGCATGCGGCATACCATGCTGGGTGACTCGGACATCAACCCCACCCGCCATGCCCGTGCCGCCGTTGGCGCCGTGATTGCGTCGGTGGTCGGCCATGGCATGGTGTATGTGTCGGGCGGCGCCGAACACCAGGGGCCTGCCGGCGGGGGACCCGTGGCGGTGATAGCCCGCTGCTGAGTACTGGCAGAATCGGGGGCATGCCAGACAAGCAGCCCTCCGTTGAAAAGCCCCGGCCCGAAACACGCAGCGCCTATCGCGTATTTCGCGCCATCAGCACCCGCTGGATGGACAACGATGTGTACGGCCATGTCAACAACGTCGTTTACTACAGCTGGTTCGATACCGCTGTGAACGGCCACCTGATCGAATCCGGCGCGATCGACATCCACGAGGGCGCGGTGATCGGCCTGGTGGTCGAGACCCAGTGCAACTACTTCGCGCCGCTGGCCTTTCCCGATCCGGTGCTTGCCGGCATTCGCGTGGCGCACGTGGGCTCGTCCAGCGTGCGCTACGAGGTCGGCCTTTTCTCGGGCAAGCCGGGTGACCCGTCCGGCGAACTCACGGCCGCCAAGGGTCATTTTGTTCATGTTTATGTGGACAAACAGTCGCGCCGGCCGGCCGCCTTGCCTCCCCAACTCCTGTCTGTTCTGGAACAACTGAAATGACCCACCCATCCGACCGTCCGGCCGTGAAAGACGCGGCCAGTGTGGACGCAGCCATCGAAGGCCGCTTTTCCGCACGGGCTTTTCTGCCAGAGCCGGTGCCGCGCGAGCTTGTTGAAGACATTCTTCGTGTGGCGAGTCGCGCCCCGTCGGGCAATAACGCCCAACCCTGGAAGGTGTATGTCCTTCAGGGGCAGAGCCTTGCGGGCCTCGTGGACAAGGTGTGCAGCGCACACGATGCGGTGTATGCCAACCCGGCACTGGCGGCAGAGTACCGGGAAGAGTACGACTATTACCCCCGCCAGTGGATCAGCCCCTACATCGAACGCCGGCGCGAAAACGGCTGGAGCCTGTATGGCTTGCTGGGCATCACCAAAAATGACAAGGACAAGATGCACGCGCAGCACAACCGGAACTTCCGGTTTTTCGATGCGCCTGTGGGGCTGATGTTCACGGTGGACCGCATCATGGGGCAGGGCAGCCTGCTGGACTACGGCATGTTTCTGCAGAACATCATGGTGGCGGCCAGGGCGCGCGGCCTGGACACCTGTCCGCAAGCGGCGTGGAACGGTTTCGCCAGCATCATCCTGCCGCACATCGGCGCCGGGCCGAACGAAATGATTGTTTGCGGCATGGCACTGGGTCGCCAGGATCCACACGCGGTGGTGAACACCCTGCATACGCCCCGGGAGGCGGTGCAGGGCATCACGACCTGGCTCGACTAGGCGCGTCGGCCGGCTCAGCGAAACAAGGCCGCGTCCATCTCTCGCAGGTCGGTCGCGACGCGCACGGCCAGCCCGTTCATCAGGTCCAGCACCTGTGTCTGCAGGTCGATACCAGGCGCGAGTTCGGTCAGCACCAGCCCGTCGGCGCAGACTTCAAATACCGCGCGCTCGGTGATGATCTTCGCCTGCTGCCCGCGCTCGGTCACGTTGCGCCGCACCGGATAGGTGATGTGGTCGGCGGCCTGCACAAACTTCTTCACCTTGCCTTCCTTGACGATGACCAGCTTGCCATCGCGGAACTCGACTTCCAGTCCACCCGTGGTGAACGTGCCGGTGAACAGCAACTCCGTCGCGTTGTAGGCAATGTCGATGAAGCCGCCGGCCCCCGGGTTGGCGACGCCGAATCGCGACACATTCACGTTGCCAGCGTTGTCGAATTGCGCGAACGCCAGCGCGGCAAAAGGGCAGCCCCCACCGTCGATGAAGTCGAACTGGGTCACGCCGTCCAGCAGGGCCTCAGGGTACTTGTTGGCAGAAAACTGCCAGCCGCTCATCACCAGTCCGCCGAACGGGCCGTGCTCGGTCGTGAACTGGTAGTCACGGTAACCGCCGTTCCTGAAATGGCCATCTTCCAGCAGCACCGTTGGAACGTCTGAAGAGGCGCCAAAACCAAAGATGGAGGTGACACCCGGGCGCACTTCCAGTGCGGCGCGGCGCGCAATGATCTTGTCGGTGCCGAACGGCAGCCGGTCGCTGGTCTGGCCGTCCCAGGCGACCCCGCCGAGATAACTTTCGTCATAAGCGACCTGTGTGGTCATCATCTGCTGATCGTCCACCACGACCTTGTCCACCAGCACGCCGGGAACCTTGACCATGGTTGCGGGGCGGCTGCCCCGCTCGACAATGCGGCGTACCTGCGCGATCACCGTGCCACCGCAGGCCTTGACGGCCAGTGCGATCTGCAGCGACGACGAATGAATCGGTTCATCCTCGAACGACAGGTTGCCGAATTCGTCGGCCGTGGAGGCCCGGATGAAGCCCACGTTGAGGGGCCAGCTCGGGTAGAACAGATAGTCCTGGCCTTCGAACTCGACACGTTTGATCAGGTCATCCTTGGCCAGCGTCGTGAATTTGCCACCGGTCTGCCGCGGATCGGCGTAGGTGTCCAGGCCGATCCTGGTCAGGTAACCCGGGCTACGGCGGGCCACTTCACGCAACCAGTGCATGCTGGCGCCTATGGGCCAGCTGTAGGCTTCGATGCGGTTCTCGCGGATCAGGCGCATCAGTTCCGGGCGCTTGCCGGTGACCGGGTCGGTCGGGTTCACGTAGGAGCCGGAGACGATGCGTTTCATCAGGCCTTCGACGGCCACATGGTCCATCCCCCGGATGCCCATCGCATCGCCGGTGCCGCAGGGGAAATAGAAGGTCAGATCGCGGGGTTCGGCCGAGGCCTGGAACCGGTCTGCCAGTCCCTTGAGCAGCGCGTCCGGTGTGATCCATCCGATGACACCGACACTGGCCACGGCATCGCCGCTCTTGACCACCGAAACCGCTTCTTCAACCGAGCATATCTTGCTCATACTTTCACTCCAAATTTCCTGAGGGTCGCCTGCGCGGTGGCATGGCGACAGTTGTCTTTGAAAAAATGCGAAGCGAGCACATCGCCGCTTTCGCCGTTGGGCGCGCCGTGGGACGCGAAATACAGTTTGGTCGCGGCAACCGCCTCCTGGGGCAGGCGGGCATAAGATGCCGCCACTTCGATGGCGCGTTCCAGCGCCGCGCCGTCGTCAGCAAGGTGATCCGCCAGCCCGAGCCGCAGCGCGTCTTCGCCCTGAAAAGGCGTGCCGCCCCAGACCAGTTGCCGGGCTCGCGAGCGCCCGACGCGGCTGACCAGGGCCTCGATGCCCCACGGGGGAATCCAGCCGATTTCCACCTCCGGGAGGTTCCAGCGCGTGGAGCGGGCCGTCACCACCACATCGCAGCTGGCCGCCAGCACAAAGCCTCCACCCAGCGCAAATCCCTCGACCGCAGCAACCACCGGTTTGCGCAGCATGCCCAGTTCCCGGCAAAAGGATGCGGTGCGCGCTTCATGCGCACACATCTCGTCCAGGGACATGGCACCAAGTTCCTTGAGATCGCTGCCCGCGCAGAAGCCCGGCGCCTGGCCGGTGAGCACCACGGCGCCGGTGCTGTCGTCGGCATCGAGGTCATGGAACATCCGCCGCAGCTGCGCGACCAGGTCGTCGCCCAGCGCATTGCGCCGTGTGGGCCGGTTGATGCTGAGCACGGCCACCCGGCCGTGCCTGTCAAGCTTCAGTTCTTCATGCGTCAAGGCGGGCTCCATCTTTGTTCAACAGGGTTCGCACGTCGGAGGCATTCAGCTTGCGCACGGCGATGTTGTCTTTTACGCTGAGGGCGGCGGCATGGCCGATGGCGTGTCCGTAGCTGAAGCACTGCGCCGTCACGCGTGCCGACGCCATGGCTTCATGTTGTGCACTGAGGCAGCGCCCGCTTGCCAGCAGGGATTCGCCCTGAAGCGGCACAAAGCAGCCCAGCGGGATGTCGTAATAGTCCTCGTACAACCACGACAGGCGCGGCTTGACACCGCTGTGCAGCTCAATCGGCCAGGCCGAACGTGCAATCGCGTCGGTGCGCTTGCGGCCGCTTTCCACATCCTGGTTCTGCAGAGTGTCCATGCCGGCGATCTGGCGCGTCTGGCGCACACCGACCTGTACGCCGGTGTCGTTGAGCGTGGCGTTTTCGCAGCCTGCAAGGCTGGCGCGGAAAAATTCCCAGTACTGGCGTACCTGGCGGCGGCCTTCGATTTCTGCCTCCGTCAGGTCGGCGGCAACCAGGGGATGCAGCTCGCGCCCGTCGCGTCCGAGGATGCGCGTGCAATTGCAGAGCAGTTCGTTCTCGCGCGGCGTCTGAAACAGGAAGGCCTTGGCCCGCGGCAGTTTGTAGTGGCCGGCTTCATTGGCGGCGATGATCGCGCTGGCCACGGCATCGGGCATGATGGAATCAGCGCCGTAGGTGCCCAGAAAACGCTGCACATCCACATTACCCATGCGGAAAATCATGGTGGGGTTTTGCACCTTGCCATCCTGTCCAACATGGGTGGGCAGGTCGGCCATCGCAAACAGGTCGGCGTCGCCGCTGGCGTCGACGGTGATCCGCGCCCGGATGTCGATCACGCCCTGCTTGGTATAGGCACGCACACCCTCGATGCGCTCGCCGCCGTCCATGAACACGCCGATCACGGTGGCGTGGTAGATCACCTGCACGCCATGGCGCTGCACCAGTTCATCGCCGGTTTCGCGCCACGCCAGGGGCTCGTGCACCAGCGTCCAGGTATCGCCGTAACGCACAGGTCCGGTCAGGCCGCTGCGCGCATTCATCGCGGCGATGAATTCATCGACAAAACCGAAGACGATTTTTTCAGGTTTCCCGGCAGCGCCGGGACGTGCCAGGTACAGCCCGCAGACCGTGCCGGACAGGCCGGCCACTGCGGCGCCGCCGCAAAAGCCATAACGCTCGAGCAGGATGACCTTCAATCCCTGGCGGGCAGCTGTGCAGGCGGCTGCCAGACCGGCCGCGCCGCCCCCGACCACCAGCACATCGGCCGTGACTGTTTCCGCGGGACGTTTGTCCAGCAATTGCGATGGACTCGCCATGAGGACTCCTTCAGTTGTTAAGCATGGTGCGCGGCAACCACAGCGCGATTTCCGGGAAGGCCACGAGTGTCAGCAACGCCAGCACCTGGATACCGATGAAAGGCCAGACCGAGCGGAAAATGTCGCCCATCGTGATTCCCGGCGGGGCGGCGCCCTTGAGGTAGAACGCTGCCGGCCCGAAAGGCGGCGAGATGTAGGAGATCTGCATGTTCATGCAGAACAACACGCCGATCCAGATCGGGTCGAACCCGAGGGCCACCAGCACGGGCACGAAGATCGGCGCGGTCAGCAGCAGGATGCCGATCCAGTCGATGATGCAGCCCAGCACGATCCAGATCAGGTTGACGACCAGCAAAATGCCCCATTTGCCAATCGGCAGCCCGGCAATCAGGTCCTTGAGGTATTGCGTGCCGCCGGCGATGGTGTAGATGCCGATCAGTGCGGAGGCGCCGAAGAACAACCAGTACAACATGCAGGTGACCTTGGTGGTTTCCACCACGGCGCTGGACATGCCAGCCCAGGTGAGCCGCCGGTTCACTGCGGCGGCCAGCACCGCACCGGCCACGCCAATGCCGGCAGCCTCGGTCGGTGTGGCGATGCCCATGTACAGGGAGCCGAGTACGCCAAAGGCGACTGCACCAGGCAGGATCAGCTTCTTCAGGTAGCCGATCTTCTCCATCAAGGGGATGTTGATCTCTTCCGGCGGAGCGGCTGGAGCGATTTCAGGCTTCAGGTAGGAGATCGTGATCACGTAGATGATGTAGAACCCGGCCAGCATGAGGCCCGGCAGAATGCCGGCCATGTAGAGCTGTCCGATGGAGGTGCCGGTGGTCAGCGCATACATGATCAGCACCACACTGGGCGGTATCAACGTGGCCAGGCCGCCGCCGGCGCAGATCGATCCCAGCGCCAGCGATTTCCCGTAGCCGCGTTTGAGCATGGCCGGAAGCGCCACAACGCCCATGGTGACGATCTCGGCGCCAATCACACCGACCATGGCGGCCATCAGGGCGCACGAGATGATCACGGCAACGGCAAGGCCGCCGCGGATGCGGCCGGACCAGACGTAGGCGGCCTTGAAGATGTCTTCGGCTATGCCTGCTTTTTCCAGCACCATCGCCATCAGGATGAAGAGCGGCACCGATACCAGGATCTGGTTGCCCATCAGCGTGAAGACGCGGCTGACGATCAGGTTCAGCGTGTTGATGTCGAACAGCCAGACACCGAAAACCACGGCGATGGCACCGGTCGCGAACGCGATGGGCACGCCGACCACCAGCGCCGAGACCAGCGCCAGGAACAGAAGAAGGGTCAGGGTATCAACGGCCATGGTCGGTTTCTGCAGCAGGGTTGGGGGCAAGGCCGAGGTCGACCAGCAGATTGGCAAGGCCTTGCAGAAGCAGCAGGGCGCCGGCGACGGGGATGGCCAGTTTCACGGGCCAAAGGGCAGGGTTCCACAGCGTGCCGCTGCCTTCGTGTTCCCGGATGGAGGCGATGGCAAGCTCCCAGCCGAAATAAATCAAGGTGAGGCAATAGATCGAAAACAGGCAAAAAGCGATGATGTCGACGATCTTTTTGAGATTGCCGCCGCGGTCGGCGATAGGCTGGTACACCAGATCGACGATCACATGCTTGCGGTGCAGCAGGGTGAAGCCGCCGCCCAGCGCGTAGGCCATGCCGGCGAGATAGGTCATGGACTCATCCGCCCACAGCGACGGGGCGTTGAACACGCCGCGGCCGATGACTTCCTTGAGAATGATCAGGACAACCGCAACGATGAGCAGGCCGGCAATCCGGCCCACCCATTCGTTCACATGCCCCACAAAACGGACATAGTGGTTCATGTTTGTCAGGCCAGCAGTTTCAGTTCGCGCAGGAAGGCGCGCTGGGACTCTGCGGCCTGCTTGGCGAGCGCTCCCTTGGCGGCCCATTCATCAACAACGCCCTGGGCGATCTGGCGCGCACGTGTGAGGTCGGCGTCGGACCAGGCAACCAGTTCCACGCCCTTCTTCTTGACTTCTTCGGCCACGCGTTTGTCGTTCTCGGCGATGCGGCTGACCTGCGTCGTGGAGAATTCGCGCCAGGTGCGTTCCAGGATCTGCTTGACGTCATCCGGCAGGCCTTTCCAGGCGCTGGTGTTGACCGTGAAATCCTGGATGGGCATGGAGTGAAAGCCCGGGAAAGTGGCGTACCTGGCGACTTCGAAAAAGCCGACCTTGGCGTTGACCGACAGCGTTGACCAGTCCACGCTGTCCACGATGCCTTTTTCGAGGGCCGAGTAGGCTTCACCGCCCGGCAACACCACGATGGATGCGCCCATCTTGGCGATGGTTTCTGCTGCGATGCCCTGGGCGCCACGGTGTTTGATGCCCTTGAAGTCCTCAGGGCGACGGATGGGCTTTTTGGAGGTCAGCGATTCCACGCCCCACCAGGTCGCGCCGACGGTATGCGCATTGAAGCGGGCGTAGGCCTTGCGCAGCATGTCCATGCCGCCTTTTTCGTACAGCCAGCGGTTCTGTTGTTCGGGCGTGCGGTAGCCGAAGGCGAAGTCGCCAATGACGGCAAGTGCCGGCTCTTTGCCTGCCCAGTAGCCGGGATAGGTGGATTGTCCTTGCAGCACATTCTGGCTGACAGCATCCAGGGTCTCGAAAGCGCCGACCACCGCGCCGGCTGCGAAGGTCTGGATCTCCAGCCTGCCGCCGGTGTTGACCTTGACCTTTTCGGCAAATTCCTCGAAGTACTTGAAGGTGTCTTCACCAGCGCCCCAGAGGGTCTGAACCCGCCATTTGGTCGCTTTCTGGCCGAGCACGATCG
Organism: Polaromonas sp.; assembly: GCA_013824015.1. Lineage (GTDB taxonomy): Bacteria > Pseudomonadota > Gammaproteobacteria > Burkholderiales > Burkholderiaceae_C > Polaromonas. Next base: position 20,362 of record PNNC01000029.1, read on the forward strand.
CCGGCATGCCGGCGATCAGCGCAGTGGAAGACGCGGCCACCGCCTGCAGGACCTTGCGTCGATTAAATGTGCTCATTGTTGTCTCCTGGGTTGATCGTGAAAAACGGGACGCTGTATTGGTATATTTGAACCAATATCAGTAATATATTACAGGGCTCAAAAAAAACCATAGGGTTTTCACTAGCTCTTGAGGCTGTCCCGCGTACCCAGCAGATCCCGGGTGAACTGGTCGGCGATATCGCTGACATGGTCGCATTGCCGCGCCACCTGGGCTTCGTCGCGTGCCACGATGGCCCGGGTCAGGGCCGCATGTGCAGGACCCACCACCGGCAGGTTGTTGAACGCGCGATGATGGGCAAAATAAAACCGTTGTGACAAGGTATGCAAGGGGCGCAGGGCCCGTTCTGCGAACTTGTTGCGCGCGCATTGCGCGACAAAACGCTTGATCTGGAAATGGAATTGCAGGTAGGCCTCGACCTGTTGCGTTTCCCCGGCGTGTTGTATGCCGTCGGCCATCTCCAGCAGTTGTTTGCGTTCGTCGTCGGTGCACCGGACAGAAGCCCGAATCGACACCAGTTTTTCCAGCACGCGCCGGGCATCGAGCACGGCCATCTGGTCCTCGACCGAAATTTCAGTCACGACGATGCCTGCGCGCCGGATCACTGTCACCAGGCCGTCCATGGCCATGCTGGCGACGGCCTCGCGAACCGGCGTTCTGCCGATGTCGAGCAACTCGCTGAGCGACCCCTCGGTCCAGACAGAACCGGGCGGCAGCAGCAGGGTGACAAAACGCGTTTCTAGTTCCCTGCGCGCCCGGTCCACCAGGGTGGTCTCGTTGGTGAAATTCAAATTCTTGTGCATATCGCTGGTATGTTGGTGAAATACCAGTGAAGGATAGCGCGAATTTGGCGACAAAAACCGGCAACCGGGCTGATCGCCCGGACGGGGGTGGTATCGGGACCAGCGGAGGGCAGCTCCTGCGCGCCGTTTCGCCCGATCACCAAAGCCGCTTGCGGCTTCGGGGTAAAGTTGGGAGTTCGCGCAATCGGCGCATTTACTCTGAAAGTTGATTCCATGGCACTGACCACCACCCCCTCCGGCCTCCAATATGAAGACACCGTGCTCGGCACCGGTGCGATTGCCAAGGCGGGCCAGCATGTCCGGGTGCATTACACCGGCTGGCTCTACAACGATGGCGTCCAGGGCGCCAAGTTCGATTCGAGCAAGGACCGTGGCGACCCGTTCCAGTTTTCGCTGGGCGCGGGCCAGGTCATCAAGGGCTGGGACGAAGGCGTGCAGGGCATGTCGGTGGGTGGGACACGCCGGCTGATCATTCCCGCTGAGCTTGGCTACGGTGCGCGCGGCGCCGGCGGCGTGATCCCGCCGAATGCCACGCTGCTGTTCGAGGTCGATTTCCTGGGTTGATTTTTTTGATTGCACGCGGCCCGGGCATTTCCAGAAATTCAGTTTTTTGGGATGACGTGCAAGGCGCGCGGCGCGCAGGACACCGGAATGCACTTGGGTGCATGAGGATTCCGAGCACCGCGCAACGCCGCAATTCGCCCAAAAAATGGATTTATGGGAACGCCCAACGATGATCATTACCAGCCTGCTTGATACTGACCTCTACAAGTTCACGATGATGCAGGTGGTGCTGCACCAGTTTCCGGGGGCGCAGGTCGAGTACCGCTTCAAGTGCCGCAATGCCGGCGCGCCCGGCATCGGGGACCTGGCGCCTTACGTGCGCGAGATCCGTGAAGAAATACGCCTGTTGTGCAGCCTGCAGTTCCAGGATGCCGAGCTGGCCTACCTGCGCGCGATGCGTTTCATCAAGAGCGATTTTGTCGATTTTCTGGGGCTGTTCCGCCTGAACGAAAAATACGTCAGCGTCACCGCGCTGCCGTCCGGCGAGATCGAGGTGGTGATCGAAGGCCCCTGGCTGCACACCATCCTGTTCGAGATCCCGGTGCTGGCCATCATCAACGAGGTCTATTTCCGCAACACGCAGAAGCTGGCCGACGTGATGGAAGGGCGCAAGCGCCTGGACACCAAGATCGGGCAACTCAAGGCCAACGGACTGGCCGAGCTGAAGATCGCCGACTACGGCACGCGTCGCCGCTTTGGCAAGGCCTGGCACGAGGAGGTGTTGCGCACCCTCAGCGCGCGGCTGGGCACCGGCCCCAACGGCCAGTTCGCCGGCACCAGCAATGTCCTGTTTGCGATGAAGCTGGGTTTGACGCCGCTGGGCACCATGGCGCATGAATACCTTCAGGCCTGCCAGGCGCTGGGCCCCCGGCTGCGCGACAGCCAGGTGTTTGCCTTCGAGTCCTGGGCGAAGGAGTACCGCGGCGACCTCGGCATTGCGCTGAGCGATGTTTACGGCATGAGCGCCTTCCTGCGCGACTTCGACATGTATTTCTGCAAGCTGTTCGACGGCGCGCGCCATGACAGCGGTGACCCGTTTCAATGGGGTGAACGCATGCTGGCGCACTACGCCAAAAACCGGGTCGATCCCAAAACCAAGACGCTGATCTTCAGCGACGGCCTGACGATTCCGCGCACCGTCGAGCTGTATTCGCAGTTCAAGGGCCGCTGCCAGCTGGCCTTCGGCATAGGCACCAACCTGACCAACGACCTTGGCTACGAGCCGCTGCAAATTGTCATCAAGATGGTGCGCTGCAACGGTCAACCGGTGGCCAAGCTGTCGGATACACCGTCGAAAAACATGTGTGACGACGAAAAATACCTGGCTTACCTGCGTCAGGTGTTTGACATCGCGGCACCGGGATAATCATGGGCGGGCCTTCGCCCTGCTTTTGGACAATGGAGACACCATGAAAAAATCACGCTGGGCCGTCGCTGCGGCCTTGTTGCTGGCTCTGCCGGGGCTGGCCCTGGCGGCCGACTTTGACGGCAGCCGGCTGTCGCCGCTGTGGGGGGTGCCGTTTGCCGGCCTGCTGCTGTCGATCGCGCTGATGCCCCTGCTGATGCCGGCGTTCTGGCACCACCATTTCGGCAAGGTGGCCGCGGCCTGGACGCTGGCGTTTTTTGTTCCCTTCGCGCTGATGTTCGGGCTTCCGGTGGCCGGTATCAGCCTGGTTCATGCGCTGGTGGCGGAGTACATCCCCTTCATCATCCTGCTGACGGCGCTGTTCACCGTGGCCGGCGGCATTTTCATCCGCGGCAACCTGCACGGCAGTCCCGCGCTGAACGCCGGCCTGCTGCTGATCGGCGCCGTGCTGGCGAGTTTCATGGGCACCACCGGCGCTTCCATGCTGATGATCCGGCCGCTGATCCGCGCCAATGACAATCGCAAGCACAGCGCACACATCGTGGTGTTCTTCATCTTCATCGTGTCCAATGCCGGGGGCTCGCTGACGCCGCTGGGCGACCCGCCGCTGTTCCTCGGCTTCCTGAAAGGCGTTGATTTTTTCTGGACGCTCAAGCACATCTTCCCGGAAACCCTGTTCCTGATCGGCAGCCTGCTGGTGATCTTTTATCTGCTGGACAGCTGGTACTACCGCAACGAGGGCGTGCAGCCGGTGGACCCGACGCCGGATACCCAGCGACTGGGCTTTGACGGCGCTTTCAACTTCGGCCTGCTCGCGGGTATTGCCGGGCTGGTGTTGCTCAGCGGTTTCTGGAAATCCCCGGTGGTGTTCGACATTTATGGCACCGAGGTCGGCTTGCCCGGCCTGGTGCGTGATGCCGGGCTGATTGCCATCACCGTGCTGTCACTCAGGCTCACCGCCGCCAAGGTGCATGAGGACAACCAGTTTTCCTGGGGGCCGATGGCCGAGGTGGCCAAGCTGTTTGCGGGCATCTTCCTGACCATCATCCCGGTGATTGCCATGCTCAAGGCCGGCACCAGCGGGCCGTTTGGCGCCGTGGTGTCTGCCGTCACCCGGCCGGATGGGCAGCCCGACCCGGCGATGTATTTCTGGGCTGCCGGCACCCTGAGTTCCTTTCTGGACAACGCGCCGACCTACCTGGTGTTTTTCAACACCGCCGGCGGCGATCCGCAGGTCCTCATGACAACGCTGGCGCCGACCCTGGCGGCGATTTCCGCGGGCGCCGTGTTCATGGGCGCCAACACCTACATCGGCAACGCGCCCAACCTGATGGTCAAGGCGATTGCCGAGGACCGCGGTGTCAAGATGCCCAGCTTCTTCGGCTACATGGCCTGGTCGGGCGCAGTGCTGATCCCGCTGTTTGTCGTGATGACCTTCATCTGGTTCAGATAACCGGTCATCCCTTTTGTCAACAAGAAAGACACTCATGAGCAAACCCAAAATCCTCGTTGCCCGGCAGACTTTTCCCGAAGTCATCAGCCGCCTGGAGCAGCACTTTGAGGTCGAGGCCAACCAGTCCGACGCCGTCTGGTCCAAGGCCGATCTGACCGAAAAACTCAAGGACAAGGAAGGCGCCTTCACCACTGGCGGCGACCGCATCGACGGCGAGGTGCTGGCTGCCTGCCCGCGCCTGAAGATCTGCGCCAACATGGCAGTGGGTTACAACAACTTCGACATCGACGCGATGACCGCGGCCGGTGTGCTGGCCACCAACGCGCCGGACGTGCTGACCGAAACCACCGCCGACTTCGGCTTTGCGCTGCTGATGGCGACCGCTCGCCGGATCACCGAGAGCGAACATTACCTGCGTGCCGGCCAGTGGAGCCGATGGAGTTTCGACCTGTTTGCCGGCGCCGAGATTCATGGCAGCACGCTCGGTGTGCTGGGCATGGGGCGCATCGGGCAGGGCATTGCCAGGCGCGGCGCGCACGGCTTCGGCATGAAGGTGATTTACCACAACCGTTCGCGACTGGACGCCGCGCTGGAAGCCGAATGCGGGGCCAGTTACGTGAGCAAGGAAGAGCTGCTGAAAACGGCTGACCATGTGGTGCTGGTGCTGCCGTATTCGCCGGCCTCGCACCACACCATCGGTGCGGCGGAACTGGCCATGATGAAACCGACAGCGACGCTGGTGAACATTGCGCGCGGCGGCATCGTGGACGACGTGGCGCTGGCCAAAGCGCTGCGCGACAAAACCATCGCTGCTGCAGGCCTGGACGTGTTTGAAGGCGAGCCGAAAGTCCATCCGGATCTGCTGACGGTTCCGAATGTGGTGTTGACGCCGCACATCGCCAGCTCCACCGGACCCACACGGCTGGCCATGGCCAATCTGGCGGCAGACAACCTGATCGGCTTTTTCAGGGACAAAAAGCCGCTGACACCGCTGAACCCCGCAGTGCTGGCTGCCTGAGGATCTGTGTTGATCGAACTGTGGTTCCTGATTGCCCTGGCCCTGGCCATCCTGGTGGCTGTCATCGTGTTGCTGGTGCGCAAGCCGGCCGTGCCGGATAACGGCCGCGCCGAACTGCTGGCTGCCAGCGAGCGGCTGGAGCGCGAACTGCGGCGTGAGATCAGCGAATCCTCGCGCGGCGCGCGCCAGGAGATGACGCACAGCCTGGCAACCTTCCAGGAGACCCTGGTCAAACAGGCGTCAGAAACCACGCGGACCCAGAACACGCAGATCGACGCCTTTGCCCAGCAACTGACGCTGCTGCAGAAAACCCTGTCGGACACCCTGAGCACCCAGCTGCAGTCGGTCAGCGAGTCGAATGCCAGGCGCATGGTGGAAGTGCGCGAGACGCTGGAACAGCAGCTCGCGCAGTTGCAGCAGACCAATTCGGCCAAGCTCGACGAGATGCGCAAGACAGTGGACGAAAAGCTGCAAACCACGCTGGAGACGCGCCTGGGCGAAAGCTTCAAGCAGGTGGCCGACCGGCTCGAGCAGGTGCACAAGGGCCTGGGCGAGATGCAGTCGCTGGCGGTCGGTGTGGGCAGCCTGCAGCGTGTGCTGACCAACGTCAAGACCCGCGGCATGTTCGGCGAGGTGCAGCTCGAGGCATTGCTCGAGCAGGTGCTGACCACCGACCAGTACGCCAAGCAGGTCGAGACCAAACCGCGCAGCGGCCAGCGCGTGGACTTTGCCATCCGTTTCCCCGGCCGCGGTGACGAGGGTGCGCCGGTGTGGCTGCCGATCGATGCCAAGTTTCCGCGCGACGACTATGAGCGCCTGCTCGATGCGCATGAACGCGTGGACCCGGCCGCGGTGGAGCTGGCCGGCAAGGCGCTGGAGGCGCGTATCCGCAGCGAGGCCAAATCGATCGCCGAGAACTACCTGGCGGCGCCGCACACCACCGACTTCGCCATCCTGTTCCTGCCGGTCGAAAGCCTGTATGCCGAGGTGTTGCGCCGGCCCGGCCTGATGGACGCGATCCAGCGCCAGCACCGCGTGACGCTGGCCGGACCCACCACCCTGCTGGCCATGCTCAACAGCCTGCACATGGGCTTTCGCACACTGGCGCTGGAGCAGCAGGCGTCCGAGGTCTGGAAGGTGCTGGGCGCGGTCAAGACCGAGTTCGAGCGTTATGGCGAATGGGTGGCGCGCATCAAGGAGCAGGTGGCCAAGGCCTCGGACACGCTGGACAAGGCCGACACCCGTGCCCGGCAGATGCGGCTGGCCCTGCGCAAGGTCGAGGCCTTGCCGGACGCCGAGTCGCAGGTGTTGCTGCCGCCGGTGGCGGATCCGGATGCGCTGGACGAATGAGCCAACCCACGATGCCGGAATGCTACTGAATTGATAGCTGCTCGCCCTTGTTGTCCATGGGCCGAGGCCTGATTTGATGCCACATCATGACGCCTGAACTGGCCCGCCTGATCCTTGCGCAGGTCTGCCTGCACGCCTGCATGGCCGGCACCCGCATGGCCGCGCCGCTGCTGGCGCTGCGCGAGGGCTACAGCCCGGCAGCGGTCGGTGTGCTGCTGGCGCTGTTTGCGCTGACCCAGGTCTTCCTGGCGCTGCCGGCTGGCCGGTTTGCGGACCGCAATGGTCTCAAACGTCCCATCGGCTACAGCGTGGTGGCGGCCATGCTGGGCGCCGGTTTGGCGGTCGCGTTCCCGGTGTTTCCGGTGCTGTGCCTGGCTGCGCTGATGACCGGCGGCGCCACCGGCGTGGCGGTGATCTCGCTGCAGCGCCATGTCGGGCGTGCCGCGACCGGAGCGCTGCAACTGCGGCGCGTGTTCAGCTGGCTGTCGATAGGCCCGGCGGTGTCCAACTTCATCGGCCCTTTCGCCGCCGGGCTGCTGATCGACCATGCGGGCGCCGCGCCGAACAGCACCACCGGCTACCGGGCCGCTTTTTTCCTGATGGCGGTGTTGCCCCTGGCCTGCTGGCTGCTGGTGCGGCCTACCCGGGAGCTGCCGCCGGTGATCGTGGCGCCAGGCAGCGCCCCGGCCAGTGCCTGGGACCTGTTGCGTGACCCGGCCTTTCGCAAGCTCATGCTGGTCAACTGGTTTCTGTCGTCCTGCTGGGACGTGCACACTTTTGTGGTGCCGGTGCTCGGTTTTGAAAAAGGCATCAGCGCCTCGGTCATCGGGTCCATTCTGGGTGCTTTTGCCGTGGCCGCCGCTGCCATCCGCATGCTGATGCCGCTGCTGGCCGCGCACCTGCGCGAGTGGCGCGTGCTGGTGGGCGCGATGCTGATGACCGCGGTGCTGTTTGCTGTCTACCCGCTGATGGGCACGGCACTGGGCATGGGGGTGTGTTCGGTGTTGCTGGGTTTTGCGCTGGGCACGGTCCAGCCCATGATCATGAGCATGCTGCACCAGATCACGCCGGAGGCGCGGCACGGCGAGGCGCTGGGCCTGCGCCTGATGGCCATCAACGCGTCCAGTGTGGTGATGCCCATGCTGTTCGGCACCATGGGCGCGGTGATCGGCATTGCCGGCGTGTTCTGGGCCACCGGCGCGGTGGTGGGCGCCGGCGCGCGCGCCGCGTGGGGGCTCAGGGACTGAACTCTACAGCTGGTAGAAGGTCTTGATCGCGTCCCAGGCCACCTGGGGATCATCGACGTATTCGAACAGCTTGAGGTCTTCCGGCGAGATCGCGCCTTCCTCGATCAGCACGTCGAAGTTGAGCAGTCGCTTCCAGTAGTCGGAGCCGAACAGGATGATGGGCACCGGCTTGGCCTTGCGGGTCTGCACCAGGGTGATGACCTCGAACAGCTCGTCCAGCGTGCCGAAACCGCCGGGAAAGGCCACCAGCGCCTTGGCGCGCATCATGAAATGCATCTTGCGCAGCGCGAAGTAGTGGAACTTGAAGCTCAGCGAGGGCGTGACGTAAGGGTTGGAGCCTTGCTCATGCGGCAGGGCGATGTTCAGGCCCACCGTCGGCACGCCCATCTCGTGCGCGCCGCGGTTGGCCGCTTCCATGATGCCGGGGCCGCCGCCGGTGCAGATGAACAACTGCTCGGCCGGCGGGTGCTGCTTGCTGTGGGCGGCCACCAGCCGGCTGAACAGCCGTGCCTGGTCGTAATACACCGCGTTGCGCACATGCCGCTCAGCCAGCGCCATGGCCTGCGCATCGCCGCTGTCGCGGGCCAGCTTCAGGGCTTGCTGGGCCTGCTCGGGTGCCGGAAAACGCGCGCTGCCGAACACCACGATGGTGTTTTCAATGCCCTGGGCGTGCTGCTCCATGTCGGGCTTGAGCATCTCGAGCTGGAAGCGGATGCCGCGGGTCTCGCGGCGCAGCAGGAACTCGGGGTCGGCAAACGCCAGGCGATAGGCATCGGCCTGCAGCGGGTTGCCCTGGTCAGCGTGGGATTGCAATTCGGCCCAGGCATCGGCGAGCCGGTTTTCGTTCAGGTCTTGTGTGGATTCCATGACTGCATTGTGTATGAGGGCGGGGCGGGCATCGGCCGTCCAGCAAAAAGGCTCCACAGGGGAGCCTTGTTGCGGGGAGCGGGCAGGCTCAGACGCGTTTGCGGTATTCGCCGGTGCGTGTGTCGATCTCGACCAGGTCGCCCTGGGCCACAAAAATCGGCACACCGATTTCAAAGCCGGTGGCCAGCTTGGCGGGCTTGAGCACCTTGCCGGAGGTGTCGCCCTTGACGGCAGGCTCGGTCCAGGTGATCTCGCGCTGCACGCTGGTCGGCAGTTCGACCGAGATCGCCTTGCCGTCGTAAAACACGACTTCGAGTTCCATGCCGTCCTGCAGGTAGTTCAGCGAGTCGCCCATGTTCTCGGCCTCGACTTCGTACTGGTTGTAGTCGGCGTCCATGCAGATGTACATCGGGTCGGCGAAGTAGGAGTAGGTGCAGTCCTTCTTGTCGAGGATGACCTGGTCCACCTTGTCGTCGGCCTTGAACACCTGCTCGGTGTTGAAGTTGGCGATCAGGCTCTTGAGCTTCATGCGCACGGTGGCGGAATTGCGCCCGCCGCGGCTGTATTCCGTCTTGAGCACAACCATCGGGTCCTTGCCGTGCATGATGACGTTGCCGGCGCGTATTTCTTGAGCGATTTTCATAACAGTTCTACTTGAGTCTGGGCCGCGAAACGCCGGCCTGGACGGCTGGTTCTGCAGCGGGTTGTGCGGCCGGCCCGGTCGGGACTCTCCGCAAAGCCCCTGATTTTAGCTTTTTTTTGCCACAAACCCGAGCAGCTGGCTGCAGAGGTCCGGCTGGACCCGCAGCGCCTGCCTGGCTGCGCGCACGCAGTCGGACCACGGCTGGCTGTCCAGCGGCGGCAGATCCGGTTGCCGGCCGTTCCAGGCCTGGTGAAAGATACGCAGCGATGCCGGCGCGTCCAGCCGGTCCAGAAAAGCCTGCATCTTGGCCTGGTGCGCCTCGTCGTCCTGGGGGTAGATCTGCCAGACCAGCGGCTTGCCGGCCCAGAGCGCGCGCACCACCGAGTCCTCACCGCGCACAAAGTTGAGGTCGCAGGCCCAGAGCAGGTGGTCAAACTCAGTCTGGGCCAGCAGCGGCAGGTATGAAATTGATAGCATCTTCCCCTTGTCCAGCAAGGGCTGCAGCTCATTTTGATTCAAAATTGCCGCCTGCACGGCGGCCGCGGCGCGGCCCGCCGCCACCAGCAGCCGCACGGGTTCGCCATGCAAGCCCTGGCGCGCGAATTGTTCCAGCAGCCGGGGCAGGGCAGGGGGCTCGTAACAGAACAGGCTCACCAGCTTCTCGCCGGCCCAGGGAAGGTTCTGCGCAGCCAGCCAGCGCGCGCGGTCGAAGCCGGCCTGCCGCTGCAGCAGGCCGGCGTCGCGCAGCAGGCCACCGGTGGCCGGCGTGAAGCCGGGGTAAAAAAACCATTTGGTCCAGCCGGCCGCCGGGCCGTGCCGCACCAGCGAGGGCAGGCCGTGGCAACGTTCCACATATGGCTCGGCCGACAGGTACTCGAGGTTGATCCAGACAGGTTTCTCGGCCCCAGCCCTTTGCTGGTCTGCACAGGCAGCTATGAATTCAGGAGCAATCTCGCAGCCGAAGGCCTCCACCAGGACCTCGCAGGGCGCGCTGTCCAGACGCAGCAGGTTCAGGCCCAGCGGCTCCAGCCAGGGCAGCACGGTGACACCGGCCTGGCCTTCGGGGGCCATCCAGGCCAGCGCCGAGGCATCATCGACCCACAGCCGCACCTGCTGACCGCGCGTCGCCAGCTCGGCACTGAGCCGCCAGCAGACACCGATGTCGCCATGGTTGTCGATGACTTTGCAAAATATGTCCCACTGCCGGCTGCGATTCATTTCCGGATTGTCCACAATACGGGTACTTTCCGTATCACCATGACCGCTCCCCACGAATTCGACCCCCAGTTGCTCAGCGAAGTCGCCGCGTTGCCGGCCATGCCGGGTGTGTACCGATATTTCGATGCCGAAGGCGGCGTGCTTTATGTCGGCAAGGCGCGCGACCTGAAAAAGCGCGTCTCCACCTACTTCCAGAAAAACCACGGCGGCACCCGCATCGGCCACATGGTCACGAAGATTGCCCGCATGGAGACCACGGTGGTGCGCTCCGAGGCGGAAGCCTTGCTGCTGGAAAACAACCTGATCAAGACGCTGAACCCCCGGTTCAACATCCTGTTTCGCGACGACAAGAGTTATCCCTACCTGAAACTGGCGTCTCACGACTTCCCGCGCGTGGCCTATTACCGCGGCGCGGTGGAGAAAAAGCACCGCTATTTCGGACCCTACCCGAGCGCCTGGGCGGTCAAGGAAACCATTTTGCTGCTGCAGAAGGTGTTCAAGTTGCGCACCTGCGAGGACACGGTGTTCAACAACCGCACGCGGCCCTGTTTGCTGTACCAGATCAAGCGCTGCTCGGCACCCTGCGTCGGTCATGTGACGCCGGAGCAGTACGCGCTCGACGTGGCCAATGCCGAACGCTTCCTGCAGGGCCAGGCCGAAGAGATCCTGACCGAACTCGAACAGCAGATGCGCGGTCATGCCGACAGGCTGGAGTTTGAACAGGCCGCGGAGCTGCGCAACCAGATGTCGGCGCTCTCCAAGGTGCTGCACCAGCAGTCCATGGAAATCGGCGGCGACAAGGATGTGGACATCCTCGCGGTCAAGGTGCACGGCGGCAAGGCCTGCGTCAACCTGGCGATGGTGCGCGGTGGGCGGCATCTGGGCGACCGGCCCTACTTTCCGACGCATGTGGAGCATGCCGTGGACATGGCCGGCTTCGATGACGACAGCGGTGCTGGCGCGCCGGCCACCGGCGTGGCCAGGCTCAGGAGCCTGGAAGCGCTGGTGCTCGAGGCCTTTATCGCGCAGCACTACGTCGGGGTGCCGGTGCCGCCGGTGCTGGTATGCAGCGAACCGGTGGACAAGGCGCTGATCGCGGCGCTCATTTTGCAGACCGGCAACAAGGTCACCGCGATCCACCAGCCGCGCGAGCAGCGCCGCATCTGGCTGGAGATGGCGCAGAAAAACGCCGACCTGCAACTGGCCCGCCTGCTGGCCGAGCAGGGCTCGCAGCAGGCGCGCACGCGGGCGCTGGCCGAGGCGCTGGAACTCTCGCTGGACAACCTCGATGCGCTGCGCATCGAATGTTTTGACATCTCGCACACGGCCGGTGAATCCACCCAGGCCTCGTGTGTGGTGTTCCACGGCCACAAGATGCAAAGCGCCGAATACCGGCGATACAACATTGACGGCATCACACCGGGCGACGACTATGCGGCCATGCGCCAGGTGCTGATGCGACGCTACAGCAAACTCGCCGAGGCGGCGCGCAACAACACCGCCCGGCTGCCGGACCTGGTGCTGATCGACGGCGGCAAGGGCCAGGTGTCGATGGCGCGCGAGGTGTTCGAGGAGCTCGGCCTGGACCTCGGCCTGATCGCCGGTGTGGAAAAAGGCGAGGGCCGCAAGGTGGGTCTCGAGGAACTGGTGTTTGCCGACGGCCGCGAAAAAGTCTATCTCGGCAGGGATTCAGCCGCGCTGATGCTGATTGCCCAGATCCGCGACGAGGCGCACCGTTTCGCCATCACCGGCATGCGCGCCAAACGCGCCAAGGTGCGGGTCGGCGCCAGCCGGCTCGAGGACATTGCCGGCATCGGCCCGAAAAAACGCGCCAGCCTGCTGCAGCGTTTTGGCGGCATTCGCGGCGTGTCCTCGGCGAGCGCCGAGGACATTGCCACCGTGGAAGGCATCTCGCGCGAACTGGCCGACGAAATTTACCGCGCCCTGCATTGAGCGCGTGCAGCGGTTTTTGCACCACGAAGCGGGTCGAAAGACGGTGAATTTCCGGGGTGCCGCGGTCGCCGCCGGCCCGCCGCTTCCGGCTCATGCCAAAATCGGGTGATGTTCCTGACCATACCCACGCTGATGACCTGGACCCGCATTGTTGCGATTCCGTTGATTGTGGGTATTTTCTACATCGATATCGCGGAGGAAAAGGCCGACCTGATTGCCACCGTGATGTTTGTGGTGTTTGCCGCCACCGACTGGCTCGACGGCTACCTGGCCCGCAAACTGAACCAGACCTCGTCCTTCGGCGCCTTTCTCGATCCGGTGGCCGACAAGTTCCTGGTGTGCGCCTCGCTGCTGGTGCTGGTTCACCTGGACCGCATCGACGTGTTTGTGGCGCTCATCATCATCGGCCGCGAAATCGCCATTTCCGCCCTGCGCGAGTGGATGGCGCTGATCGGCGCGACCAAAAGTGTCGCGGTCCACATGCTCGGCAAGCTCAAGACCACGGTGCAGATGGTGGCCATCCCATTCCTGCTTTATGACGGGGATCTGTTTCAGGTCATCGACACCAACCTCTGGGGCACCTGGCTGATCTGGCTGTCGGCCATCCTGACCGTCTGGTCCATGATTTATTACCTGAAAAAAGCCATCCCCGAAATCCGCGCCCGCGCCAAATGAGCCGGCCTGGATCCAACGACGCCCTGATCCGGGCGATGCCCGCCGTCTTTGTCCTGATCTGGAGCACCGGCTTCATCGTCGCCAAATACGGCTTGCCTTACGCGCCGCCGCTGAGCTTTCTGGCCATCCGTTATGCGTTGTCCCTGTTGTGTTTCATCGTCTGGATCGCGCTGGCGCGGGTGGCCTGGCCGTCCAGCCGCGTGCAATGGCTGCACCTGGCGGTCACCGGCGTCCTGATTCATGCGGGTTATCTGAGCGGCGTCTGGTCGGCCATCAAGGGCGGCATGGGTTCGGGCCTGTCGGCGCTGGTGGTCGGCCTGCAGCCGGTGCTGACGGCGGTCTGGGTCTCGCAGATGGGCGAGTCGGGCGCCGGCAAAAGCCGTGTCAGTGCACGCCAGTGGCTGGGCCTGGTGCTGGGCCTGGCCGGACTGCTGCTGGTGGTGTCGCGCAAGTTCGGCGCCGGTAATGAGGCCACCGCCTACACCCTGGCGTGGGCGGTGTTTGCGCTGCTGAGCATCACCGCCGGCACGCTTTACCAGAAGCGGTTTGTCCAGCCCGCCGATGTGCGCAGCGCCAATGCCATCCAGCTGGGCGCTGCCTTGCTGGTGACGCTGCCCCTGACCTTTCTCGAAACCGAGGCGGTACAGTGGACCGGCGGGTTCGTCGGGGCGCTGGCCTGGTCGGTGCTGGGCCTGACCCTCGGCGGCAGTTCACTGCTGTACATGCTGATCCAGCGCGGCGCCGCCACCGCCGTGACCAGCCTGCTTTACCTGGTTCCGCCGACCACCGCGCTGATGGCCTGGCTGCTGTTTGGCGAAACCATCACGGTGGTCACGGTGGCCGGGACGGCGCTGACGGCGCTCGGCGTCAGCCTCGTGGTGCGGCCCGCGAAGGCGCCGGTCTAGTTTTCCAGGGCGCGCGCTGGAACTGCGCGAGCAAATGGTCGATCAGCAGGCGGATGCGCCGCGGTGAATCCGCACGGTAAGGCGCCAGCCAGTGGATGTCGGCATCCGGCATGGCATAACCCGGCAGCACACGCACCAGATCGCCGCTGGCCAGTTGCGGCGCGATGTCCCAGAGGCTGCGCAGCATGATGCCGCGGCCGGCGATACACCAGTCGCGCACCAGCTCGCCGGAATTGCTGGACAGCGGGCCCTGCACGCGGACCCGCGCCGGCGTCTTGTCGCGCTCTTTCTGCAGTGGCCAGACATCGAAGTGCTGGCCGCCTGTGCTGCGGTTTTCGCGCACGATCAGGCAGTCATGCTGCTGCAAATCGTCCAGGCTGGCGGGCATGCCGCGCTGGCGGATATAGCGCGGCGAGGCCACCAGCACACGCTGGTTGCGCGCCAGGCGGCGTGACACCCACTGCGCCGCCTGCCGCCCCTCCACCTGCCACAGCCAGATGGCGCCGTCATAACCCTCGGCGGCCAGATCGGGCAATTGTTCGGTCAGCTGCAGCTGGATCTCGATGCGCGGGTAACGCTCCTGGAAGCTTGCCAGCGCCGGTCCCAGCCAGAGGCGGCCAAAGCCCAGCGTGGCCGCCAGCCGGATCAGGCCGGTGGGCTCGGACTTGCGCTCCTGCAGTTCCGCCTCGAGCTCGCTGAAGCCGCGCAGCAGCACCTGCGCGCGCTGGCAGACAGTCTCGCCTTCGGCCGTCGGGCTGACGCGTCGGGTGGTGCGCTGGAACAGGCGCTGGCCCAGGCGCGCCTCCAGCGCAGCCAGCCGCTTGGTGACCACCGGTGGCGCGACATCCAGGCTCAAGGCGGCGGCGCTGAGGCTGCCGTGGTCGCGCACGGCCAGCACGAGTTCCAGGTCACTGCGTTCCATTCATGCCTTTATGGAAATAATCAATTGCCTGATTATTGCTTGAATCGCTGCGGCCGATTGCGCAGAATCGACCTGGCCATGAAATCCACGCAGAATCGACAAAACCCTGGCAGGGTCGCCTGATGTTCGAAGGTTTTACACCGTCGGATGTCCCCGGACCGGGCGGCGCCCTGCACACGCTGCGCGGCGGGCAGGGTGCGCCGCTGCTGCTGATCCACGGCCATCCGCAGACCCATGTGATGTGGCATCGGGTGGCGGATGATCTCGCGCGGCATTTCACCGTCATCCTGATGGACCTGCGCGGCTATGGCGATTCGGCGCGGCCGGCGGCGGACCCGGCGCATCTGACCTACGCCAAACGCGCCATGGCGCTCGACGCGATCGCGGTGATGCGCCACCATGGTTTCGAGCGTTTCCAGGTGCTGGCCCACGACCGCGGCGCGCGCGTCGCGCACCGGCTCGCCGCCGATCACCCGTCGGCGGTGCAACGCCTGCTGCTGCTGGACATCGCACCCACGCTGGCGATGTACCGGGACACCACGGAAGCTTTTGCGCGCGCCTACTGGCACTGGTTTTTCCTGATCCAGCCGCCGCCGCTGCCCGAAGCGCTGATAGACGCAGACCCGGTTCGTTACATTCACAGCGTGATGGGCAAGCGCCATGCCGGACTGGCGGCGTTTGCCCCCGAAGCCATGGCCGAGTACGAACGCTGCGCGCGGCTTCCGGGAACGGCGGAAAGCATCTGCGGGGACTACCGCGCCTCGGCCAGCATTGACCTGGCGCATGACCGCAGCGACGTCGCCGCCGGCCGCAAGCTGGTGCAGCCGCTGCGGGTGCTGTGGGGGGAGCATGGCGCGGTCGGCCAGTGTTTTGACGTGTTGTCCCTGTGGCGCGAACGCGCCGAGGCTGTCTCCGGTCGCACGCTTCCCTGCGGCCACTATATTGCGGAAGAGGCACCGGCGCTGCTGCTGGACGAAGCCCTGAAATTTTTTACCACCGAACCCAAGGAAATACCATGAGCAAGAACACCGGAAAGAAAAGAATCGCGGTCATCGCCGGCGACGGCATCGGCAAGGAGACCATGCCCGAGGGCATTCGTGTGATGGAGGCGGCGGCCTCGAAATTCAACATCGACCTGCAGTTCGACCACTTCGATTTTTCAAGCTGGGACTACTACGAGAAACACGGCCAGATGATGCCGGACAACTGGAAGGACCAGATTGGCGGGCATGACGCGATCTACTTCGGCGCAGTGGGCTGGCCGGAAAAAATCGCCGACCATGTGTCGCTGTGGGGTTCGCTGTTGCTGTTCCGCCGCGAATTCGACCAGTACATCAACCTGCGGCCCGCGCGCCTGATGCCCGGCATCATTGCGCCGGTGGTGCGCCGCGATGGCAGCGCGCGCCTGCCGGGCGAGATCGACATGTATATCGTGCGCGAAAACACCGAAGGCGAGTACTCCAGCATAGGCGGGCGCATGTACGCCGGCACCGAACGCGAGATCGTGATGCAGGAAAGTGTCTTTTCACGCATCGGGGTGGACCGCGTGCTGAAGTTCGCGTTTGAGCTGGCCCAGTCGCGGCCGAAAAAGCACCTGACCAGTGCCACCAAGTCCAACGGCATTGCGATCACCATGCCTTACTGGGATGAACGTGTGGCCGAGATGGCCAAAAACTATCCCGATCTCAGGCTCGACAAGTTTCACATCGACATCCTGACTGCACACTTTGTGCAACGCCCGGACTTCTTCGACGTGGTGGTGGCCAGCAACCTGTTTGGCGACATCCTCAGTGACCTGGGCCCGGCATGTACCGGCACCATCGGCATCGCGCCCAGCGCCAACCTCAATCCCGAACGCAACTTCCCGTCGTTGTTCGAACCCGTGCACGGTTCGGCCCCCGACATTGCGGGACGCAACATCGCCAACCCGATCGGGCAGATCTGGTGCGGCGCGATGATGCTGGAATTTCTCGGCCACAAGGATGCGCACGATGCCGTGCTTGCGGCGATTGAAAAAGTCCTCAGTCCCCAGAGCGGTGCACCGCGCACGCCCGACCTTGGCGGCAGCGCGAGCGGCACCGATGTGGGCAAGGCCATCGCCCAGGCGCTGGCCTGAGGCAAAGGGGCCCGTCTGGCGGGGTTGCTGAATACAGGGTGTGCCTGTGAACAGGCGGGGAAAGCGTGAAAAAAAAGACTAGAATCCGCCACCGCACGTTGTAAAAATCTGATGTTGTCTTGACACGGTTAGAGTCCATGGCTCTAATTGGACGCAGCAGACGATCTGCACACGCCGCCTCCCGCTGCCATCTTTTTGCAGGTGTCCAGGGGAGATATTTCCAGAGACAACCAGATTAACTTTATCAACGAGGGGCTCCTTGTGAACAAGACTGAACTGATCGAGCACATTGCCAAGAACGCTGACATTTCCAAAGCTGCCGCGACGCGCGCGCTGGAGTCGACCATTGGCGCTGTCAAATCCACCCTGAAAAAAGGAGGCTCCGTGTCTCTGGTGGGTTTTGGTACTTTTGCCGTGGGCAAACGTGCTGCCCGCACCGGCCGCAACCCGCGTACCGGCGATGCGATTAAAATCAAGGCAGCCAAGGTGCCCAAGTTCCGTCCAGGCAAAGCGCTCAAGGACGCCCTGAACTGAAAACACATATAGTAAAAGTTGAGGTGGGGTGCTTAGCTCAGTTGGTAGAGCAGCGCCCTTACACGGCGTAGGTCGGCGGTTCGAGCCCGTCAGCACCCACCAGAAACTGGACAAAGGCGAACGGAGGTTCGCCTTTTTCATTGATGGCGGCGTAAAAATTTGTTATCACTGCCGCTCGACGGCTGCACAGGAAATTCGAGATGTTTGAATTCATTCGCAAGCACACCAAGGTCACCATGGGCTTGCTGTTCCTGCTCATTGTTCCGTCCTTCGTGCTGTTCGGCCTGGATGGCTACAACCGGTCGGAACAGAACACCGCCGTTGTCGCCCGCGTCGATGGCCAGGACATCTCGCAGGCCGAGTGGGACATGGCTCACCAGAATGAAGTCAACCGGCTGCGCGCCTCCATGCCGACCATCGACGCCAAGCTGCTGGATTCGCCCGAGGCCAAATACGCGACGCTCGAACGCCTGGTGCGCGACCGCGTGTTTGCGGTGGCTGCGGCCAAAAGCGGTCTGGTGGTGCCCGACCAGAAACTGCAGCGGCTGTATGCCGAAGACAAGGCCATCGCATCATTCCGTTTGCCCGACGGCAAGTTTGATCGCGCCGGTTTCATCGCCCAGGCCGGGATGACCCCCGAGGCCTATGAGGCCAGCCTGCGCGCAGAGCTCGCGGCGCGGCAGGTGATGCTGGGTGTGGCCGGCAGCGGTTTCGCGGCCAAGGGGGCGGCGGACGTGTCGCTCAATGCATTTTTTGAAAAACGCGAAGTGCAGGTCGCACGCTTCAACACCGCCGACTATGCCGCCCGTATCAACCCCAGCGACGCGGAACTCGAGCAGTTCTACAAGGACAACCAGGCCCTGTTCCAGGCGCCCGAGCAGGTGGACATCGAATACGTGGTCCTGAACCAGGCGGCGGTGACTAAAAGCATCACGCTCAATGAGCAGGACCTGAAGACCTATTACGAGCAGAACGCGGCCCAACTCGCCGGCAATGAAGAGCGCCGTGCCAGCCACATCCTGATTGAATCGCCGGCCTCTGCGCCTGCCGCAGATCGCCAGAAAGCGAAGGAAAAAGCCGAGCAACTGCTGGCCGCGGTTAAAAAGGCCCCCGACTCCTTTGCCGATCTGGCCCGGAAAAATTCGAGCGACACCGGCTCGGCCGCCAATGGCGGTGACCTCGACTTCTTCTCCCGCAAGTCCATGGTCAAGCCGTTTGCCGACGCCGCCTTCGCGATGAAGAAGGGCGACATCAGCGATGTGGTGGAGACCGAGTTTGGTTACCACATCATCCGGCTGACCGACATCCGGGCGCCCAGGCAGAAAACGTTTGAGGAAATGAAGCCCGAACTCGAAGCCGACTTGCGCCAGCAGCAGGCGCTGAAAAAATTCGCCGAGACTGCCGAGGCTTTCAGCAATGCGGTGTACGAACAATCCGACAGCCTGCGCCCGATTGCCGAACGCCTGAAACTGGAAGTCAGGACCGCCAGCAAGCTGGCCCGTGTGCCGGCCGCCGGTGCGACCGGCGCGCTGGCCAATCCCAAATTCCTGGAAGCCCTGTTTTCGCCCGATGCCGTGGAGAGAAAGCGCAACACCGAGGCCCTGGACCTCGGTGGCAATCAGCTGGTGTCCGGTCGCGTCACGCAGCACACCCCCGCGCGGGCCTTGCCGCTGGCTGAAGTGAAGGATGTGGTCCGGGCGCGCCTGCAGCAGCAGCGGGGCGCTGAAATGGCACGCAAGGAAGGCGCCGAAAAGCTCGCCGCCTGGAAGACCAGCCCGGCGACAGCGGCCATGCCGCCTGCCGTGCTGGTGTCGCGCGAGCAGGCGCAGCAGTTGCCGATCGATGCCCTGAAGGCAGCCCTCAGCGCCGACACGGCGAGCTTGCCGGCGCTGGTGGGCGTGGATCTGGGTGCCCAGGGTTACGCCGTCGTGAAGGTTCTCAGGGTGCTTCCGCGTGCGGCCCCCGTGGCAGCCCAGGCCCAGCAGGAACAGACCCAATACACGCAGTGGTGGACCTCGGCGGAGAGCCTGGCCTACTACAACATCCTGAAAGAACGCTTCAAGGCCGACATCAAGGTCAGCCGGCCGGCGGAGCAGAAAACCGGCGCATAAAGCCGGACGCCGCGCCGCGAGGCGCCGAGTTCCCGCTATAATTGAAGGCTCCGGTGGCTGTAGCTCAGTTGGTAGAGTCCAGGATTGTGATTCCTGTTGTCGTGGGTTCGAGCCCCATCAGCCACCCCAACTCTCCGAAGATTCCAGCGTCATCCACTGATGACAGCTGGAATTTTTTTTGTCATGGCTGGACGGCGCAGGCCGATGCTTCGCGGCAGACAAAAACGCAGTGCAGTCGCGCAAGCCGCCCGGTTTGCCGCTGGCGGTGGCCAGGAGTTCAGGGCGTGAAATTTTCCAACTTGTACCGTGGTGCCACTTCATGAAAAATAGTTGCTACGTCATCGGGGCGTCCAGCCAGATCGGTTCATGGCTCGTTCCCGAGCTGGTCAAGGACGACTGGAAGATCCATCTGATCTCGCGCGGCATCCGCGAAAAACTGGACTATGGCGTGAATGCCGTGTGGCACAAGGTCGATTTGATGGATCCGGCCAGCAAGCTCCCGCCGGACCAGGCCAATGTGCTTTTCTACACCTACGTCATCCAGCTGTTGCCGTCGCTGCTGGAGGGGTTCAGGCAAAGAGGGGTGACCCGCGTGATCGCTTTCAGCTCGACCAGCCGGTTCACCAAAGTTTCTTCCGATGATCTGGGCGACATGGACACGGCCAAGACCCTCGAAGCGGCAGAGCTGGCGGTGATTGAAACCTGTGAGCGTCTGGGCATGCAGTGGACCATCTTCAGGCCCACGATGATTTACGCGGGAAAACACGGCGACCGCAATGTCCTGGACATCGCGCGCATCATCAGCCGCTTTGGGTTTTTCCCGATCTTCGGCAATGCCAGGGGGCTTCGGCAACCCGTGCATGCCGCCGACCTCGCCACGGCCTCGATGTTGTCATGCGAAAACGCCGCGACGTTCAACAAGTCTTACAACCTGGGCGGCGGTGAAGTCCTGAGCTACAAGGCGATGGTGGAGCGGATTTTCAGTGCCATGGGGCGCAAGCCGAGGTTCGTGAAAACGCCGATCTGGCTTTTCGAACTGGCGGTGTTTTTTGCCACCAAACATCCGCGATTCAGTCATATCACCACGTCCATGGCCAAACGCATGCAATACGACATGACGTTTCCGTTTGACGATGCTGCCAGGGACTTCGGCTATCAGCCGAGGAAGTTTTCGCCGCAGTTGTCGCCCCCCGGGCGCTGAGCGGCGGGCGCTTGCGCCCTGTCAGGACATCAGCGGCGAAAAATTGGAGGTGCGCCAGTACTCCCGGACTTCCTCAAGCCGGTTTTCGAACTCGTGGTAATCCAGCGGCTTGCCGATGTAGCTGTTGAGTCCGCCGGTGAGCTCACGCACCGCGTCGGATTGTTCGCTGGCCGAGGTCAGCATCACCACCGGTACAAAAAAGGTTCGTGGGTCATTGCGCATGTGCTGCAGCACCTGCATTCCGCTCATCTTCGGCATGTTCAGATCCAGCAGCACCAGCTCGGGCTGCTCGTCGTGATGGCGCTCACTGTGCAGGCCCTGGCAAAACAGGTAGTCCAGCGCCTGCTGGCCGTCGCGGGCCACCACGATATGGTGGGGTGCGCCGTTGAGCTCCAGCGTGGTCAGCGTCAATTCCAGGTGGTCAGGGTTGTCTTCCACCACCAGCATGGTTGGTCTGTTCATGAGCCGCCTTTTGTAGGAACTTTCAATATATACCCAAAAGGCCTATACGTAAGCAGATGTTTCCCCTCGTGTGAGGGTACAGCAACGCCTTGCAGGCACCAGGCCGGCAGGACGCCTGCTGTCAGTTCACCATCACGAGTTTGCCCTTGACGCCGCGTGAGCCCATGTGGGCGTAGGCGGCCTTGAGCTCGGCCATGGGCATGGTGCGGTCGATCACCGGCTTGATCTTGCCCTGGGCATACCACTGCGCGAGTTCGGCCATGGCGGCGGCGCTGGCTTTGGGCTCGTTTTTGGCGAAGCCGCCCCAGAACACGCCGACGATGGAGGCGCCCTTGAGCAGCGTCAGGTTCAGCGGCAGCGAGGGAATCGGTCCCGAGGCAAAACCGACCACCAGGTAACGCCCGCGCCAGGCAATCGAGCGGAAGGCCGGTTCGGCAAACTCGCCGCCCACCGGGTCGTAGATCACGTCGGGACCCTTGCCATCGGTCAGGGCCTTGATGGCCTCACGCAGGTTTTCCTTGCTGTAGTTGATGGTGGCATCGGCGCCTATGGACTTGCACAAGGCGCATTTCTCATCGGTGGATGCCGCGGCAATCACCCGGGCGCCCAGCACCTTGGCGATCTGGATCGCCGAGGTGCCGACCCCGCCCGCCGCACCCAGCACCAGCACGGTTTCACCGGCCTTGAGTTGCGCGCGGTCCACCAGCGCATGGTGCGAGGTGGCGTAAATCATGATGAAGGCGGCCGCGTCGACATGCGGAAAACCGTCCGGCAGCGGCATGCACAGGGCGGCCGGCGCGATGGTGTGGGTGCCGAAACCGCCGGTGCCGGACAGGCAGGCCACGTTCTGTCCGACCTTCAGGTGTTTCACGCCTTCACCCACCGCCTCGACCACGCCGGCGTATTCGGAGCCGGGCACAAACGGCAGCGGCGGCTTGATCTGGTACTTGTTCTGCACGATCAGCAGGTCCGGGAAATTCAGGCTGGCGGCCTTGATCGCGATCCGCACCTCGCCGGCTTTCGGCTCGGGCGTGGGCAGTTCTTTCCAGGTCAGGGCGTCTACGCCGGTGGGGTCTTCACAAAGCCAGGCATGCATGAGGGTGTCTCCGTTGGGTCAGTCAGCACATCATAGGGATGTTGCGAAGCCAAATAGGCCGTGCGGGGCTCGGGTTTGTCACCCGTGAGACCGTAAAATCAGGGCATGAAAATCCTGATCTGCAACGACGATGGCTACCAGGCCTCCGGCATCATTGCCCTGTATGAAGCGCTGAAGGACATTGCCGATGTGGAGGTGGTGGCGCCGGAGCAGAACAACAGCGCCAAATCGAACGCGCTGACCCTGCATTCGCCGATGTATGTGCAGACCGCGGCCAACGGCTTTCGCTACATCAACGGCACACCGGCCGATTGTGTGCACATTGCGCTGACCGGGCTGCTGGGTTACCGGCCGGACCTGGTGGTGTCGGGCATCAACAACGGCGCCAACATGGGCGACGACACGATTTATTCGGGCACCGTCGGCGCGGCCATGGAGGGTTACCTGTTCGGCATCCCCTCGATCGCGTTTTCGCAGACCGAAAAGGGCTGGGGCCACATCGACACGGCGGGACGGCGCGCGCGCGACCTGGTGCAGCAACTGATTCCCTCGCTCGAAAAAATTGCTGAAGGCGCACTGCCGACGGTGGCGCCCTGGTTGCTCAATGTGAACATTCCCAACCTGCCCGACGAACAGTTGAAGGGTTACAAGGTCTGCCGCCTGGGCCGGCGCCATGCCGCCGAACGTGTCATCACGCAGACCAGCCCGCGCGGCGAAACCATGTACTGGATTGGCGGCGCGGGACCGGCCAAGGAAGAGGGCGAGGGCACCGACTTTTTTGCGACCAAACACGGCTTTGTCGCCATCACGCCGCTGCAGGTGGACCTGACCGACCATGAGCGCCTGCCGTACTGGGCGCAGACCGCGGCCAAACTCACGCAGGACAGCGTCGCCACGCCGGTGGCCGCATGACGCCCCCAGCGACGCCCAAACGCCCGGGTTTTCCGGTGCGCCTGGAGCCTGACGCCGGCACCCCGTCTGCTACCAAAAAGGTAGCGGGGCGGGCCCATCCCGAAAGGGCCAGCGGTCTGTTTGACATGAAAATTCCGGCAAAAGCCGCGGTCTCCAGCGGTGTCGGCCTGGACTCGCGCGCGGTGCGCACGCGCATGGTGCAAAAGCTCGCGGCACAGGGCATTTCCGATGCGCAAGTGCTGGCCGCCATGGGCCAGGTGGAGCGGCATCGTTTTGTGGACACCGCGCTGGTGAACCAGGCCTACGAGGACACCAGCCTGCCGATCGGCCTGGGCCAGACGATTTCCAAGCCGAATGTGGTGGCGCGCATGCTGGAGCTGCTGCGCCAGGGCGTGGCCAGCCCTTCGGCCAAGCTGGGCCGGGTGCTGGAGATCGGCACTGGCTGCGGCTACCAGGCGGCGGTGCTGGGCCAGCTCGCCAGCGAGGTCTACAGCATCGAACGCCTGCGCGGGCTGCACGACAAGGCGCGCGAGAACCTGCGCGCCTTGCGGCTGGCCAATGTGCACCTGCTGTTTGGTGACGGCATGCTGGGGTATGCGAAGGGCGCGCCCTATGCAGCCATCATTGCGGCGGCTGGCGGTGAGGCGATTCCGCAGGCCTGGGTGGAGCAACTGGCTGTGGGTGGCCGCCTGGTCGCGCCCATGCACATGGCCGGCGGCGCCCAGGCGCTGGTGGTGCTCGACAGGACCGCGCAGGGCGTGACCCAGACGGTTCTGGAAGCGGTGCACTTTGTCCCTTTAAAATCGGGAACCAGCTAGCCGGCGCTGCAAAAGCGCACACTGGCTGTCCTGAACCAAAACCGGCGCCACGCGTCACACCTGTCATACACAGCATTTGGAAAAGGTGAATACATCAATGAATCAACAAGCAGGGCTCCCCATGGCAGCGTTTTCTTCCACAGCCCTTGAAGCGCCCCGCGCCGGCAAGGGCGCCGCTCGCCTGGCCCTGAGCTGCCTGCTGGCAGCCGCGGTGCTGCTGGTGGCGGCCTGCGGCTCGCGCGGCCCGAACCGCGCACCGGTCGAAGACCGTGGCGCCGGCATGACACGCGCGCCGTCCGTCGCCATGGACCCGGCCAGTGTCAAGCTGCTGCCCGGCGCCGAAAACGCCGGCAAACCCGGTTACTACACCGTCAGGCCCGGCGACACGCTGATCCGCATTGGCCTGGACACCGGCCAGAACTGGCGCGACATCGGGCGCTGGAGCAATCTCGAGAACCCCAACCTGATCGAGGTCGGTCAGGTGCTGCGCGTGGTGCCACCCGAGTCGGTGGCGGTGGCCCGGCCGGTGACTTCCAGCGCGGTGGCACCGGTCAGCCCGGCATCGGCGCCGGCGGCGAGTGCGCCCGCACAGGCATCCAGCGCGCCGAAAGCCGCACCTGCGGCCAGCGGCAGCGATGAAGACGTGGCCTGGATCTGGCCGGCGCAGGGCACCGTGCTCGCGGGTTTTGACGAGGCCAAGAACAAGGGCGTGGACATCTCCGGCAAGGCTGGCGATGCGGTGATGGCCTCGGCCGATGGCCGTGTGGTGTATGCCGGCGCCGGCCTGCGCGGTTACGGCAACCTGATCATCCTCAAACACAACAACACCTTCCTGACGGCCTATGCGCACAACCAGACCCTGCTGGTCAAGGAAGACCAGTCGGTGCGCAAGGGCCAGAAGATTGCCGAGATGGGCAACAGCGACGCCGACCGCGTGAAGCTGCACTTTGAGATCCGCCGCCAGGGCAAACCGGTCGATCCGGCCAAGTACCTGCCGGCCAAATAGCCTGGCGCGCCTGCACAAAAAAGCCCTGCATGCAGGGCTTTTTTGATGGCTGCCCGCAGCCGCCGGACAGCGTCAAATAGACCACCCGCCCATGTTCGGCAAGCGCCGCCAGCTATTGATTTGATAGCGTTGGGGCCGGCGACAACAACTCGTCGTAGCCGCGGCCGGTGAACTGCAGCAAATCGATGCCGTGGCCAAAAGGGTCGGCCAGACCGGCGATGCGGCCCCAGGCGCGGTTGTTCACCGGCATCTCGAGCACCGCGCCGTGTTTCACCAGGCGTGCCACCGCAGCGTCGATATCGTCCACCACAAAGTCCAGGTGCACCGGTGTCCAGTGGCGCTGGTAGCTGCGTTGCGTGTCGCTGCCGGGCAGCGGCTTGGTGCCTGCCGCGTTGAGCAGCAGGTCAATCGGGCTGCTCGCGCCGAGGATTTCGGTGAAGGCGTTTTTGTAGCGCCGGCCGATGCTCAGGCGCAGCCCGCCGGTGTAGAACGCGATGGCGCGTTCCATGTCGTCCACATCGATGCAGATGCGCAGATCCATGACAGATTCCTTTTTCGCGGCTGGCGTGACCCGGAAATGTTATCCCACCCTGAGACAATAGCGCATGGCCAGACGACACCACAACAAAGCAAAACCCCCCGCAAGCGATAAGCCGCCGGTGGACTACCCGCCCGATATCCTCAACGTCGAGTCGCTCGACATCGAGGCCCAGGGCATTGCGCACCGCGAAGACGGCAAGGTGGTGTTCATCGACGGCGCGCTCCCGTTTGAACGTGTCAGCGCCAGCGTCTACCGCAAGAAGCCGGCGTTT
>PNNC01000129.1 GCA_013824015.1 Polaromonas sp.
CGGATGCCGTTGACCAGGACGGTCAGGCCGCCCTTGACCTTGCCGCTGGTCTGGCCGGTGACGAATTCGCCGGATTCCAGGGCTTTTTCCAGGCTCATCCACGAAGCCAGGCGCTTGGCCTTGTCGCGGGACAGCAGGGTGTCGCCGTAGCCGTTTTCAACGGAGTCGATGGCCACGGAGACAAAGTCGCCGACCTGGACTTCGAGTTCGCCCTGGTCGTTCTTGAATTCTTCGAGGGGCACGTAGGCCTCGGATTTGAGTCCGGCGTTGACGACCACATGGTTGTGGTCGATACGCACGACTTCGGCGGTAATGACTTCGCCCGAACGCATTTCGGAGCGTTTCAGCGATTCTTCAAAGAGGGCGGCAAAAGATTCAGACATGGTTTTCCTAGTCCGCAGCACAGGATTCCGAGAGCACAATTGCTATCGTTTTTAGAGCTGACTGCGGCGGTTTGGTGCGGGTGACCGCGGTTAAGTTAATGATCCTGCCGACCGAAGCACTGGCGTGCCTACAAAAATGTATGAGGGTCAGAAGGGCCGGGTGCCTTGCCAGAGTTGCAACACCCGGGAGACCGATTCTTCAATCGACAGCTCGGAGTTGTCCAGTAGCGCAGCGTCATCAGCGGGTTTCAGGGGCGCCGCCTGCCGTGACATGTCACGGGCGTCGCGCGCTTCCAGATCCTGCTGAATTCCGGCGATTGTAGCCGAAATTCCCTTTGAAATCAACTGCTTATGGCGCCGTTCGGCGCGCTGCCGGGCGCTGGCCGTGAGAAAGATCTTGAGCGCGGCGTCGGGGAAGATCACCGTGCCCATGTCCCGGCCGTCGGCCACCAGCCCCGGCAGCCGCCTGAAGCCGTGCTGCAGGTCCACCAGCGCCAGCCGCACGGCGGGCAGGGCCGACACGCGCGAGGCATTCATGCCGGCTTCCTCGGTGCGTATGGTTTCGGTGACGTCCTGCGCCCCCAGAAACACCTTGCCATCCACAAAACGCACCGGCAGCTGGCGCGCCAGCGCCGCAATCTCCAGTTCCTGAGCCGGCCCAATGTCCAGCCCGGCCTGTGTGGCGGCCAGCGCAGTGATGCGGTACATCGCGCCGGAATCGAGAAAGTGGTAGCCCAGTTTCCGGGCGACCAGCGCAGCGACTGTGCCCTTGCCGGAGGCGGTCGGGCCGTCAATGCAGATCACGGGCACGAGTTGGCGGGCGGTATGGGTCACGGAAAAGAGGGCTTCAAAATAATCAGGGAAGGTTTTGGCCACGCAGCGTGGATCCAGAATCCGGATGGGTAGTTGCGCGGGATTGAATGCTGCCAGTGAAAAACACATGGCGACGCGATGGTCGTCGTAGGTGTGGATGGGCGCGCTGGTCCACGTCACCGGCGGCGTCACTTTCAGGTAGTCGGCGCCTTCCTCGACGCTGGCGCCGAGTTTGCGAAGTTCGCAGGCCATGGCGGCGATGCGGTCGGTTTCCTTGACGCGCCAGCTCGCGATGTTGCGCAACGTGCTGGTGCCGTCGGCGTACAGGGCCATCACCGCCAGCGTCATGGCCGCATCCGGGATGTGGTTGCAGTCGAGGTCGATGGCCTTGAGCGGCCAGGCGCCGCGACGGATGTGCAGGCTGTTGGCGCTGGCGTCAATCCGCGCGCCCATTTGCCGGGCCGCCTCGATGAAACGGATGTCGCCCTGGATGGAGGCTTCGCCCACACCCGAAATTTCAATGCCTTTTTGGTCTTCAGCCCATGCCCCGATGGCGCCGAGTGCTATGAAATAGCTAGCAGACGAGGCGTCGCCCTCGACGTGGATGGCGCCGGGCGAGCGGTAACGGCTGCCGGCCGGGATGGTGAAACGCTGCCAGTCGTCGCGCTGGACCACGATGCCGAAGCGTGCCAGCAGGTTCAGCGTGATTTCGACGTAGGGCCGGGAGATCAGCTCGCCGACCACTTCAATCACCAGGTCGCGCGTGGCCACCAGTGGCAGCGCCAGCAGCAGGGCGGTCAGGAACTGGCTGGAAACGTCACCGCGCACGCGGATCGGGGCGTCGAGCACCAGCTCGCCGGTGCGGATGCGCAGCGGCGGGAAACCGTCCTCGCCGAGGTAGTCGATGGCGCAGCCGAGGCCGCGCAGGGCATCGACCAGGTCGCCTATCGGGCGCTCGTGCATGCGCGGCACGCCGGAGAGTTCGAACTCGCCGCCCAGCAGCGCCAGCGCCGCGGTCAGCGGCCGCATCGCGGTGCCGGCGTTGCCCAGATAAAGTTTGGCCTGCTGCTGCAACGACCGGCCCCCCAGGCCAGTGATCACGGCGGTGCTGCCGTTTTCCTCGACGCCGCAGCCCAGTTGCCTGAGGGCGGCCAGCATCACGGCGGTGTCGTCGGAGGCCAGCAGGTCGTGCACCGTGGTGCGTCCCTCGCTCAGGGCCGCCAGCAGCAGCACGCGGTTGGAAATGCTTTTGGAGCCGGGAAGGTGGACGGTGCCCCCCGCCCCCGTCAATGCTGGAATGTCCAGAAACGCGGTGTCGAACATGGGGCAGACCTATTTGAGCGATTTCGGCGAGCTGATGCGCCAGTTGGCGCGTGTGTGGCTGGCCTGGTCGATGCGCTCTTCCAGCGTATCGCCGTCTGCGGCGCCTATCAGTTTTTCGAGGTCCTGCAGGGTGTTCTGGAAGATCCGGGACTGCTCCAGCAACTCCTCCTTGTTGGCAACCAGGATGTCGCGCCACATCTTGGGATCACTGGCCGCAATGCGGGTGAAATCCCGAAAACCGGGCCCGGCCAGCGACAGGTAGTCCTTGCCCTGGGCCTGGCCTGAAATGCTGTTGATCAGCGCAAAGGCAATCAGGTGCGGCAGGTGGCTGACGGCGGCATAGGCCGCGTCATGCGACTGCGGCGACATCTTGATCACATTGCAGCCCAGCGCCGTCCAGACGTTGACCGCCTTTTCGAGCTGAACCGTGAAGGTGCGTTCGATCGGCGTCAGGATCACCTGCTTGCCGAAGTACAGGTCCGGGTCGGCGTGCTCCACGCCGGAGACCTCCTTGCCGGTGATTGGATGCGCCGGCACAAAACAGCCCAGATGGTCGCGCAGTACCCGCCGCGCGGCGTCCACCACATCCCGTTTGGTCGAGCCCACGTCCATGATCAGTGTGTTCGGTCCGACCAGGTGGCGTATGGCCTTGAAGGAGGCTTCGGTGGCCGAGACCGGCACCGCCAGCAACACGATGTCGGCGCCAGACACCGCCAGCAGGGCGGACGGCGCTTCCACGTCAATCACGCCCATCTGGCGCGCGCGCTCGGTGGTGGAGGGGGACTTGCTGTAGCCGACCACACGTTTGACCAGGCCGGCGCGTTTGAGCGCCAGCGCGAACGAACCGCCCATCAGGCCGCAGCCTATCAGTCCGAGTTGCTCAAACATGCGGGAAGGCCGGGTTGGCTTGGAGTTGCTTCATGAGGTTCAGTCGCTTGCAGGATAAGTGCCAAGCACCTTGTAAAAGGCGCAGAGCTGCTGCAGGTCTTTCAGGGCGGCAGCCACATGCGGCTGCGAGGGGTGGCCCTGAAGGTCAATGTAGAAGAAGTATTCCCACTGGCCCGAGCGGGCAGGACGGGACTCGAAACGCGTCATCGACACGCCATGGGTTTTCAGGGGAACCAGGATGTCGTGCACCGCGCCCGGCCGGTTCGGCACGGAAACAATCAGGCTGATGCAGTCCTTGCCCGAAGCCTCGGGCGCGCCCAGCACCTGCGGCAGGCAGATCACGGCAAAGCGGGTGCGGTTGAAGGCGTCATCCTGGATGGCCAGCGCGCCAATGTGCAGGCCGAATTCGGTACCGGCGCGTTCGCTGGCGATGGCGGCCCAGGCCGGGTTGCCGGCGGCCAGGCGTGCGCCTTCGGCATTGCTGGACACCGCGCGCCGCTCTGCACCGGGCAGGTGAGTGCCCAGCCAGCCCTGGCATTGCGCCAGCGCCTGCGGATGCGCCAGCACCACCTCGATGCCCTCCAGCGAGGGCGACAGGCGCAGCAGGTTGTGCCGGACCAGCAGGCTGATTTCGCCGATGACATGCAGGGGTGAGCTGAGAAACAGGTCCAGCGTGCGGGTGACCACGCCTTCGGTGTTGTTCTCGACGGGGACCACGCCGAACTGGGCCGTGCCCGAGGTCGCGGCGCGAAACACCTCGTCAAAACTGGCGCAGGGCACATGCTCGATGCTGGAGCCGAAAAACTGGACCGCCGCCTGCTCGCTGAAGGTTCCCGCCGGCCCGAGGTAGGCCACGCGCTGCGGGGCTTCGAGCGCGCGGCAGGCCGACATGACTTCGCGCCAGATGTGGGCAATGCTGTCACCCTTGAGCGGGCCGGTACTGGCCGCCTGCAGGCCGTGAATCACCTGTGCTTCGCGTTCTGGCCGGAACACCGGAGAGCCCTCCAGCCGCTTGATGTCCCCGACCTCGTTGGCCAGGGCCGCACGCTGGTTCAGCAGTGCCAGCAGTTGCTGGTCCACGGCATCGATTTTCTGGCGAAGTTGCGGCAGGGTCTGGGTCATGTCGGTTCGGTATCAGGCCGGGCGTTGGCGACTGGTGCTGGCGGCCCGTCCCGGAAGGAGCGGCGCCAGAGCCCTGCGCGCGCAGGTCATTTCTTCTGTGGCTGTGGTTTGGCGGCCGGCGCTGCCGGTGCCGCAGGCGCTGAACCCACAATCTTGCTGGCGGCTGTATCAAACTGCCTGGCGCGGGCCTGGATGTCGGGCTGTGTGCTTGCCACAAGCTTCTTCACGAACACATCCACCAGTTCCGGGGTGGCGGTCTTGTATTTCTTGACCACTGGCGACTCGAAAAATGCGGCGAGCTGCTTGAGTTCGTCGAGGCTGAAACGCTCCATGTAGGCCGGGATCAGCG
Source organism: Polaromonas sp. (assembly GCA_013824015.1). Lineage (GTDB taxonomy): Bacteria > Pseudomonadota > Gammaproteobacteria > Burkholderiales > Burkholderiaceae_C > Polaromonas. Next base: position 4,879 of record PNNC01000129.1, read on the forward strand.
ATTCGCTGTTGGCCTGTGCGACCTTGGCGCTGATGATCTTGTTGGCGTCCGCAGCGAATTTGGCGAGTTCGGCATTGAACTCCTCCGTCGCCTTGGCCTGTCGCGCCTTGGGCACCGAGGTGTCGAAGCGTGGCGCCCAGCCGGCGACGATGTCCTGGGCGGCAGTGCCCACCAGTTGCCCGACCAGGGCATCCAGGTCGGGCTGCTGCAGTGCAACCACCTTGGTGGCCCACTCGAGCTTCGGGTCAACGGTCTGGGCCTGGCTGGTGGCGGAAAATGCGCAGCCTGCCACAAGCAGGGCTGTCAGGAGTTTTTTCATCAAGGGGTGTCCGGGTTGGGGGTGTTGGAGGTATCGGCTTCGGCATCGCTGCCATTGTCGGTGTCATCAAGTGTTGCATCGTTTTCGACGATGCGTTGCAGGCCGCTGAGCTGGGAGCCTTCGTCCAGGCCGATCAGTGTGACGCCCTGGGTGGCGCGCCCCATCTCGCGTATTTCGCTGACGCGGGTGCGAACCAGCACGCCCTTGTCGGTGATCAGCATGATTTCGTCATCCACGTGCACCAGGGTGGCTGCCACCACCTTGCCGTTGCGCTCGCTCTGCTGGATCGCGATCATGCCCTTGGTGCCGCGGCCGTGGCGGGTGTATTCCTGGATGGAGGTGCGCTTGCCGTACCCGTGCTGGGTGGCCGTCAATACGCTTTGCTGCTCGTCTTCCGCGACCAGCATCGCAATCACGTTTTGTCCCGGCTCGAGCATCATGCCACGCACGCCCCGGGTATCGCGGCCCATCGGGCGTACATCGTTTTCATCGAAACGCACCGCTTTTCCGCCGTCAGAAAACAGCATCACGTCATGTTTGCCGTCGGTCAGGGCGGCGCCGATCAGGAAGTCGCCCTCGTCCAGCTTGACCGCAATGATGCCGCCCTTGCGCGGGTTGTTGAATTCGTCCAGCGCCGTTTTCTTGACCGTGCCCATGGTGGTCGCCATGAAGACGTAGTGGTCGGCGGGGAAGCTGCGCTTTTCGCCAGTCAGGGGCAGCACCACGGTGATCTTCTCGCCTTCCTGCAGCGGGAACATGTTGACGATGGGCCGGCCGCGCGAGCCGCGCGACCCCGCCGGCACTTCCCACACCTTGAGCCAGTACAGCCGGCCGCGGTTGGAAAAACACAGGATGTAGTCGTGCGTATTGGCGATGAACAGCTGGTCGACCCAGTCGTCTTCCTTGGTGGCGGTCGCCAGTTTGCCGCGGCCGCCGCGTTTTTGCGCGCGGTATTCGGACAGCGGCTGGCTCTTGATGTAACCGGTGTGCGACAGCGTCACCACCATGTCGGTCGGCGTGATCAGGTCTTCGGTGCTGAGGTCGAAGGAACTGTGTTCGACCTGGCTGCGGCGCGCGCCCAGCTTGGTCTGGCCGAATTCCTGGCGGATGACCGACAGCTCTTCGCCGATGATGGTCGAGACCCGTTCCGGCCGCGCCAGGATGTCGAGCAGGTCGTCGATTTCCGCCATGACTTCCTTGTACTCGGCGACGATCTTGTCCTGCTCCAGGCCAGTCAGGCGTTGCAGGCGCATCTGCAGGATTTCCTGGGCTTGCGTATCGGACAGCCGGTACAGGCCGTCGCCACCCATGCCGAACTCCCTTTCGAGGCCGTCGGGCCGGTAGTCGTCGGCATTGACCACGCCACCGTCGGCGCGGGTGCGCGTGAGCATTTCGCGCACCAGGCTGCTGTCCCAGGGGCGCAGCATCAGTTCGGCCTTGGCCACCGGCGGTGTTGGCGCGTTCCGGATGATGGCGATGAAGTCGTCGATGTTGGCCAGGGCGACGGCCAGGCCCTCCAGCACATGGCCGCGCTCGCGTGCCTTGCGCAGCGTGAACACCGTGCGGCGCGTCACCACTTCGCGGCGGTGCGACAGGAAGACCTGGATCAGGTCCTTCAGGTTGCACAGCTTGGGCTGGCCATTGACCAGCGCCACCATGTTGATGCCGAAGGTGTCCTGCAACTGCGTCTGCTTGTACAGGTTGTTGAGGACCACTTCAGGCACTTCGCCGCGCTTGAGCTCAATGACCAGGCGCATGCCGGACTTGTCGGATTCGTCCTGGATGTGGCTGATACCCTCGATTTTCTTCTCGTGCACCAGCTCGGCCATGCGCTCCTGCAGCGTCTTCTTGTTGACCTGGTAGGGCAGCTCGTCGACGATGATGGACTGGCGCTGGCCCTTGTCGATGTCCTCGAAGTGGCACTTTGCGCGCATGACCACCTTGCCGCGGCCGGTGCGGTAGCCATCCTTGACGCCGTTGATGCCGTAGATGATGCCGCCCGTGGGAAAGTCGGGCGAAGGAATGATTTCCATCAGCTCGTCGATGCTGGCCTGCGGGTTCTTCAGCAGGTGCAGGCAGGCATCGACCACTTCATTGATGTTGTGCGGCGGTATGTTGGTCGCCATGCCCACGGCAATGCCGCCGGAGCCGTTGATCAGCAGGTTGGGAATGCGCGAAGGCAGGACCAGCGGCTCCTTTTCGCTGCCGTCATAGTTGGGCCCGAAGTCAACGGTTTCCTTGTCGATGTCGGCCAGCATCTCCTGGGCGATTTTCGACAGCCGCACCTCGGTGTAACGCATGGCTGCCGCGCTGTCACCATCGACCGAACCGAAGTTGCCCTGGCCGTCCACCAGCATGTGGCGCATCGAAAAATCCTGGGCCATGCGCACAATGGCGTCATACACCGACTGGTCGCCGTGCGGGTGGTATTTGCCGATCACATCACCGACGATACGGGCCGACTTTTTGTAGGGCCGGTTCCAGTCGTTGTTCAGTTCGTGCATCGCAAACAACACGCGCCGGTGAACCGGTTTCAGGCCATCACGGGCGTCCGGCAAAGCGCGACCGACGATCACACTCATCGCGTAATCAAGGTAGCTGCGCCGCATTTCCTCTTCAAGACTGATGGGCAGGGTTTCTTTGGCAAACTGGGTCATGGAGAGGCCTGAATTGGAATGGGCAGTGCGCTCGAAGAGCGAAGCCCGCTGATTTTAAGGCCTGAATGCAGGTCCGTCGGGGTGTGGCACGCCCGCAACAGAAAACAAAGAATCTTGATTCTCTGTCGGACGAAGCCGATACCGCGCTTGAACCGCGAATGAGCTATGGCACAATAACTGTAACGCTTTGAGTGATGGTCACTCAAGGCGTGTATCCAATCGCAGCAAGTCTGCGGCTTTTCTCTAGAGGAGAACCATGAAGAAACTCAACAAAGTGGCAATGTTGTTTGCTTCCGCAGCGCTTGCAACCGCCGCTGGTGCACAAACAATTGACAACTGGAAAAACGGCACGAACGAGCTGGTCTGGAAAAACGGCACCAACGAACTGTGCTGGCGCAATGGCTTCTGGACACCGGCTACTGCCGCTCCAGGCTGCGACGGCGCTATCGTTCCTGCGGCACCCGCAGCAACGCCTGCTCCTGCAGCCGCTGCTCCTGCCCGTCCTGCTCCTGCACCTGTTGCTCCTCCTGCAGCTACCAAAGTCACTTACGCCGCTGACGCGTTCTTCGACTTCGACAAGTCTGTGCTGAAGCCTGAAGGCAAAGCCAAGCTTGACGATCTGGTCGGCAAGATCAAGGACATCAACCTCGAAGTCATCATCGCCGTCGGTCACACCGACGCCGTGGGTAGCGATTCCTACAACCAGAAGTTGTCGGTCCGCCGCTCCGAAGCTGTCAAGGCTTACCTGGTGTCCAAAGGCATTGAACAGAACCGCGTTTACACCGAAGGCAAAGGCGAGAAACAGCCAGTTGCTGACAACAAGACCGGCGAAGGCCGCGCGAAGAACCGTCGCGTGGAAATCGAAGTGGTCGGCACCCGCGCCAACCGCTAATCCTTCAAGGATTGCTCAAAAAACCGCGCTACGGCGCGGTTTTTTTATGCCCGGGCGATAATCCAGACATGCACACCACAGAAAACGCAGACCCGGCCGAACTGGCCAAATTTTCCGACCTCGCGCACCGCTGGTGGGACACCGAGAGCGAATTTCGCCCGTTGCACCAGATCAACCCGCTGCGGCTGGGCTGGATTGAAAGTATCGCGCCGCTCAAGGGGCAGCGGGTGCTGGACATCGGTTGCGGCGGAGGCATCCTGGCCGACGCCATGGCGCGGCAGGGCGCCCAGGTGCTGGGCATTGACCTGGCGAGCAAGGCGCTGAAAGTCGCGCAATTACATGCGCTGGAGGCCGGAACCCAGGGCGTGGAATACCGGGAAATCAGCGCCGAGGCCCTGGCGGCCGAGCAGCCCGGCAGTTTTGATGTGGTGACCTGCATGGAAATGCTGGAACACGTGCCCGATCCCTCGTCCGTGGTGCGCGCCTGCGCCACGCTGGTCAAGCCGGGGGGTCATGTGTTTTTTTCCACGATCAATCGCAATGCCAAGGCGTTTGTTTTTGCAATTGTCGGTGCCGAGTACGTGCTGAGCCTGCTGCCGCGCGGCACGCACGAATACGCCAAGTTCATCAAACCCAGTGAGCTGGCCGGTTATTGCCGCGTTGCCGGCCTGAACCTGCAGCACACCCGCGGCATGGAATACAACCCGCTGAGCCAGCATTACTGGCTCAGCGCCGACACCAGCGTCAATTACCTGCTGGCCACCCAGAAGGTTTGAGATGTTTCACCAGATAGAAGCCGTGCTGTTTGACCTGGACGGCACGCTCATCGACAGCGCTCCCGACCTCGGCGCGGCCGCCGACAAGATGCGCACCGACCGCGGCATGCCGTCCCTGCCACTGGCCGACTACCGGCCGATGGCCGGCGCCGGCGCCCGCGGCATGCTGGGCGTGGCTTTTGGGCTGACGCCCGAGCATGCCGATTTTGGCGCCCTGAAGGAAGAGTTCTTCGCCAACTACGAAGCCTGCATGACAGAGCGCACCTATGCCTTCGACGGCGTGGCCGAGCTGATTGCGCAGATCAGCGGCGCAGGCCTGAAATGGGGTGTGGTCACCAACAAGTCGGCGCGGTTCACGCTGCCGCTGACACGCCAGATGCCGCTGTTTGCCAGCGCGCAAACCATCATCAGCGGCGACACCACCCCCCATGCCAAGCCGCACCCGGCGCCCCTGCTGGAAGCCGCGCGCCAGCTGGCTATCGAACCGGGCCGCTGCGTCTATGTCGGCGACGACGAGCGCGACATTGTGGCCGGCCGCGCTGCCGGCATGCCGACCGTGGCTGCCGCCTACGGCTATCTGGGTGCGACGGCCGACACCCTGGGCTGGAAGGCCGACGCCACCATTGTTTCGCCGTCAGCCCTCTTGAATTTGCTGCGAATGGCTTAAACTAGTCCGCTTGGGGCTGCATTGGTTTCGACGTGGGTTCGGACGCGGTGTGGTGCATGTCGAGCTGAGTGTGCTCGTAAAACTGATTCAAACAAACTAACTGCAAACGACGAACGTTTCGCACTCGCTGCTTAATTGCCAGTGAGCTTTACAACAGCAGGCCGATGGGCTGGGCAAGGGGTATTTAGCGCAAGCTGAACACTCCCGGCTGTAAAGATAATTTCATCGGCTGGCTCCGGGCTGGGTACCTTAACCCGGGGCAAGAAAATAGGGTGCTGGCGTCCTGTGTAGCGTGCGACTGCGCGACACAGGTGGCGAGACTCAAATCAGACCGCTAAACATGTAGATCTGCCCGAACAAGGCTTGCGGACGGGGGTTCAAATCCCCCCAGCTCCACCATACGACCTGACAAAGGCCGCTGACCAGTGATGGTCAGCGGCCTTTTTCTTTGAGAAATCAGTCATTACGGCCCGGCAACCCGCGTGCGAGATGATGAAAGCGGGGGATGAATCCGGACCGCTGCGGCGCACCGGACTGAGCTCAAGCCTGGTCCCCGATGTGTTTCGGGAACTGCTCCCTTAAGGCGTGGCGCCTGGTCCGCGCGTGTGTATGCGCGGCTGGTCAGGACCGGCATCGAACACCAGCTGTGATGGCCAGGCCGGCCAGCTCACGCCCAGCGCCGGAAGGTTGGGGTCGCCTTTGCGCGCGAATGCGCCCAGGCTGTTCATCATCAGTTGCGAGAGCGCCAGCCGGCCTGGCTGATTGGCCTGCGTGAACGAGATGCGCGAATAGAGCGATGGTCCGAAATTGCCGAAGATGAAGGGCAGATCGAAGGTGTGCGCCGCACCGAAGATCACGTCGAAGGGATGGGGCAGCCCGTCCCAGTCGAACCGGTAGTGCCACACATCCGTCTGGCGTGACTTCAGCGCGTTCAGCACGTCGTTGCGGATGGCGGTAAACCAGATGCGGTCGAGTTCGGCGCTGCGTGCGCCAAAGCCGGTGACCGGCGCCTGCACCGGGAGGTAGGCGGGAGGTACCCAGTCTTCAACGCGGGTGGCCGGCGGCGCTTCCGGCTGGTAGCGGGAAACAAGGGCGAACACAGCGGCGTCGTCCAGCAAACGACCGCTCACGCCGCCCAGCGCCGGCCGAAGCGCGAACAGCTGGGGGAAGAGCCTGGTTTCGTCCCGCGTATTGCCGGCCAGCACGGGCACTTTCACATAACGCCCGGCACGTATACCCGCGATCGGGTCGGCGGCCACCATCCTTCCGTCGGGAATGGGGTTGGCGCCCGACATGCCCAGCGGTGCCAGTCGCCTTGCGACCGTGGTCAAAAGCTCGTCCTGAGTTTTTGCGCGCAGGTAGGCGGCGAGTTGCGCAGGTGTGCGCTGAGCCGCATGGGCTTTCGCGCCGGTATCGTCGCTTGCCGTGCCGTCCGCGATCAGCGATTGCGCCAGCAACGCGTTGCCGCGAGCCGTCCAGACGGCCAGCGGCAATACACCGGGGATGGCGCCCGCTGGCAAGGTCGCGGCCGAGGAGATGCCACCGCTGAGTGCGACGACACGGTGAAACAGCGGCGCCGGCCTTGCCGCCATCATGGGTGATGCGAGCAGCGCGTACACATTGACCGCGCCAGCCGATTGCCCCATCAGCGTCACGCGTTGCGGGTCGCCGCCGAAAGCCGAAATGTTCTTTTGTACGAACTCCAGCGATTTCACGATGTCCATCAGCGCGAAGTTGCCTGAGTCATCGTCGGTCTGGCCGGTTTTCAAGGCCGCCAGTTCGAGGAAGCCGAAGATGCCCAGCCGGTAGTTGACCGAGACAACCACAACATCGGCTGTGCGGGCGAGCTGGGCGCCATCGTAGACCGGATCGGCGGTGTAGCCGGTGATGTTGCTTCCGCCGTGAACCCAGACGATGACCGGGCGCGCAGTGGATGCAGGGGCTGATGGCTGCCAGATGTTCAGGTAGAGGCAATCCTCCGAACCCAGCGTGCGGCCCAGCGTTTCGCCAATGGTGTGGTCGTAGCGGTTGTTCTGGCCCGGGCCGTACAGCCGGCCGGTTTGCACACAGGCCGGGCCAAATGCGCCTGCACTTCTTGCCGTTTTCCAGGGTTGGGGATCGACCGGCGCCCGCCAGCGCAGTTCTCCGGCCGGGGGGCTGGCGAAAGGGACACCTTTCCACGACAGCGTGCCGGTGCTGGCCGAATCGTCGCTGCCGATGACGGGGCCGAAACCGGTCTGACGCAGCAGCGCCGCATCACCAGGGGCATGGACGCAGGCCTGCAGCAGGGCGCAGGTGAAGACGCCGGCCAGCAGCCTGGACAGGCTACTCACCCTTGATTCCCGACTGGCGGATCACGGCGGTCCATTTGCGGGTTTCGCTGTCGATGAAGGCCTGGAATTCCGCCGGGGTTCCGCCGCGCGGTTCCAGCCCTTGCGTCAGGAATTTCTGCTTCACCTCCGGATCCGACAGGGCCCGGTTGATTTCCGCCTGCAGGCGCGCGACGACCAGGCGCGACGTTCCGCCCGGAACCATCATGCCGTACCAGCCGGACGCGACCACATTGCCCATGCCCTGCTCCCGCAGCGTCGGTGCATCGGGGTAGAGCGGGCTGCGTTCCGCAGAGGCCACCCCGAGCACGCGCAATTTGCCTGCACGGATATGCGGCAAGGCCGTGGTGATGGCGGTCAGGGTGGCATCGATGCGGCCACCCAGCAGTTCGAGGTAGGCGGGCGCGTCGCCGCGGAAATGGAGAATCTCGCCCTTGAGCCTGGCATCCTTCAGGAAGAGGTCGGCCGCCAGATTGGGCTGGGAGCCTGCGCCGGGAGAGCCAAAGTTCAGGCCCGAGGCGCGGGATTTCCCCAGCGCAACGAGCTCCCGGACGTTTTTCACACCCGAATCGGCGTTGACGATCAGAAACAGCGGTGCCATGGCCACAAAGGTGACGGGCAGCAAATCCTTCTTCATGTCGAATTTCTGCTTGCCATACAGCGCCTCGGCGGTCGCGTAGGGGGCTGCGGCGTAAAGCATGGTGTAGCCGTCCGGCGCGGTGCGCGCCACCATTTCGTTCGCCAGCCGTGTGCCAGCACCGGGCTTGTTCTCGACGATCACCTGCTGGCCCAGGCTTTTGCCCAGGTGCTCTGCCAGCACCCGCGCCGAGAAGTCGCTGGGGCCGCCGGGTGCGTAGGGCGCAACCAGCCGTATCGGCTTGGCCGGCCAGATCTCCTGGGCCAGGGTCGTGCTGAGCGGCACGGTGGACAGGCAGGCGGCGCCCGCCGTACCCAGCAGATTTCTGCGTGTCATTTTCATGTTGTCTCCTCTAAATCCGGGTGTGGGAACAGCAACGGTAGGTCCTGCCGACCCATAGGGCAAGTCGCATTTTCTGAGGAACTTATCATTCAGGCTTATTAATCTGCGATGTTTGAAAGGTACTGCCATGAGCATGCATGTGACCATCCGCCAACTCCGCGCCCTGGCGGCAGTGGTGGAAACCGGCAGTTTCTCCGAGGCCGCCAAGGCGATGAGTCTCTCGCAGGCCGCGCTCAGCGGCCTTGTCAGCGAACTGGAAAACCGGGTCGGTGTCCGGTTGCTGGACCGCAACACGCGCAGCGTCAGCCTGTCCGCTGTCGGCCAGTCCTTCGAGCCGATGGCGCGCCGGGTTCTTGCCACGCTGGAAGAAGCGCTGGACAGTCTGGCCGATCTGAAGGAACTGCGCCGCGGCGTGGTGCGGGTCGCCGCTCCGGAGACGCTGTCGTGCACCCTCATGCCCGAACTCATTTCAACCTACAAGGCCAGCAATCCAGACATCGAGGTCCGTTTCGAGGACGTGCCCATCGACATGGTGCTGGCAGGATTGCTGCAGGGCAACACCGACGTCGGTTTCGGACCGGCAGGCGTGATCGCCGACGATTCGGTGGAGGTGCACGTGTTGTGGCCCGACCCGCTGTGGGTGGCCTTGCCGCCCGATGACCCGCTGGCCCGTGCCGCCTCGGTCAGCTGGAAGGACCTGCGTGAGCGGACTGTCATCAACTACATGCCCAACTTCGCCACCAACGTGCTGAGCAACGTGCCGCCGCGCAACCATCCCCTGAAGATCATGCCGGTGCACAGGGTCAACACCGCCTTGTCCATGCTGCGTTTCCAGGCGGGTGCGGTGGTGCTGCCGTCGATGTCGGAGTCGCTGGTGCGCGGTTTCGGCCTGGCTTTCCTGCCGCTGGTGCGTCCGCAGGTGAGCTGGAGCGTCGCGATGTTCGTGCGGCGGCGGCCCTCCATTTCTCCGGCTGTCGAAAGCTTCGCGCGTTTCACGCAGGATTTCGCACGCGCCTGGACGGCCATGGAAATGTATCGGAAAAACTGATAGATCAACCGGAAATGCCGTCTTGCCTTATAAGCATGCGGTGGCTATCTTGATGTCTTCATTACCAGAAGCATGCCACCGTGACCCCAACCGATGCTGATTCCCGTCTCGATTCGTTTTTTTCGCCGTCGTCCATTGCCATCGTCGGCGCGTCGGCCGGCGGTGTCAAAACCGGCGCCATTCCGCTGCGCTACCTGATCGCACAGAAGTTTTCCGGGCCGATTTATCCCATCCACCCAACTCAGACGGAGGTGCAGGGCCTGCGTGCCTACCCGACCCTGAAGGCGGTTGGGCGCCCGGTGGACCTGGCGATCTTCGCGGTGCCGGCGCGACATGCATTGGCCGCGCTGGATGACGCGGTGGCCTCCGGCGTCAGAAGCATCGTCATGTTCACCGCCGGGTTTGCTGAAACCGGTGAGCATGGCACGCGCTTGCAGCAGCACTTTGTTTCCCGTGCGCGCCAGGCCGGCATCCGGCTGCTGGGGCCCAACTGCCTGGGCTTCATGAATGCGCAGCGCTGCGTCTATGCCACCTTCTCGCCGGTGGTGTCCAGCGGCCTGGCCCCGTCCGGCTGCGTCGGCATCGCCAGCCAGAGCGGCGCCTTCGGGGCCTATGCCTACGGCATGGCGCGGGAGCGCAACGTGGGCCTGTCGCTGTGGGTGGCGACGGGCAACGAAGCCGACATCGATGTGGCCGACTGCATCGCCTGGATGGCGCGCGACAAGGCCACCCGTGTGATCATGGCTTACATGGAGGGCTGCAGCGACGGCGCCAGGCTGAAAAACGCGCTGCGCTTGGCGCGTGAGGCCGGTAAACCGGTGGTTGTCGTCAAGGTCGGGCGCACCGAACTGGGTGCCCAGGCCGCGGCCTCACACACGGCGGCGCTGGCCGGCGATGACGCAGCCTTCAATGCCTTGTTCCGCCAGTACGGCGTCTGGCGCGCGCGCTCGATCGATGAATTTTTTGATGTCGCGCACTGCCTCGCGGTCTCGGTGTTGCCCGCCAACCCGCAGGTCGGGCTGTTGACGGTCTCCGGCGGTGTGGGTGTGCTGATGTCCGACGATGCGCACGACGCCGGGCTGAATGTGGCGCCGCTTGCGCAGGCGGCGCGGGACCGGATTTCCGCGCGGGTCCCGTTCGCGGCGACGCGCAACCCGGTCGATATCACCGGGCAGGTCACCTCCGAGCCGGATCTGCTGGGACTGGCGGCCGACGCCATGCTGGGCGAAGGCGGCTACGGCAGTTTGCTGGTTTTTCTGGCCGCGGCGGGACTCACCCCGGCCATGCAGGACGCCCAGCTGCAGGTCGCCCGCCAGATCAGACAGGCCTATCCCGACAGGCTGCTGATGTTCAGCAGCCTGACAAGCGCCGCGCAACAGGCCGCGCTGCAGGAACTGGGTTGCCTGAGCTTCACCGAACCCGGGCGGGCGATCCGGGTCCTCGCGGCCATGAACTTCTTTGCCGCGCAGGCGACCGTCGAAGCAGCTTTGCCGCCCCACGCCGCGCTGACAGGCTGCATTTCGCTGCGGCCGGGCAGCCACAACGAGGCCGATGCCCTGGCGCTGCTGGGGGCCCACGGCATGCCGGTGGCGGAAAGCCGGCGCGTACGGGACCGGGACGCGGCGATCGCGGCTGCCCGCGACATCGGCTTCCCGGTCGTGATGAAGGTGCTATCGCAGGATATTCTCCATAAAAGCGATGCGGGCGGCGTGGTGCTCGGGATAAGCGACGAAGCAGCGGCAGGCCTGGCTTTCGACGCCATCCACAGCCGGGTGCGCGCGTCGCATCCGCAGGCGCGCATCGATGGCGTGTTGCTTGCCCGCATGGTCAAGGGCGGTGTCGAGTGCATTCTGGGCGTGCACCGCGACGCTATCCTGGGACATATCCTGATGCTGGGTGCGGGCGGTGTGAATGTGGAACTTCTGCGCGATGTGAGCTTTCGCGTGGTGCCGGTGGACCCGGCCCAGGCCCGCGCGATGATCGGCGAACTCAAAACCACCGCCTTGTTCCACGGCTTTCGCGGAGCCCCGCTTGCTGACGTTGATGCGCTGGCGCAGGCCATCCTGAGCCTGTCGAATTTCGCAGTCGCTGCCGGTGACTCGCTGGACGCGGTGGAGGTCAATCCGTTTGCGGTGTTGCCTCAAGGACAGGGCGGTGTGGCGCTGGACGCCGTGGTGGTGGGCCGGGCTCACGAGCAAGCTGCAAGGGACCTGCCACTCGAGGCTTTTGTACTGGAAACCATGCCGCTGTTCGAGATGGCCCGCATGCGTTCGGCCAACACGGCGCGCCGGCACCCGGTGCGCGGTTTTGCCGGCGACGGGCCCGGCTCCACCATGCGCTGGGTCAACCAGTTCACGCATACGCGCCGGCTGCGGGGGCCTGAGGACAGCGAGGTCGTGACGCCCAACAACGATACCCTGTTCACCAATGCCTGGCTGGACCTGTCCGCAGGCCCGCTGGTCATAAACGTGCCCGCCATGGGCGACCGTTACTGGACCCTGGGTTTTCTGGACGCGTGGACCAATCCCTGGGCCTATGCCGGCCGGCGTACGACAGGCGGTGCGGCGCAGCGGCTGTTTGTGCATGGGCCCGGGTGGCAGGGCGAGCCGCCCGCCGGCATGCATGTGATCGCCGCGCCGGGCGACGACGTCTGGATCATCGGCCGCATCCTGGTCGACCACGACCCGAAGGACCTGGCGCAAGTGCATGCGCTGCAGGACCGCTTCTCGATGTGCCGGCTGGACGGTTCATCGGCCCTGGTGCGCCTGGATGCCTTGCTGGACGGGCGCTGTACCGATGTGCCGGACCCGGCCGACTACCTGCGCACGCTGAGCGCGATGCTGGCGCGCAATCCGCCCCGGCAAGCCCTCGCAGGCTGGCCCGGCGCGAAGCCTGGGCTGGCAGCGGCGCTGGCCGCCGTTTATGCCGAACTGCGCGACACCCCCTCACCCGCAGAACTGGGTGGCGGCTGGACCACGGCGCTGAAGGTGCGCACGGATTTTGGCGACGATTTCCTGACCCGGGCACGTGTGGCCCGCAACTGGATAGGTACGCTGGGCATCGAGGAGGCGATGTACATCATGGCCGAGGTGGACGCCACCGGCCAGCTATTGAACGGGTCCCATCGTTATGTGCTGCGTTTCGCCGCAGATGCGCAACTGGTGGTCGATGCTTTCTGGTCGGTCACGCTCTACCAGCGTGAGGACTGCCTGCTGGCACCCAACCCCATCGGCCGCCACTCGATCGGCGACCGGACGCGCGGGCTGCAGCGCGATGCGGACGGCGGCTTGACGCTGGTGATCCAGGCCGAGGACCCGGGCGCGGGCCACAACTGGCTGCCGGCACCGGCGGGCAAGGACTTTTACCTGGTGCTGCGGCTGTATCAGCCGCAGCGGGTTCATCTGGAGGGAGCGTTCAGTTACCCGCCTGTGGAGAACGTGACCTGAGGTGGCGCTGCCAACGGCCCCAGGAAAAAATCCATCGCCAGTGTCACCACGGCCGGCTCGATCCTGTGCGGGCCCTTGAACTCCACCGCCGTTACCTCGTAGCCGGCAGCCTTGAGCCTGGCCACATGCGGGCGCGCGCTGGTTTCTATCGGCAACTGTTCGTCCTGCAGGCCGTGGGCGATGAAGATGCGCGGTGCGCCGTTTTGCTGGAACACCGACATGAAGCCGGCGGAGAACACCATCACGTGGCTGGCGACGTCGCCGTTGGTCATGCCGGTCGACAGCGCGTAGCTGCCGCCATCGGAAAAACCGGCGAACCCCAGCCGCTGCGGGTTGAGGGGAAAACGCGAAGCGACGGTGTTGAGGGCCTGCTCCAGCCGTTCCAGGTCCGGACCGTTGCCGCCGATGACCAGGTCCCAGGTCGGGAACTGCGACTGCGGCAGCAGCAGCAAAAAGCCGCGCTGCCGGGCATGATCAAGCAGGAAGGGCAGCACCTTGTCGGCGCTGCCGCCGGCGCCGTGGAACATCACCAGCAGCGGAGCCGGCTCGCCTGCGGGCAGGCTTTCGGGCACGATCAGCACCGCGTCGCGTTCGGCGGCGATGCCCAGCAGGTGGCGGCCGGCGGGCAGCGCGGCCTGGTCCGGCACGGCGCCAGCACGAAAGCGCAGGCGGCCCAGCAGCGCATCGCCGAGAAGAGACATGTCGAACATGCTGCGGCCTAGGGTGCCTTGGCAATGCTGCGGAAGGCCGCGCACTGGGCAAAAGCCTCCTCGCTGAGCGGCAGCTGTTTGCCCTTGCAGAACTTGGCCGTCAGCTTGAGCAGCTCCTTGATGTCGCGGCCGCTGGCGGCGGCATAAGTCACCGTCAGGCGGTCCACCAGGCCTTCGGGCAAGTCGGTGTGAAACTGCTGCGCCAGCGACTTCCACAACTGCCTGGCCTGCTCGCGCGAGGGTGTTTCGAACTGGATGATGGCGATGCAGCGCGACAGGATGGCGTCGTCGATATCGGCCACGCGGTTGGTGGTCATGAACAGCAGGCCGTTGAAATACTCGAGGGTGCGCAGGAACTCGGCGACGATGGCGTTGTGCTGCAGGTCGTTGTCACGGCGGCGGATGTAGACGTCGGCTTCATCGAGCAGCAGCACCGAATCCCAGCGAGCCGCACGTTGCAGGATGGTCGTCAGGCTGGCCTCCACCGAGCCGGCCGTCACGCCGAGCTGGCCGGAATGCACACGGTACAGCGGCTTGCCGACCACCTCGGCATAAACCTCGGCCGTCAGCGTTTTTCCCAGGCCGGGCGCACCCTTGCACAAAATGGTGGTGCCGCCGGACTTGCCCTCGACGATGTCCTCCATCAGGAAGTTGCGGTCGGCCGTCAGGATGTCGATCAGGTCGCGGTGCGCCTGCGGCAACACCAGTTTCTCGCGGAGTTCCGGCTTGTAGCGGTACTCCCTGACGTTCTGCACATGCACCCACAGGTTGCGGTGCCAGTCGAGGTGGAACAGGTGCAGGTAGCAGTGCTGCGGAACGCGCTCGAAACCTTCGCTGATCCCCTTTTCGCGCCAGAAACCGGGGTCAGCCGTGGTGTCGAACTGGCGCTCCAGCAACTCCTCGTCGTTGACGCAGCGCGCGCTGGTGCCGGCCGGCAGCCGCGTGCATTCAAGTTGCGGGCGCGGGCCGGGGCCGGTCATCCAGGCCGAGCCGGAGACGGTGAACTGCGCGCCGTACCTGGGTTGCAGCTGCATGAAGCGACGGGCGTGTGACTCGTACTCGGCCTTGAACTCGGGACACTCCTTGAAGAAGCCGTCCCCGGTCATCAGTTCGGGGATGGTGCGGTCGACGATGTCATCGGCATAAAAACTGATGCCGTAGGTCATGCCGGTGCGCCGCAGCCGCGGGTCGGTGACCGGCTCTCGCCCGGCGGCCTGCACGGTGTTGGCCAGCAGGCCGATGATCACGTAGGCCGCGCCGTCTGCCGGCTGCACATGGCGCATGAAATGCACCAGCCAGGGCAGCAATACGCCGTCCTTGCCGCGTTTGTAGAGCCAGCCGTCGATTTTGTCGCGCGACAGCCAGGCGATCAGGCCGGGGATCAGCAAGTCCAGGCTCGGAATCTTGCGTGCGGCCGGCGCCGCATGGATGTTGTCCAGCGCCAGCATCTGGAACATCAGTTCGCGTTCGTTGGCGGCGCGGCACAGGCCGTACAGCGTGTTCAGGTCGCTCAGCTCGAACAGGCCGCTGGGCACGACCCGTTTGCCGCGCGTCAGGCCGTGTTCGCTGAGTCGCCGGGCCAGCGGCGACTCGGCATTGATCATCCCGAGCAGCACGGTGGCCAGGGATTCGGGTATTTCGAACTCCATGATTGTTGTCGTCTCCGAAAATAATCATAGGGTGGACCGTCTGAAATACGCTTGACCGCAGTCAAGGCTGAGCACGATGGAAGGTCTTAAAGCTGCGAATCCAGCAGCAGCGCCAGCCGTTCCCTGAGCTTTTCCTTCAGCGGCCGGTCCTGCCATTCCTGCAGGCTGATGCGGCGCGCGCGGCTCAGGTCCTGCTCGAACACCCGGGTCTGGCGCGCGGCAAACACCGGGTCGTAGATGTTGAGGTTGGCCTCGTCGTTGAGGCGGAAGGAGCGGTTGTCGAAGTTGGTCGAACCGACCGAGACCATCATGTTGTCGATGATCATCACCTTGCAGTGGTACATGGTCGGCTGGTACTCGTAGATCTCGGCACCGGCTTCGAGCAGGGGGCCCCAGGTGCCGCGCGAGGCGGCGCGCACGGTTTCGGTGTCGGTGATCTTGCCGGGGGCAATCAGGCGCAGCTTGACCCCGCGTTTGAGTGCATCCAGCAGGATCTGGTTGCTCAGGTCATCGGGCACGAAGTAGGCCATGGACAGATCGATGCTGCGCTCGGCCGCGGTGATCGCCATGTGGTACATCAGCTGCATGCTTTCGCTGCCGCTGGACGGCGAACTCGAAAACATCTGCGCAGCGCTGGTACCGGCTGTGGCGATCGCCGGGAAGTAGTCTTCGCCGTGTTTGACCTGGCCGGTGACCTTGAGCCAGTTGTCCAGGAAGGTGGACTGCATCTGCGCCACCACCGGACCTTCCGCGCGGAAGTGCGAGTCGCGCCAGTGCTCGGCATCCTGGCCGTTGCCGGTCCAGGTCGGCGCGATGCCGACGCCGCCGGTGAAGCCGATCCTGCCGTCGACCACCAGCAGCTTGCGGTGGGTGCGGTTGTTCATGCGGGCCAGGTTGTACCAGTGCGGCTGGTGGAACTTGCGCACCTGCACGCCGGCGGCTTCCATTTCCTGCAGGAAGGACGCGTCGATTTTCTGGCTGCCGACCCAGTCCAGCAACACATGCACCTGGACCCCGGCGCGTGCGCGCTCGGTCAAAGCGTCGGCAAACTGCTTGCCGATATCGCCCGACCAGTAGATGTAGGTCTCGAAGGTGATGGTCCGCCTGGCCCCGCGTATGGCCTCCAGCATCGACGGGAAGATCTGGTCGCCGTTGAGCAGTTCCGTGACCTGGTTGCCGCCGGCAATGCCGGGACCCAGCAGGCTGCCCATGGCCCGCACAAACTGGGGGTCGCTGGTGCCGTACAGGCGCGGCAACTGGTGCTCGACCTGCTTCTCACCGGCGGTGAAGTTGAGCGCCAGCAGGATGGCTGCAGCCGTCAGGACGAAGGTGATCAGGACGATGGTCATGGGTCGGCGTTTGAAATTCATGCGGAATTGTGGCGGCCCGCCGACGGGCGCCGGGTAGGCCAGCGCCGCATTTTGCGGTGCAGCCAGGCCGCGGCTGCGGCGACAATAGCGACATGGCCAGCATGCAACTCCAGGACATTCTTTTCTCACAGGGCTTCGGCACGCGGCGTGTCTGCGCCGGCCTGATCCAGCAGGGTTTTGTGGCTGTAGCCCATGTCCCGTGTGAGGATCCAGCTATGGAATTTGTAGCAGAGGGGCTGTTATTCAGCGTTCAGGGGGTGGACTGGGCCTACCACGCCAAGGCCTACCTGATGCTGCACAAGCCGGCCGGCTACGAGTGTTCGCAAAAACCCAGCACCTATCCCAGCATTTACACGCTGCTGCCGGCGCCGATCCGCCAGCGCGGCGGCGGCGCGGCGGCCGGCGTACAGGCGGTCGGGCGACTCGACCAGGACACGACCGGCCTGCTGCTGCTGTCGGACGACGGCAAGTTCATCCACCGCATGAGTTCGCCCAAACACCATGTGCCCAAGGTGTACGAGGTGCGGGCCAAACACCCGGTGGACGACAAACAGGTGGCCAAACTGCTGGCCGGCGTGGTGCTGGACGATGACCCGAAGCCGGTCAAGGCGGCCGCGTGTGAAAAGACCGGTGAAAACCAGCTGAGCCTGACCCTGACCGAAGGCAAGTACCACCAGGTCAAACGCATGATCGCGGCGGTGGGCAACCGGGTTGAGGAGGTCGGCGGCCTGCACCGGGCGCGTATCGGCGCGCTGGACCTGCCGGCCGATCTGCTGCCCGGCCAGTGGCGCTGGCTGACGGCGCAGGACCTGGCCGCGATATCCGCCTGAGCCCGCCGTTCTGGCATCAAATCGGCCTCCAGCCCATGCGTGGCATGGGCGGGCAGCTCCTGATTCGATAGCAAGCCGGGCTCAGGGCAGGGGCTGCAGAAAGGCCGCCACGGCCTCCAGGGTGCGTTCGGGCTGGTCGCGCTGCGGCGAATGGCCGCAATCGGCCAGCCGGATTTGCCGGGTTTGCGGCGCCGCCCGCGCCAGCTCGTCGAGCTGGGCCATGCTGCCGTATTCATCACCCAGGCCCTGGATCGCCAGCAGCGGCGCGCTGATCTTGCGGCAATCGGGCCGGATGTCGAAGCTGCGAAAGCCCGGCGACAGCCACACATCGTTCCACTGCCAGAAGGCGCCGTCCACGTCGGCATGGTGGCGCGCCAGCCTGTCGCGCAGGCCGCCGGATTCAAACGCCGTGGTCGCCTGCGCGATCGCCTGGATGGCGATGTCCTCGACCATCAGGTGGGGCGCCATCACGATGGCCGCGCTGACCGGGTGCCGTGACGCATAAAGCAGGGCGATGCTGGCGCCGTCCGAATGGCCCAGCAGCACCGGCTGGTGGATCTCCAGCGTCTCCAGCAGCGCCGGCAGCACCTCACCCGCCTCGCGGTGCATGTAGTCGGGCGCCAGACGGCCGCTGCCGCGCACGTCGGGGACCGCGTCCGACTGGCCGTAACCGCGCCTGGAATAGACCAGCCCGGCGCGGCCGCTGGCCTGGCACACCGCCTGCGGCCAGCTGTTGCCGCGCTGGGTCCACAGGCTGACCGAACCCAGGCCTTCGTGCAGAAACACCAGCGGCGCGCGTCCGGCCGGTCCGGCGATGTGCTGCAGCTCAAGGCGCACGCCCAGAATGTCCACAAAATCCATGCATCGATGGTAAGGGATGTAGGCCGGGCGTCCCGCTGGCGCGTTAGGAGCAGGCCGCCCGCTACACTTGCCCGTCCCTGAAGAAAGTCTGTTGTGATCCTGTCCCTTCGTTTGTTTGCCGCGGCGCTGTGTTGTCTGTCAGGCGCCGCCGCGCTGCCTGCCCTGGCCCAGCCCCAGCCGGCGCCGCTGTTTGTGCTCAATTCGCTGGACGCCAATGTCAGCGTCATCAACCCGCTGACCTGGACCGAGACCAAACGTATCGCGACCGGCAAGGAGCCGCACCACATTTACCTGACGCCTGACGAAAAGTCGGTGATCGTGGCCAATGCGCTGTCCGACACCCTGACTTTCATCGATCCGAAAACCGCCGAAGTCCAGCGCGTGGTCACCGGCATCCTCGACCCTTACCAGCTGCGCTTCTCGCCGGACATGAAATGGTTTGTCACGGCTGCGAACCGGCTCAACCACATTGACATCTACCGCTGGGACGGCAGCAACATCACGCTGGTCAAACGCGTGGCCACCAGCAAGACCCCCAGCCACCTGTGGATAGACAGCAAAAGCACCACCGTGTACTCGACCATGCAGGACAGCGACGAACTGATCGCGCTGGACCTGGCGACCCAGACCATCAAGTGGCGCACGCCCACCGGCTCGATCCCGGCCGATGTGTATGGCAGCGCCGACGACAAGCTGATCCTGGTCGGCCTGACCGGCGGCGACACGGTCGAGGTGTTCGACGTCAGTGGCAAGTTGCCGCAGCGCACCCGGGTGATCAAGACCGGGGCCGGCGCCCACGCCTTTCGCGCCCTCGGCGACGGCCGCCATGTGCTGGTCAGCAACCGCGTGGCCAACAGCATCAGCAAGATCGACCTGCAGACCCTGACCGTGGTCGACAGCTACCCGGCGCCTGGCGGTCCGGATTGCATGGATGTGTCTCGCGACGGCAAATTCATTTATGTCGCCTCGCGCTGGGCCCGCAAGCTCACGGTGATCGACATGGCCGCCCGCAAGGTGGTGCGCCAGGTCAATGTTGGAAAGAGCCCCCATGGTGTCTGGACGCTGGATCACGCGCCGCGCCAGTGAGCCGCCGGGGTGGCGCCCGCCGGTGAGGGCCGGCGCGCCTGCGCCTGGTCCGGCCTGGTTCCGCGTGTTGACTGCTATTGTTTTGGTAGCTGTTGGCCCCCGATTGGCATGGGCTGAGGGCTGTTTTGATGCCCAAGGCAAGCCTGGCAAGCCGGTTTACCTGACGCTGGACACCGGCCATATGGGGGTGGCGCCGCTGATGGCCGACATCCTGGCCAGACACCAGGTCCGGGTCACGTTTTTTGGCGCCAATGAACGCACCCAGACCGGCGACGGCAGCCTGGGCAAGGACTGGGCGCCGTGGTGGAAGGCGCGTGCCGCCGAGGGCCACGAATTTGCCTCGCACACCTTTGACCACACCTATTGGCGCGGCGACCTGCCTGAAGGCAAGTTCCGCGTGCGCCCGTCGGCCGGCCCCTCGGAGGGCAAGGAGTCGGTCTGGACCGCCGCCCAGTACTGCGCCGAAATCACCAAGGCGGGCAGCCGGCTGGAGCAGCTGACCGGCAAGAAGCCGCTGCCGCTGTTCCGCGCACCGGGTGGCAAAACCTCGCCAAAACTGCTGGCCGCTGCCAAAACCTGCGGCTACGACCATGTGGGCTGGTCGCCGGCCGGTTTCCTCGGTGACGAGTTGTCCAGCGAGGCTTATCCGAACGATCAATTGCTCAAAAAAGCGCTGCGTGACATCCGCGCCGGCGACATCCTGCTCGCGCACCTGGGCATCTGGTCGCGCAAGGACCCGTGGGCGCCCGCGGTGCTGGAGCCGCTGATCACCGGTCTGAAGGACCGCGGTTTCTGTTTTGCGACCCTGCGCGACCACCCGCGCTACCAGGCCTGGATCAGGCAGCAGGCGTCCCAGGCGCCGGCGGCAAAATAAGCGGCATGGACAGTCTGGAGACCTGGTTTTCAACGGCGCAGCAATGGCTGTTCGAGACCGCCGTGCAGCCCGCGCTGTTTGCGCTGGGCCTGGGCAATTTGCTGGAAGACGGTTATGCCGCCACCGCCTGGTTCCTGGTCGGCCTGATCCAGATCGCGATCCTGCTGGTCGTGGTCGGCCCGCTGCAGCGCTGGCGGCCGGTGGAGCCGGTGACGGACCGCGCCACCATACGCACCGACATCCTCTACACGCTGATCCACCGTCTCGGTGTTTTCCGCATCGCGCTGTTTTTCACGCTGGAGCCGCTGTTCGACGATTTTTTCGGCATCGCGCGCACCGCCGGCTTCGGCACCTTCCACCTCGACCAGCTCTGGCCCGGCGTCACCGACAACGCGGTGGTCAGCCTGCTGATCTACCTGGTGGCGTTCGACTTCGTGGCTTACTGGACACACCGCGGCCAGCACCAGCTCGAGTGGTGGTGGCGCCTGCATTCGCTGCACCATGCGCAG
Source organism: Polaromonas sp. (assembly GCA_013824015.1). Classification (GTDB taxonomy): domain Bacteria; phylum Pseudomonadota; class Gammaproteobacteria; order Burkholderiales; family Burkholderiaceae_C; genus Polaromonas. Next base: position 25,882 of record PNNC01000129.1, read on the forward strand.
CGCCAGATGACCATGTGGAGCGACAACCGCAACCACCTGCTCGACGATGTGCTGGTGGACGTGATCGTGGTGCTGGTGGCGCAACTGATCGGCGTGGCGCCAGGGCAGTTCATCGCGATTGTCGCGCTGACCCAGCTCAGCGAGAGTTTCCAGCACGCCAACCTGAGGCTCTGGTTCGGCGCAGTCGGTGAACGCCTGTGGGTCAGCCCGCGTTTTCACCGGCTGCACCACAGCATAGGCATCGGGCACGAACCCTCGGGTCAGAGCCATGCCAGGGGTCACAACTTCGGCGTGTTGCTGCCCTGGTGGGACGTGCTGTTCGGCACCGCCAACTTCGAGCAGCGTTACGACCCCACCGGCGTCCGCGACCAGGTCGAGCAGTCGCGCGACTACGGCCGCGGCTTCTGGTCCCAGCAGTGGCTGGGGCTGAAACGGCTGGTCGGGAAAGCCTGAGCAGCCGTCACGGCGGCGGGTTATCCTCCAGCCCTATGAGCAAGCTTCTCGATTCCTTCTGGCGCGCGGTGGCCTACTGCCTGCACCCGCGGGTGATTGCGCTGTCGGTGCTGCCGCTGATCATCATGGTGGTGCTGGCGCTGGGCCTGGGCTACTTTTTCTGGGAAGAGGCGCTGGCCGCCGTGCGCGCCAGCCTGGAAAGCTGGGAGCTGCTGGGCACCATGGCGCGCTGGCTCGAAGGCCTGGGCCTGGGCAACCTGCGCGTGGTGCTGGCACCGACCATCCTGCTGTTCCTGAGCATCCCGGTGATTGTCATCGTGGCGCTGCTGTTCGTCGCGCTGCTGATGACGCCGGCGATGGTGGCGTTGGTGGCCGAACGGCGTTTTCCCCAGATGGAGCGCAAAAAGGGCGGCTCGCTGCTGGCCAGCCTGGCCTGGTCGCTGGGATCGACCGTGCTGGCCACTGTCGCGCTGCTCATTTCCATTCCGCTGTGGCTGATCCCGCCGCTGATTCTGATCCTGCCGCCGCTGATCTGGGGCTGGCTGACCTACCGGGTGATGTCTTATGACGCGCTGGTGGATCACGCCAGCGCGCAAGAGCGGCGCGAGATCTTCCGGCGCCACCGCGGCAGCCTGCTGGGCATCGGTGTGCTCAGCGGCTACCTCGGCGCCGCGCCCAGCCTGCTGTGGGCCTCGGGCGCGATGTTCATCGCGATGGCGCCGCTGCTGGTGCCGCTGGCGATCTGGCTCTACACCCTGGTGTTTGCCTTTTCCTCGCTCTGGTTCGCCCACTACTGTCTCGCCGCGCTGGAGCAACTTCGCAAGCAAAACAATGCCCTGGCCCCTGAGCCGCTTGCCCAGGCTGCTATTGAATCCATAGCAAATGAGGTGCGGCCGGGGCCTTCGGCCGGCGTTGCCGGCGAGGCCGCACCGAACTTCGGCGGGCCCGGCCAGCAGCCCTGAACCCCTTTTATCCCAGAGTTTCACCATGAGCACCTCTTTCGGCCTCGTCATCGTCGGCGACGAAATCCTGTCGGGCAAACGTTCCGACAAACACATGCCCAAGGTCATCGACCTGCTGGCCGCGCGCGGGCTGCAGCTGGCCTACGCCGACTATGTGGGCGACGATCCGGCGCGTATCACCGCGGTGCTGGCGCGCGCTATTGCGGCGGCGCGGGCGTCCGGTGACGTGGTGTTTTCCTGCGGCGGCATTGGCGCCACGCCGGACGACCATACCCGCCAGTGCGCCGCCGCGGCGCTGGGCCTGGACCTGGCGCTGCATCCCGAGGCCGAGCGCCTGATTCGCGAGCGCATGCAGGACATCGCGAAAGAGCAGGGCGTGGCTTACGAGCCGGACCGCCACGACAACATCCACCGCCTGAACATGGGCGTGTTCCCGGCCGGCGCGGACATCATCCCCAACCCGTACAACAAGATCCCCGGCTTCAGGGTCCAGGCCGGCGCCGGCGCCGTGCATTTCGTGCCCGGGTTCCCTGTCATGGCCTGGCCGATGATCGAGTGGGTGCTGGACACGCACTATGCGCATTTGCACCAAAAATCGGCATACACCGAAAAATCGGTCATCGTCATGGGGTCCATGGAAGCCGCGCTGACGCCGCTGATGCTCGCGATTGAGGCGCAGCACAATGGCGTCAAGGTGTTCAGCCTGCCGAGCGTCGATCACCCCGAGTACGGCCGCCATATCGAGCTGGGCGTCAAGGGTGGGCCGGATGCCGTGAACGCGGCTTTTCCGGCGCTGCTGGCCGGCTTGCACAGCTTCAATGCCAAACTTGGCCCCGAATTGGTGCGCTGACTAGTTGCACCAATATCGTGCATTGCTGCCCGCACTTTGTCGGTGCATTGAAAATCAGGCAATTTTTCGGGCCGGCCCGTCCTCTGGCGCGTCAAGCGCCTCCAGATGACGGCACAATCGCAGGCTTGGCATAAAAAAAGCGCCATCCGGTGTGGCACAAAACGTGCATCCACTGAAGCTGAAAGTCATTTTTAACCACCATCCAGCAACAGGAGATTCTGATGGCAAAGACCGTCGCAGACGTCATGAAAATGGTCAAGGAAAACGAAGTCAAGTTTGTTGACTTCCGTTTTACCGACACCCGGGGCAAAGAGCAGCACGTGACCGTGCCGGTTTCCCACTTTGACGAAGACAAATTCACCTCGGGCCACGCCTTCGACGGCTCCTCCGTGGCAGGCTGGAAGGGTATTGAAGCTTCCGACATGCAGCTGATGCCTGACCCGAAAACGGCCAACATCGACCCTTTCTTCGAAGAAACCACGCTGTTCATGAGCTGCGACGTGCTCGAGCCCGCCGACGGCAAGGCTTACGACCGCGACCCACGCTCGATCGCGCAGCGCGCCGAGGCTTACCTGAAGGCCTCCGGCCTGGGCGACACCGCCTATTTCGGTCCCGAGCCTGAATTTTTCATCTTCGACGACGTGCGCTGGAACACCGACATGTCGGGCACCTTCTTCAAGATCGAGGAATACGAAGCGCCATGGAACTCGGGCAAGAAGCTCGAAGGCGGCAACCGCGGCCACCGTCCGACCGTCAAGGGCGGCTACTTCCCGGTGCCTCCGGTCGACAGCACGCAGGACATGCGCGCCGAGATGTCCCTGATCCTCGAGTCGCTGGGCATTCCGGTCGAAGTGTTCCACCACGAAGTGGCCGGCGCCGGCCAGAACGAAATCGGCACCAAGTTCAGCACGCTGGTCCAGCGCGCCGACTGGACGCAGATCCTCAAGTACGTGGTGCAGAACGTGGCCAATGCCTACGGCAAAACCGCCACCTTCATGCCCAAGCCCATCGTGGGCGACAACGGTTCCGGCATGCACGTGCACCAGTCGATCTGGAAAGACGGCAAAAACCTGTTTGCCGGTGACGGCTACGCCGGCCTGTCGGACTTTGCGCTGTATTACATCGGCGGCATCATCAAGCACGCCCGCGCGCTGAACGCCATCACCAACCCCGGCACCAACAGCTACAAGCGCCTGGTTCCCGGCTACGAGGCACCGGTCAAGCTGGCTTATTCGGCCAAGAACCGCTCGGCATCGATCCGCATTCCTTACGTCGCCAACCCCAAAGGCCGCCGTATCGAGGCACGTTTCCCCGATCCACTGATGAACCCTTACCTGGGCTTCTCGGCCCTGATGATGGCCGGTCTCGATGGCGTGGAAAACAAGATCCATCCGGGCGAAGCCGCCACCAAGGACCTGTACCATCTGCCGCCCGAGGAAGATGCCAAGGTGCCAACCGTCTGCCACAGCCTGGACCAGGCGCTGGACGCGCTCGACGTGGGCCGCAGCTTCCTGACCAAGGGCGGCGTGTTCACCGACAGCATGATCGACGCCTACATCGAACTGAAGATGACCGAAGTGACCCGCCTGCGCCAGGCGACACACCCGATCGAGTTCGACATGTACTACTCACTGTAATTTTTTACAGTCTGTGGTCAAAAAAGGACGGCGCAAGCCGTCCTTTTTTATTTGTCCCTAGGGTTATCGCCTGCAGGATTTTGCTTTTCTGACCCTTTGCAGGATACTGACAGACCGTCCAAGCCTTAACAGGCACTTGGGGTTACGCATGAAACCTACAGTACTTCTTTTACTCTCCGCAGGACTTCTGACCGCAGTCGCCGGCTCCGCTTTTGCGCAGGAGCGCATTTACCGCTGCGCCGCCAAGCCCGGTGCCACGCCCGAATACATCAACAACGCCAGGGATGCCCAGGCGCGCGGCTGCAAGCAGATCGATGGCGGCAACGTGACGGTGGTGCAGGGCACGCCTGCCAGCCGGCCGGCGGCCGTGCGTGTGGCGGGCGCGGTGCAGGCCGCGCCGCCCTCCGGCAACCCCGAGCAGCGCGCACGCGACAGCGACACCCGCGCCATCCTGGAGGCGGAACTGCGCAAGGCCGAGGCCCGGCTGGCCGAGCAGCAGAAGGAATACAACAACGGCGAGCCTGAAAAGCAGGGCATCGAAGGCCGCAACTACCAGCGTTACCTCGACCGCGTGGCCGAGATGAAGGAAAGTATCGCGCGCCACGAAAGCGACATCGCCGGCCTCAAGCGTGAAATCGGCCGCCTGCCCGGTTCTGCCCCGATAGCCCGTCAGTAAGTTCGCAGCAGGCTGTTCTGCGTCAGAATAGCAGGCTTGAAAAAGCCCACACTCTCTCTGGCCGCGTCCGCGGCGTTTCCCCGCTTCCAGTCCTTTGACCTGCTGGCCACGCTGGTGGCCGTCGTGCGCACCAATGGCGTGGTGGTGTTTGCCAATGCCGCGCTCGAAGATGCGCTGGGCACCTCGCGCCGGACCATCGAGGGCTCCCAGCTACCCGACTGTTTCACCGAGCCGATGATCCTGCACAACGCGCTGGAAGGCGCGGGCAGCAACGAGTTCGCGGCGCTGCGTTACGACGCCTGGCTGAAACCGCTGAACCGCGAGCCGATGCCGGTCCACGTGGTGGTGGCGCAGACCGACACCCCGGGCGAGGCGATTGTCGAGTTGTTGCCGCTGGAGCAGCAGGCCAAGCAGGACCGGGAAGAGCGGCTGATTGACCAGGCGCAGGCCAACAAGGAGCTGATCCGCAACCTGGCGCACGAGATCAAGAACCCGCTGGGCGGCATCCGGGGTGCGGCGCAGTTGCTGCAGATGGAGATCCAGTCCAAGGAGCTGACCGAGTACACCCAGGTCATCATCCATGAGGCCGACCGCCTGCAGACGCTGGTGGACCGGCTGTTGGCGCCGCACCGCCGGCCGCACCTGGTGGGCGATGTGAATATCCACGAGGTCTGTGAACGTGTGCGTTCGCTGATCCTGGCCGAGTTCCCCAAAGGCCTGCGCGTGCTGCGTGACTACGACATCTCGATCCCCGACTTCCGGGGTGACCGCGAGCAGCTGATCCAGGCGGTGCTGAACATTGCCCACAATGCCGCGCAGGCGCTGGCCGAGCGTATTGCCGCCGGTGACGCACAGATCAGTTTCAGGAGCCGGATCGCGCGTCAGGTTACTTTCGGTAAGCAGCGTTATCGCTTGGCACTGGAATTGCATGTTATCGACAATGGACCGGGTGTTCCGGACTCCATCAAGGACCGCATCTTCTATCCGCTGATCTCGGGGCGGGAGGGGGGTTCCGGGCTGGGGCTGACGTTGGCGCAAACCTTTGTTCAGCAACACCACGGCTTGATCGAGTGCGACAGCGTCCCCGGCCGCACGGATTTCAAGATGCTGATACCTCTGCCTTGAAACCGTCACCTTCATTGATGGATAACCGGTAGAAGTACCAAAGGGATAAAAAACATGAAACCGATCTGGATTGTTGACGATGACCAGTCCATCCGGTTTGTGCTGGAAAAGGCCTTGCTGCGCGAAGGCCTGCCGACCCGCAGCTTCATCAACCCGCGCGAAGTGCTCGCGGCGCTGGAGACCGCCACCGACGACGATGGCCCGCAGGTGCTGGTCAGCGACATCCGCATGCCCGGCGGCTCGGGACTGGACCTGCTGTCCACCGTCAAGGAAAAACACCCCGGCCTGCCGGTGATCATCATGACGGCGTTTTCCGACCTGGACAGCGCCGTTTCGGCCTTCCAGGGCGGCGCGTTCGAATACCTGCCCAAACCCTTCGACCTGACCAAGGCGGTGGAGCTGATCCGCCGCGCGGTCGAGGAAAGCCAGCGCGAGGAAGTGGCCGAGGAACGCATGGCCGCCACGCCCGAGATGCTGGGCCAGGCGCCGGCCATGCAGGACGTGTTCCGCGCGATCGGCCGGCTCAGCCAGAGCAATGTCACGGTGATGATCACCGGCGAGTCCGGCTCCGGCAAGGAGCTGGTCGCGCGCGCGCTGCACAAACATTCACCGCGTGCCAATGGGCCTTTTGTGGCGATCAATACCGCCGCGATTCCGAAGGACCTGCTCGAGTCCGAACTGTTCGGCCATGAACGCGGTGCCTTCACCGGCGCCCAGACCATGCGCCGCGGCCGCTTCGAGCAGGCCGATGGCGGCACGCTGTTTCTCGACGAGATCGGCGACATGCCGTTTGACTTGCAGACGCGGCTGCTGCGCGTGTTGTCCGATGGCAATTTCTACCGCGTCGGTGGCCACAACGCGGTCAAGACCAATGTGCGCGTGATTGCCGCGACGCACCAGGACCTCGAGCAGCGCGTCAAGGAAGGCGGCTTCCGCGAGGATTTGTTCCACCGCCTCAACGTGATCCGCCTGCGCCTGCCGGCGCTGCGCGAACGGCGCGAAGACGTGTTCATGCTGACGCGCCACTTCCTGCAGCAAAGCGCCAAACAGCTTGGCGTGGTCGAGCCCAAACGGATTTCGGACGCCGCGCTGCAAAAACTCAGCACCTTCGGTTTTCCCGGCAATGTGCGCCAGCTCGAGAACATCTGCCACTGGCTGACCGTGATGGCGCCAGCCCAGGTGATCGAGGCCAAGGACCTGCCGCCCGAGGTGCTCGATGCCGCGCCCGAGCCCGTGCGCGCGCCTGCGCCGGTGCTGGTTGAAAGCGGCGCGGTGGTGCGTCACTCGCCGGTGCCCTTGCCCGAAACCAGCATGGCCACGATGGAGACGGCGCCTGCCGAAAAAACCGGGTTGGCGTCTGCGGAACCCGGCATGCCGCTGCAGGGCGGCACCTGGGAGACCGGACTTGAAGCCGAAGCCATGGCCCTGCTGGCCACGGGCCGCAGCGACGTCTGGGACGTGTTGACGCGGCGTTTCGAGTCCAAGCTGATCCAGACCGCGCTGCTCAACACCCGCGGCCGCCGCATCGAGGCCGCGCAAAAGCTCGGTATTGGCCGAAACACCATCACGCGAAAAATTCAGGAACTCAATCTGGAGTGACTGGAAATGCGGCGAATCGCCGGCGAAGCCACCTTGGGTTGTGGCGCCGGCTGATTTAAAGTCCGGGCATGAGCCGTTTATCCCTGACCCGCGACAAGATCTACAAAACCGTGGCGCGCCAGCTGCATGGCCGGGTGCCGTGCTGGGTCTGCGGTGAACATGTGTTGCCGGCCGCCGCGACGCTGGAGCACATTCGCCCGCTCAGCGAGGGCGGCAACAGCCATGCGGAGAACCTGGCGATCAGCCACGAGCTCTGCAACAGCCAGCGCCATGCCAAAGGTGTCCATGCCGAGGCTGCCGACTCACCCGGGCGGGTGGCGCGTGCTTTGTGAATGAAATCAGCCTCCACCCCATGTCGGGTGGACCGGAGTAGCTATATTATTTATAGCAAATCAAGGTGCGCCACAACCGGCACATGGTCGCTGGGCCGTTCGTTTTTGCGCGGCGCCTTGTCGATCACGCAGCTTTGCACCCGCGGTTTGAGCGCGTCGCTGACCAGGATGTAGTCGATGCGCAGGCCGCGGTTGCGGCGGAAGGCGAACTCGCGGTAGTCCCACCAGGAATAACTTTTTTCCGGCTGATCGAACAGCCGGAAGGCGTCGTGCAGGCCCAGACCCAGCAGCGCCTTCAGGTGCTCGCGCTCCTCGGTGGTGTGGTGAATGGTTTCGCGCAGGCCTTCGGCGTCGTAGGTGTCGCGGTCGTCAAACGTGATGTTGAAGTCGCCGACCAGCACCAGCTTCGGCTGCGCCGCCAGCTCCTGGCCCAGCCAGTTGCGCAGGCCGTCCAGCCACTTCATCTTGTAGTCGAACTTCTCGGTGCCGGGCGCCTGCCCGTTGACGAAATAACCATTGACCAGGCGCAGCTCGCCCTGCGGCGTGTCCAGCGTGGCGGCGAGCACGCGCGACTGTTCGTCGCTGAAACCGGCGATGTTTTTCACGATGTTGCGCGCGGGATTGCGGCTCAGGATGGCGACGCCGTTGTAGGTTTTCTGGCCGAAGACCGCGCTCTGGTAACCGGCGTCCGCCAGCGCCTGCAAGGGAAACTTGTCGTCGCTGAGCTTGAGCTCCTGCAGGCACAGCGCATCGACCGGGTTGGCGGCCAGCCAGTCCAGCACCTGCGGCAGACGGACGGCCAGGGAGTTGACGTTCCAGGTGGCGATTTTCATGAGGGTGGCGGTCGGTGAAGATGGGGTCAGCGCAGGGTCCGCGCGTCATGCCCGCATCCTAACCGAGCCGGCGCCCGTCGCATCCCGCCGGCTGGCGCCGCTGCCCCTACTTGCCGCCCCAGTGCACAAAACGCCGCTCGGCCAGGATGAAGACCAGGTTCATCGCATAACCGAGCACACCGGCGGCAAAAATCGCCGCGTACATCTCGGGCATGTCGAAAATCATCTGCGCATTCATCACGCGTTGTCCCAGCCCATCGGTCGAGCCGATGAACATCTCGGCGACGATCACGATCACCAGCGCCAGCGACACGCCGGAGCGCATGCCGACAAACACCTGCGGCATCGATTCGAGCAGCGTCACGTCGGTCAGCACGCGGTAACGCGGCGCACCCATGACCTTGGCGGCGAGCTGGCGTTGCTTGCGCGCACCCATGACGCCGTAGGCCACGTTGAACAAAATCGTCAGTGACGCGCCGAAAGTCGCCACCGCGATCTTGGTGGTTTCGCCGACGCCGAAGATCACCAGGAACAGCGGAAACATCGCCGAGGCCGGTGTCGAGCGGAAAAACTCGATGGCGAACTCGATCGACTCGTAGAGCTTTTGCAGGCTGCCCAGCACAATGCCCAGCGGCACCGCAATCACCAGCGCCAGCGCAAACGAGGTCAGCGTGCGCACAATGGTTTTCCAGAAATCGGCGCCCAGCGTGCCCTGCACCAGGCCGTTCCAGAAGGCCGAAAAGGTTTCTCCGGGCGAGGGCAGCAGCAGCGGATCCACCGCGCGCGACGCATGGATCAAATACCAGGCGCCCACCAGCACCACCACGCCGATCAGCGGGCGCAAGCGCGCCATCCAGTCACGTTGTTTCATTTGCGCACCTCGCTCTGGAAAATCTCGAGGGCGCGTGTTTTCACGCGGATGAATTCCTCACCGACCGTGGTGTCGGCGGTGCGCGGCCGCGGCGCCTCAAACGCCAGGCGTTCGGACACGCGGGTCGGGCGTTTCGTCAGCAGCATCACCTCGTCGGCCAGCAGCACGGCTTCGTCGAGGTCGTGCGAGACCAGCAAGGTCGTGACTTGGCGCTCGGTCAGCACCGCCTGCAACTGGCCGCGCAGCACCATCACGGTTTCGTAGTCGAGCGCGGAAAACGGTTCGTCGAGGAACAGCACTTCCGGGTCCACCACCAGCGCGCGCATGATGGACACCAGTTGCTGCTGCCCACCCGACATCTCGTAGGGGTAGCGGTTCAGGTCGAACTTGACCTCGAAGTTTTCCACCAGCCGGTCCACCCGCGCCTGGCGTTCGCCCTTCGGAATGTCCAGGTACTGCAGCGGGTAGCGGATGTTGTCGATGGCGCGCATCCACGGAAACACCGCCTCGCGGTAGTTCTGGAACACATACCCCATGCGGGTTTCCCAGGCTTCCTTGCCCTCGAACAGGATACGTCCGCTGTCGAAGGGCAGGATGCCGGAGATCATGTTGATCAGCGTGCTTTTGCCGCAGCCGTTGGGCCCGAAGATCGAGATGATCTTGCCCTTGGGAATATCGAGGTCGAAGTTTTCGTAAATCGTCGCCCCGTCAAAACGTTTGGTCAGCCCGCGCACGGTGATGTGTGTGCCTTTCGGGTACCAGCGGTGCGAATCGGGGTCCGACCCGCGCGCCGCCGTCTCGGGCGCTGTCGGGGCGGGCGTGGGAGATGCCAGGGTGTTCACGTGGAAAAAACCTTGTGGGTGGGGTTCAGAAGGCCTTGACCATGGCCTTGCCATCGATCTTGTCCTTGACGACGCCGAGCTCGGTGCCGATGTCGAGGAATTTCTGGAAGTCGGCAACGTCAGCGGCCGTCATGTCCCTGGCCATCACGATGCGCGGCAAGGGCACGGTGGCAGCCAGCTCGGGCGGCACCTTCATGCCCTGGATCAGGTAGCCGCGCGTGCTGCTGTCGGTCTGCGCCTGCTTCAGGCCGCGCGCCCAGGCTTCGGTAAACCGTTTGGCGACGTCAGGGCGCTCGGCGATCAGTTTTTCCGACAACACGGCGCCGGCGGCAAAGGCGCTGGCCTCCTTGCGGCCCAGCAGGTGGGTGGCGATCACGCCGGTTTCGATACGCTTGCCGATTTTCTGCGCCACCATGATGGTCGCCGCCGGCTCCAGCGTGTAGCCGCCGTCGAAGGTGCCGGCCTGCAGCACCGACGAGTGCATGTTGATCGGCTGCTCCTGGATGCTGAAGTCCTTGCCTTCGACCAGGCCGATTTTTTTGAGCACCGCGCGCGCCGCGCCGATGTTGGCCGGGCCGGGCGCCGAGAACAGCTTGAAGCCGTTTTTGAAGTCTTTCAGCGATTTGGCCGGGCTGTCGGGTTTGGCGACGAACTGCTCGATCACGTGCTGGCTGTTCTGTCCGTTCAGCGAGATGTACTTGAGGGTTTTCGGTCGGCGCGCTTCCATGTTGGCGCCTTCCAGCGTCACCAGGTTGGCCGCGCCGTCGATGTTGCCGGCCACAATCGATTGCAGGGTCAGCGGGTGGCTGGTCATCGGGATTTCCTCGACCTCCAGGCCGGCGTCCTTGAAGTAGCCGCGGTTTTGGGCGATGTAAAACGGCAATGCGGCGCTCGAGGGAAACACGCCGATCTTGAGTTTGTCGGCGGCCTGTGCCGCAGGCAGCAGGGTCAGCGACAAGGCGAGGGCCAGCAGCGATCTGCGGCAAAAAAGTGTGGTGTCAGACTGGTGCATGGCAGGGTTCTCCGTGAGGGTGGGGCTAGGCGAGGGAAACAAAAAAAGACTGGCCGGCGCGGTAGCGGCGGGCTTCCGACATGTCGGGCGGCGGGCCGGCTTCGACCGCGCCTTCAAAGGTGAGCTCCAGCTGCACGCCGCTGGGGTCGTAGACAAACAGTTGCCAGAGCGAGGTGCCGGGCACCAGGAACTCGCGCCAGGCCAGGCCAGCGACGCGAAAACGTGCGATGTAGGCGTGGTAGCCGGTGCAGGCCAGCGACACATGGTCGATGGCGGCGGTACCGGTCTCGACCACACCTGCGCTGCCCAGGGCCGGGCCGCCGGCATAGACGTGGATGATGGCCTGGCCACCTGGTTGCCCGCAGGCCAGCCAGGCGCCGGGGTAGCCGAAGTCGGGGCGTGCAATTTCGCGCAGGCCGATCACACCGGTCCAGAAGGCCAGGGTGCGCGCCAGGTCGGCGGTCTTGATGGCCAGGTGGAACAGGCCATGGGTCAGTGCGCCGTCGGTGGGAGAAGAGGTGTTCATGCGGATGCGCCTGTTTCTGCCGCAACACGCTGGCCCAGAGCAACCTGGCGGAACAGGCGCGAGAGCTGGGCGAGGAAGGGCGCTTCGGTTTTCCACAAGGCGCCGCTGACGGGATCGGCGCCCTTGAGCAGGGTGTCGGTGGCCTGCACCGACAGTTCCATCGCAAAACGGATGCGTTCGGTGCGGGCCACCGACACCAGGTCCAGCCAGCCACGTGGATCGAGCCGGCCGGCGGCGGCTTCACGCTCGATGATCAGGGCGGCGCAGCAGGCGTCCTCGATGGCCTGGGTCGCGCCCTGGCCCAGGGTCGGCGCCATGCCGTGGGCGCTGTCGCCCAGGTACATCACCTGGCGCTGAGGTTCGGCAAACAGCACTTCCGACTCCTGCATGCGGGCCCAGTGGCTGTCGGCCAGGTGGGTGCACATCGCGTCGAGCAGCCAGCGCACCTGCGCGCAGGGCTGGCCACCGGGCGGCGCGTAGGTGGCGCGCATCACCGCTTCGGTTTTCCATTCCTCGTGGATCTGCTCGCCCTTGTCGATCGGGAAGGTGGCGGCGATATACACATGGCCGGGCGGCACCCGGAAGGCCAGCAGGCGGTGCGGGCCGTTGAACCACTGCTCGTAGTCGTCGATCAGGCCGCCGCTGGTGTCCTCGACCAGCGTGCGCACAATGGCCACCCCGACATGGCGCGGCGCGGGCAGCCCCGAGAAGGCGTTGCGTGTCGCGGAATAGCGGCCGTCCACGCCCACCAGCAGGTCGATGTCATCGAGGCGGTGCGTCACACCGCGCTGGGTCCAGCGCACGCTGCTGCGCAGCGGGTCGCTGGCGCTGGGGCTGATGGCCGTGATCTCGCAGCCGTACTGGATCACCCCCTGCGCGCCGGCGCGCAGCACGTCGTACAGCTCCGACCAGCGAATGCGGATGCCGGTGTTGTCGGCAACCGTGTCCAGCGGCAGGTCGAACAGCACGGTGCCGTCAGACAGCGAGGTGCGCCAGCTGGCCCAGGGCAGGCTTTGTGCGCGCACCTGGCTGGCCAGTTCGGCATCGCATTGCTGCAGCGCCTTGATGGCGTTGGGTCCGACGTTGAGCCCGGTGCCGGCTTCGGAGTGGTCTTCGGGCTCGACTTTTTCCAGGCAGAACAGCTCGACCTGCGGCAGGCGCGCGAGACGCCGCGCGAGGATGGCACCGGCAACGCCGGCTCCGATGATGACAACTCTGATTTTTTTCATGGGGTATCCTGCTTGGCGCTTCAGGCCAGGTTGGGCCAGCGCTGGCGCCAGGGGTGGTGGAATTCGTAATGCAAGCCCAGTGCCAGCAGTGCGGCATCCGCGCCGTGGCGGGCGATCAGCTGAAAGCCGATGGGCAAGCCCTGCGCCGAGGGCGCAGCCGGCAGCGCCAGCCCCGGCAGGCCGGCGGCGTTGGCAAACGCGGTAAACACCGCATGGCCGCGCGGTCCGACCGGCTGGCCGTTGATCTGCGCCGGATGACTTTCCGTGGCGTTCCAGGGCAGGGCTGCCGCCGCCGGGGTCAGGATCAGGTCAACGTTCGTCAGCAGCTGCGCGAGTTCGCCGCGCATCAGGTGCACCTGCCGCTGCGCTTCAAACAGATCGATGGCGCGCAGGTCGCGCCCTTGCGCCAGCAGGCTGCGCAGTGCGGGTGTCAATTCGGCTTCGCGTCCGGCCTTGTCCTGCAGCACCGCGGCCAGCCCGGTGGCGCTGAGCACCGGCCACACGGCTTCATTGAAGTGCGCGATGGATGCCGGCGCCGGCTGCACCTCGACACGGTGGCCGAGTGCCTGCAGGGCTGCCGCGGCGGCATCGACACTGGCCAGGATCTGCGGGTCCACCGGGCTGCCGCTGATGTCGCGCCAATAAACAATGTTCTGGCGCCCGGCGCTTGGGGCCGCGCCCTGCCAGCCGCCAGCGGCGGGGCCGGCGATGATGCGCATCACCGCCACCAGGTCGGTGACCGAACGCGCGATCGGGCCGATCACTTCCATGCCGGGCAGGATCTCGGGCAGGCCGCCGCTGCGCGGAACCGCGCCCCACGAAGGCTTCAGGCCCACCAGCCCGGCATACGCGGCCGGCCGGCGTATCGAGCCGCCGCCGTCGGTGGCCAGCGCCAGCGGCGCGATGCCCGAAGCCACCGCGGCGACGGCGCCGCCGCTGGAGCCGCCCGGTGTCAGGGCCAGATCCCAGGGGTTGCGGGTGGCGCCGTCGAGCAGGTTGTCGGTGTAACCCTGCAGCGTGAACTCGGGCACATTGGTTTTGCCGACGATGACCCCTCCCGCAGCACGCAGGCGCTGCACCGGTTCTTCGTCATGGCCGGCAAGAAAGTCAACATACAGCTTGCTGCCCCAGCGGCAGGGCAGGCCGGCCACCGGGATGTTGTCCTTGACGGTCAGGGGCACGCCGTCCAGCGGCGACAGCGGCGCACCGCGCCGCCAGCGCAGCGCGCTGGCCTGGGCGGCCAAGCGGGCGCCTTCCAGGTCGCAGGCCACCAGCGCATTGATGTGCGGCTGCACGGCGTGCATGCGCGCCAGCACGCTGTCCAGCGCATCGACCGGCGTCAGGCTGCCGTCCGCAAAGGCCTGCGACAACTCGACGGCGCCCAGTTGCCACGCGGCGGTCGCGGTGGCCGGTGCGCGCAGGGCGGCGCTGATCATGGCTGCGCCACTTCCGCGATGACCGCAATCAGGCCACCGCCGTCCGGGCCCTGGTGTTCTGCGCCGCCGGAGACAAAAATCCTTCCGTCGCCGAGCACGCCGGCCACCAGGCCGCCGACCGCGCCGCGGATATGGCGCTGGGCATTGATGTCGGTGTCGCCCAGCATGGTGTGGCGCGCGCCGCGCACCCGGCCGCGCCGGTCGGGTTCACATTTGACAAATGCGGCCGCAACCCGGGCCTGGTCCCGCTCTCCCAGTTGCGGCTGCGCGTGCAGGCCCAGCTCGGCCAGCACCTGGCTCACCGCGCCCAGGTCCAGCGCATCGGCCATGGGTGCGCAGGCCAGACGCAGCGGACCGCGCCATTGCGCGCTATGGCCCAGCACCACCACTTCACAGGCCTGGACCTCGACGCCGCAGGAAATGCTGGCGCGGTTGGAAAACAGGCTGAAGTCGCCGAGCAGCGCGGCTTCCAGCGCCGGGTCGTCGTCCAGCTCGCCCAGCGCCAGCGCCACACCGAAAGCACCTGCGGCGCGAGACAGTGCCATCGAGCGGTTGGCATCCGGGCAGCCCAGGGGGCGACCGGCGGCGCTGGCGCTTTCCGCGAGTGATGGCGTCAGAAAGGGGCATTTGACCTGGACAAAACCGACGTCCGCCGGGCCGCTGATGCGGGCATCGGCCATTGCCGTGCGCACCGCAGCCGCCACCTGGCGAACCTGGGCCCAGCGCCCCATGTCCTGTGCATCCATCACCGGGCCCAGGGCCCGGCCCAGCGCCAGCGCCGGTCCGGGCAGCGCATCGGGCGCCGCCTCGGCGCGCGCAAACACGACGTAGTGCGGGCTCAGTACCCCTTCGGTGCCGCCCGACAGAATGCAGGGAATTTCCTGCAGCAGCTGCTGCGGCGCGCGACCCAGCCGCGTACCCAGCAAGGCCATCAGCGACTGGGTGAAAAAGCCCCGGGTGAAATCATTGACGCCGCCATTGCCCTCGGTCTTGCCGATGACCGCCAGCACGTCCTGCGCGCGCAGCACGCCCTGGTCCAGCAGCTTCGCCAGCGCCGACAGATCGCCCGGATGGTCCATCGGCAGACGGTGCACCTGCAGTTCGGGGCTGACGGGGAAAGGGATAAAAAACGCATCCATGGGCCCAGTCTGCCGGGAATGGGCGCAATCATCCAGCGCTTTGTTTCTCTCATGGTGAGAACAAAATGTGTGCAGTCACCGGGCCGGTGGCCCGCTGCGGGGCCTGGCTCAGGGGTTGAGGGCGGCCAGCCGCGCGACCAGCGCCTGAATAAAGGACAGGGTGGCGACCGGCAGCGCGCGGCCATCGCGCACCGCCAGCACCAGTTGGCTGGCCGACAGCGAGCGGTCCGTCAGCGGGATGGACACCAGCTCGCCCTTGCGCACCTCCTGCTCGGTACCGATCTGGAACTGGAAGCTGATGGCGCCGGTCTGGCTTGTGAATTCCTTGAGCATCTGCACGGTGCTGGCTTCCAGCGCCACCTTCAGGCTCATGCGCGAGCGCGCCATCAGCACATCGAGCAGGCGCCGGCTGCCGAAAGAATGGTCGCCCAGCGCCACGGTGTATTTCTGGCAATCGGCGAGCCGGATCTTCTGCCGGCCGGCCAGCGGGTGGTCGGGCCGCATCATCGCGCACAGCGGCTGGTCCAGCGAGGCAATCACCCGCAGGTCGTCCGAGGGCTCAGGGTCGTGCACCAGCACCAGCTCCACCTCGTCGGCCATCAGTGCCGCGAGCAGCTGGCCGGTGACGCCGGCCAGCACCCGGAACTGCACGCCGGGGTGGTTTTGCTGGTACAGCGCAATCGCACTGGGCACCAGGTCGGTGGACACCGACTCGGCGCAGCCGATACGTACCGTGCCGCGCACCATGCCGCGTAATTGCTCGATCTGCGAGACCGCCGAGCGCAGGTCCGACAGGCCGCGCCGCATGGTGTTGACCAGCACCTCGCCGGCCGCGGTCAAACGCACACCGCGCGGCAAGCGTTCAAACAGCGGCGTGCCGAGTTCGGCTTCGAGTTCGAGGATCTTGCGGTTCAGCGCGGTCGAGGCGACATGCAGGATCTCCGCGGCCTTGCGGATCGAACCGGCACGCGCAACCGTGTCGAGGTAGACGTAGGAGCGCGGGGGATGGAACATGGCTGCGCGCCGGCGGACTCAGGCCGGCACCGGCCGCAGGTAACGCACAAAACTGAGGGCCAGCCCTGTGGCCGAGACCAGTTCTTCACGCGCGTCCGCCACCCAGTCCGGGCCCAGGGTCGGCGCATACGCATCACCCTCGAAGTCCTGCGCAATCTCGGTGACCTCGGCGCGGCTGGCCAGCGGCTCGGCCTGGGCATAAATCTGCGCGCCGCCAATCACCCAGATCTCCGGCGCGTTGCCGGCCTGGGCCAAAGCCTCGTCGAGGCTGGCGACGCGTTGCGCCCCGTCGGCCTGCCAGCTGGCGTTGCGGGTGATCACGATGTTGGTCCGGCCCGGCAGCGGGCGAAAGCGCGGCGGCAGCGAGTCCCAGGTCTTGCGGCCCATGATGACCGGGCAGCCGTGGGTCAGTTGCTTGAAATGCGCGAGATCTTCGGGCAAATGCCAGGGCATCATGCCGTCCTTGCCGATGACGCCGTTGGCGGCGCGCGCATAGATGAGGTTGATGCGGGGCATGTAAACGTTAGACCGCTACAGGGGCTTTAATTGCCTGATGGTGCTGGTAATCCAAAAACTCGAAGTCGTCGAATTCATAGTCGAAGATCGAAGCCGGCTTGCGTTTGATCTTCAGCGTCGGGTAGGGGAAGGGCTGGCGGCTCAGTTGCAGCGCCACCTGTTCGGCGTGGTTGCTGTAGATGTGGCAGTCGCCGCCGGTCCAGATGAAGTCGCCGACGTCGAGATCACATTGCTGGGCCACCATGTGGGTCAGCAGCGCATAACTCGCGATGTTGAAGGGCACGCCGAGGAAAATGTCGGCGCTGCGCTGGTAGAGCTGGCAGCTCAGCTTGCCTTTGCCGCCGGGCTCGGTGGCGGGTGCCACGTAAAACTGGAAGAAGGCGTGGCAGGGCATCAAGGCCATCTTCGAGAGCTCGGCCACGTTCCAGGCGCTGACGATGATGCGGCGCGAATCGGGGTTGGTCTTGAGCGTCTGGATGACCTCGGCGATCTGGTCGATGTGGCCGCCGTCCGGCGTCGGCCAGCTGCGCCACTGCACGCCATACACCGGTCCCAGGTCGCCGTCCTCGCGTGCCCAT
Organism: Polaromonas sp.; assembly: GCA_013824015.1. Lineage (GTDB taxonomy): Bacteria > Pseudomonadota > Gammaproteobacteria > Burkholderiales > Burkholderiaceae_C > Polaromonas. The sequence continues at coordinate 43,512 of PNNC01000129.1, forward strand.
TCGTCCCAGATCGTGACGCCGCGTTCCTTGAGCCAGTTGTTGTTGCTGGAGCCCTGCAGAAACCACAGCAGCTCATGCACGATGGACTTCAGGTGGACCTTTTTGGTGGTGACCAGCGGAAAACCTTCGTGCAGGTCGAAACGCATCTGGTAGCCGAACACACTTTTGGTGCCGGTGCCGGTGCGGTCGGCCTTGAACACGCCATGCGTATCCACATGGCGCATGAACTCTTCGTACTGGAAGCGAATGGGAGACGTCATGAAAAACCCGTCGGTGGTGCCGGAAATCAGCGGCGGCACAGCTGCCGCCATGGGGGGAATTATGCCTTCAGCACCCGGCCCGGGTTCATCAGGTTCAGCGGGTCCAGGCCCTGCTTGATGGCGCGCATCATGCTGAGGGCCACGGGCGATTTGTGTTTGGGCAGGGAATCCACTTTCAGGCTGCCGACGCCGTGTTCGGCCGAGATCGAACCGCGGTAGCGGTCCACCACCTCATACACCAGCGCATTCATCGGCGCTTCCTGCTCGTTGAGGAACAGCGCCTGGTCTTCATTCTCTGGCGCCTGCACGTTGTAGTGCAGGTTGCCGTCGCCGAGGTGGCCATACACCACCAGGCGTGCGCCGGGGAAACGCTCCAGCAGCAGGGCGTTGGTTTCGGCCACGAATTCGGGGATGCGCGAGACATTGATCGAGATGTCGTGCTTGATGTTCAGGCCTTCTTCGGCCTGCGCCAGCGGGATGCTTTCGCGGATGTGCCACAGCGCGTGCGCCTGCGCCATGCTTTCGGCGACCACCGCATCGCTGACACATCCGGCTTCCATCGCGGCTTCGAGCAGGCGCTCGAAACAGGCGCGTGCATGTTCTTCCGATTCGTTATCGGAGTTCTCCAGCACCACACACCATTCGGATTCTTTCCAGAACGGCACACGCTGCTGCGGGAAATGTTTGGCCACCAGGCTCAGCGGAAACTGGCCCATCACCTCGAAGCCGGTCAGGCCGGCACCCAGGTGGCCGTGCGCCAGGCCCAGCAACTGCACCGCGGCTTCCAGCGAAGGCACGGCGGCAAAAGCGGTGAGCTGGCTTTTCGGCAGCGGATACAGCTTCATGGTGGCGCCGGTGATCACGCCCAGCGTGCCTTCACTGCCGATGAACAGGTGGCGCAGGTCGTAGCCGGTGTTGTCCTTGCGCAGGCCCATCAGGCCGTCCCAGATCTCGCCCTGCGCATTCACGACTTCCAGCCCGAGGCACAGTTCACGCGTGTTGCCGTAACGTACGACCTGGGTGCCGCCGGCATTGGTGCCGAGGTTGCCGCCGATGGTGCAACTGCCTTCCGAGGCCAGGCTCAGCGGGAACAAAAAGCCGGCTTTTTCGCAGGCTTCCTGCAGGTTCTGCAGCACACAACCGGCATCGACGGTGATGGTCAGGTTGCCGGCGTCCAGCGTGCGGACCTTGTTCATGCGGGTCAGGCTCAGCACGACCTGGGTGCCGCTGGCGTCGGGGGTGGAGCCCACCACCATGCCGGTGTTGCCGCCCTGCGGCACCATGCTGACGCGCGCGGCGGCGCAGGCCTTGACCACGGCGGCGACTTCAGCGGTCGAGCCGGGGCGCACCACGGCCAGCGCCTTGCCGGTTTCGCGCCGGCGCCAGTCCTGCACCCAGGCGGTCAGGTCGCCTTCGGTCAGGACGTTGGGCGCGCCGACAATCTGGCGCAGGGTGTCAAGCAGGGTGTGGGAGGTGCTCACGGTGTTTGGGCTTCCGGTTCAGGCAGGGTCTGGGTTTTGGCGTTTTTCAGGCGGATGCGCACGTGCAGTGCGCAAGCCACAAAAAGCAGCAGGCACAGCGCGACCTCGATCATCGCCAAGTAGTTGCCGGGCGGCTTGTCGCTCCAGGCACGCACGGCGCCTTCGGTGAAATACAGCCAGACCATCAGGCTGAGCCAGCGGTAGGTGTACATGCGGTTTTTCAGCAGGCCGGCCAGCGGGATACACAGCGGCAGCACCTTCAGCGCCAGCAAGGAGCCGCCCGGGCGAATCGGCGCCAGCCACATCTCCCAGGCCAGGCCCAGCGCGATCAGGCCGCCGAGGCTGCCCAGGGCCAGCCAGCGGGTGGCATCGATTTGCGAGGTTTTGTTCATGGGGGAGGTCATCATCATTAACGCGGGGTCGATGGCATGATACCGGGGATGAGATTCCAGCAGTCCCTGCAGCAGTTATTGACCGAGCTCTCGCACTTCCCGTGGCGCGACACCGCCTTCACGCTGCGCCAGCGTTTTCGCGAAGACCACATGGGCCTGACGGCCAGCAGCCTGACCTTCACCACCAGCATTGCGCTGGTGCCGTTTTTTACGGTGGCGCTGGCGATTTTCACGGCCTTTCCGATGTTTTCCAAGCTGCAGGGCGTGCTGCAGGTCTGGCTGGTCAACAGCCTGATCCCGGACAACATCTCGCGTCAGGTGCTCGGTTATCTGACGCAGTTCGCACGCCAGGCCAACAAGCTGGGCGTGGCCGGCCTGGCCGTGCTGCTGGTGACCGCGATTGCGCTGATCCTGACGATAGAT
>PNNC01000188.1 GCA_013824015.1 Polaromonas sp.
AGCGGGCTGGCCCTTGAGTTTGGTCAGGGTGGCCGGGTCATCGGTGAAACGCTTGAAGCGCCGCAATTCGCAAAAGGGCTTGTCGAGTTCGATGCGCTCATGGATCGCAATGTTGGTGCCATCCACGTCCACCGTGGAGATGCCAAACTGTGGCTTTTCGTAGTCCTTGCCGAGCCGGTAAATCAGGCTGTAGCCGGCAGAGATGCGCTGGGCCAGCGGATTCTGGCCGAAGGGCGAGTTCGGGCTGTTGTAGATTTTGGCGGCGGCCTGGGCGAAGTCGACAAAAGGCTCCATCAGGGAGCGCTGGGTTTCATAGACCTGGTAAAGCATGCGGGTAACCTTTGGGCAACGAAGTATGTTGCAGTGCAACAAATAATAACAGGTACGCTTATGATTTGATGGAGGGCAAACACCAATACGGCAGGTGTTTGCTGCTCGCTAACCCTTGTTTTTTCGACGCCTGGGGCTGGCCGCTGGCGACTTGCGATGCCGCACCGACCGCGGATCACCGCTGCCGCAGCCGGCCTGCAGGCCCTGACTGGATTGTTTATGACCGAGATACGCGGCGCTACGCCGCAGGACCCCTGGGGTTCCCTGAAAAAATCCGACCGCATGCCGGTGCTGTTTGTCGGCCATGGCAGCCCGATGAATGCCATCGGCGACAACGAATACAGCCGCAGCTGGCAGGCGCTGGGCGCGCGTTTCGGTGCCGACTTGCCGCCGCCGCAACTGATTCTGTGCATTTCTGCACACTGGCTGACCGAAGGCTGGTGGCTGACCGCCATGGACCAGCCCAAGACCATCCACGATTTCGGCGGGTTTCCGCAGGAGTTGTTCGACCAGCAGTACCCGGCGCCCGGTCATGCCGCGGCTGCGGGCGCGATCAGCCAGCAGGTGCGCCAGCGTGGCTCGGCGCCGCTCGGTCTGGACCAGGCCGAATGGGGGCTGGACCACGGCAGCTGGTCGGTGCTCAAGCCGATGTTTCCCGGCGCCACCATTCCGGTGGTGCAGCTCAGCATGGACTACAGCCGCGCGCCCGAAGAACACTATGCGCTGGCCCGGCAACTCAAGGCCCTGCGCGAGCGTGGCGTGCTGATTGTCGGCAGTGGCAACATCGTGCACAACCTGCGCCAGGCGCAGCGCGGCGCCGCCGCCAACCAGGCCTACGACTGGGCGCTGGAGTTCGACCAGACCACCGGCGGCCTGATCCAGCAGGGCAACCTGGACGCACTGCAGAATTTCCTGAAGCTGGGCCAGCTTGCCAAAATGGCCCATCCCACCCATGAACATTATTTGCCGCTGCTGTATGCGGCAGGCGCGGTGGACAAGGGTGAACAGCCGCAGTTTTTCAACACCAATTTCCAGCTCGGCTCGATTTCCATGCGATCCGTGCTCTGGGCCTGACTCCGGAACCTCGCCACATCATGCCAAGCCGCCAAACCGTGCAAGCCTTTATCGCGCTGGTCGAACAAGGCCAGTATGTGGAAGCCATCGAGCAGTTTTATGCGCCCGACGCCAGCATGCAGGAAAACAGCCAGCCGCCGCGCCGCGGCCGGGAGGTGCTGGTCGCCTACGAACGCGCGGTGATCGCCGCCTGCAGCGCCATGCGCACGCTGCCGGTGGAGTCCTTCCTGGTCGATGGCGATTTTGTCGTGATCCACTGGGTCTTCGAATTCACCCGGCATTCGGGCAAGACCATGCGTATTGACGAGCTGGCGCACCAGCGCTGGGAAGGCGAGAAGATCGTGGAGGAGCGCTTTTTCTACGATCCGGTGGCGGCTGTCTCGGAATAGTTTCCGGCGCCATTTGCTATCAATTCAGGAGCTGCTCGCCCATGCGGGACATGGGCTGACGCCGTTTTTGATGCTTAATCCGGGACGTGAAGCCAGGGCCAGCGTGCCTGATAGTCGCGGGCTTTTTGGGCATACAGGGCGCCATGGTCCACGCCCGGGTTGCGGCGTAGCAGGCCCCGGTACAGGTCGTCCAGGCCGTGCGGCGCATACACCTCGACGCCGGTGCCGGTCTGGCGCAATCCCACGCTGGTACTGCCCACCAGAAAACGCTTGATGCCTTCGCAGGCGTTTTGCAGCGGCGGACACGGCCGGCCGAAATACGCCGGATACCAGGTGTGGACCCGCGCCTGGTTCTTCAGTTCCAGCGGGACGCCCAGATCGCCGAACAGCCGCTGAGCGCGCTGGTTGACGGCAGTTTCTGCGGCTTCGGACAGATCGCCCGCATCGAAGTAGAAGATGTCGTAGTCGCGGATGCCGGCGCCCGGCGGCTGGCCGCCCCGCAGGTTCCACACGGTCTGGAACAGGCAGCCGCCGACCAGCCAGGCATCGGGAAGATTCAGTTCCGGCAGGCGTTCCAGCAGCACGGCATTGCAGCGGTTGCGCAGGGCATCCTGCACAAACCGCTGCGCCAGCGCGTCCATGGCCTGCGGCGTCGTTACAGGACCTTGGCGATGGACGCGCAGACGTGGTCGATGTTCTGGCTGTTCAGCGCGGCCACACACATGCGGCCGCTGTCGGTGCCGTAGACGCCGAATTCATTGCGCAGGCGCACCATCTGGTCCTTGGTCAGGCCCGAGTAGCTGAACATGCCGATCTGCTGGGTGATGAAGCTCATGTCCTGCTTGACGCCGGCAGCTTTCAGGCCGTCCACCAGCTTCTGGCGCATGGCCTTGATGCGCACACGCATCTCGGCCAGTTCCTTTTCCCACAGCGCGCGCAGCTCGGGGTTGTTCAGCACGTTGGCGACCACGGTGGCGCCGTGGATCTGCGGGTTGCTGTAGTTGGTGCGAATCACCACCTTCATCTGCGACAACACACGTTCGGCTTCTTCCTTGCTCTCACAGACCACGGACAGCGCGCCGACGCGCTCTCCATAAAGGCTGAAACTTTTGGAGAATGAGGTCGAGACGAAGAAATTGAGGCCGGCAGCGACAAATTTGCCGATGACCGCGCCGTCTTCGGCAATGCCGTGGCCAAAGCCCTGGTAGGCCATGTCGAGGAAGGCGGTGAGCTTGCGCGCCTTGACCGCGGCAATCACCTGGTCCCACTGGGCGGCGGTGATGTCATAACCGGTCGGGTTGTGGCAGCAGGCGTGCAACACCACAATCGTGCCTTCCGCCGCCGCATTCAGCGCCGCCAGCATGCCGTCGAAATTGACACCGCGTTTGGCCGCGTCGTAATAGGGGTAAGTTTCGACGGTGAAGCCGGCCTGCGCGAACAGCGCGCGGTGGTTTTCCCAGCTCGGGTCACTGATCAGCACTTTGGCGTTGGGGCTGAGTTTTTTCAGGAAGTCGGCGCCGATTTTGAGGCCGCCGGTGCCGCCAATGCCCTGTGCCGTGGCGATGCGGCCGGTTTTGACCGGCTCGCTGTCGGCGCCGAAAACCAGCGCCTTGACCGCAGCGTCATAGGCGGCGACACCGTCCATCGGCAGGTAGCCGCGCGGCTTGGGCGCTTCCATCATGGCTTTTTCGGCGATTTGCACACACTGCAGCAGCGGCAGCTTGCCCTTGTCGTCGTAATACACGCCCACGCCGAGGTTGACCTTGTTCGGGTTGGTATCGGCATTGAATTGCTCGTTCAGGCCCAATATGGGGTCACGGGGGGCCATTTCGACGGCGGTGAAAAGCGACATGAAAATCCTTTGTTGGCAAGGGTGGTTTGTGTTTTCTAACGTGCCGGCAAGCCATCTGGTTTACCGGGTGTTACGCAGACAGCCGGACTATCGGCGGCCTTGCGGCTGCGCCCATGATCCAAATGTCGTATTCTGTTTGGTTGCCCCGGATTTTAGCGGGCCAAAATTGGGATTCTTATGCCAGAACTGATTGAAGTCATGCCCGAGGCCGGCACAGACGCCACCGCGGGCGAATTTGTGCGTTTTCCGGATTCGCCGTTCGAGTTGTTCATGCCCTACCCGCCGGCGGGTGACCAGCCGGTCGCCATCGAGCAACTGGTCGAGGGTATCCACGACGGCGAGGTGTTCCAGACCCTGCTGGGCGTGACCGGTTCCGGCAAGACCTTCACGATGGCCAATGTGATCGCCCGTCTGGGCCGCCCGGCGATTGTGTTTGCGCCCAACAAGACGCTGGCGGCCCAGCTCTACAGCGAGTTCCGCGAGTTTTTCCCGAAAAACGCGGTCGAGTACTTCGTCAGTTATTACGACTACTACCAGCCCGAGGCCTATGTGCCGCAGCGCGACCTGTTCATTGAAAAAGACTCGGCGATCAACGAACACATCGAGCAGATGCGGCTGTCGGCGACCAAAAGTGTGCTGGAGCGGCGCGACACCATCATCGTCGCGACCGTCAGCGCGATTTACGGCATAGGCGCGCCCGAGGATTACACCCAGATGCGTTTCATCGCGCGCACCGGCGACAAGATGAACCAGCGTGACGTGATCTCGCGCCTGATCCGCATGCAGTACGCACGCAACGACCAGGACTTTGCCCGCGGCACCTTCCGCGTGCGCGGCGACGTGATCGATGTGTTCCCGGCCGAACATTCCGAGCTGGCGATCCGCATCGAGCTGTTCGACGACGAGATTGAAGCCCTGTCGCTGTTCGACCCGCTGACCGGCCGCATCCGCCAGAAGGTGCCGCGTTTTGTGGTCTATCCGAAAAGCCATTACGTCACGCCGCGCGACAAGGTCATGGCCGCCGTCGAAACCATCAAGCTCGAGCTGGCCGAACGTGTCAAACAATTTGTCGGGGACGGCAAGCTGGTCGAGGCCCAGCGTATCGAGCAGCGCACCCGTTTCGACCTCGAGATGCTCAGCGAGATCGGCCACTGCAAGGGCATCGAGAACTACACGCGCCACCTGAGCGGCGCGCCGCCGGGTTCGCCGCCTTCGACCCTGTGCGACTACCTGCCGAAGGACGCGGTGATGTTTCTCGACGAGAGCCACGTGATGATCGGCCAGCTCAACGCGATGTACAACGGCGACCGTGCGCGCAAGACCACGCTGGTCGAGTACGGCTTTCGCCTGCCGAGCGCGCTGGACAACCGGCCGCTGAAGTTCGAGGAATTCGAGTCCAAGATGCGCCAGGCGATTTTTGTCTCGGCCACGCCCGCCGCTTACGAACAACAACACGCCGGCAAGGTGGTCGAGCAGGTGGTGCGACCGACCGGGCTGGTCGATCCCGAGGTCGAGGTGCGTCCGGCCACCCACCAGGTCGACGATGTGCTGCAGGAAATCCGCATCCGCGTCGACAAGAACGAACGCGTGCTGATCACCACGCTGACCAAACGCATGGCCGAGCAGCTGACCGACTACCTGACCGACAACGGTGTCAAGGTGCGTTACCTGCACAGCGACGTGGACACGGTGGAACGGGTGGAAATCCTGCGCGACCTGCGGCTGGGCGCTTTCGACGTGCTCGTCGGCATCAATTTGCTGCGCGAGGGCCTGGACATCCCCGAGGTCAGCCTGGTGGCCATCCTCGATGCCGACAAGGAAGGTTTTTTGCGTGCCGAACGCAGCCTGATCCAGACCATAGGCCGGGCCGCCCGCAACCTCAATGGCCGGGCCATCCTGTATGCCGACCGCATCACCGACTCGATGAAAAAGGCCATGGACGAGACCGAAAGGCGTCGCAACAAGCAGATCGCCTTCAACCTCGAACATGGCATCACGCCGAGGAGCATCGTCAAGCGCATCAAGGACCTGATCGACGGGGTGTACAGCGAGAAGTCCGGCAAGGACGCGGAGAAGCTCGAACTGCAGAAGGCGCTGGTCGAGGACATGAGCGAAAAAGACATCGCCCGCGAGATCAAGCGCCTCGAAAAGCAGATGGTCGAACACGCCAAAAACCTGGAGTTCGAGAAAGCCGCCCGGGTGCGCGACCAGTTGCACGTGCTCAAGGCGCAGGCTTTCGGCGCGCCGGGGACCGACAACGTCTTGCCGTTTCCGGCGGCGGGATCCGGGACCGCCTGAATAACCTTTCATCATTCTCGGGAACTGCCGGGCCGGACCTGACTCCAAAAAGCGGGGCAGGTGGCGTTTTCCGGGCGAGAAACCCCGGTTCCAGAGGGAGCCAGGCACTGCAACCGGACGTCCCCTGTGGTATACTTGATTAAAACAGTCAACAACAATAAGCCCCGGACTGAAAAGGCCATTCGGCCGGGGTGGGTGGAGAAGAGTTCCTTGCGGGCCACAAGCTTTGCAAGGTGAGCCAAACGACAGTCAAGCCAACTTTTTAAGGAGCTTGAAAATGCGCCTCACGACCAAAGGCCGCTTCGCGGTCACAGCAATGATTGACCTGGCCCTGCGCCAGAACAACGGCCCCGTTACGCTGGCTGCGATCAGCCAGCGCCAGCAGATTTCGCTGTCTTACCTTGAACAACTGTTCGGCAAGCTGCGCCGCCATGAACTGGTGGAATCCACCCGGGGTCCCGGCGGCGGTTACACGCTGGGCCGCAAGGCTGCCGAAATCACCGTGGCCGACATCATCGTGTCGGTGGACGAGCCGATTGATTCGACCCAGTGTGGTGGCAAGGAAAACTGCCTCGGCGACGGCGGGCGCTGCATGACGCACGAGCTGTGGGCCTCGCTGAACAGCCGCATGGTGGAGTTTCTCGACTCCGTCACCCTGCAAAAGCTGGTGGACGACCAGCTGGCCAAGGGTGTGGTGGTGGAAAACACGCCGATGGTGAAAAAAGCGATTTTCACTGCGCCGGTGGCCAAGCCGATGCGTGTCAATGCACCGAATTCGGTGTTTGCCCTCGGCAACGCTTTCTCGAAATCCTGATCCGGCCGGTCGCTGCCGGTGAAACACCGGCGGCGGACTGCCGACTTTTTTTGATGCTGCAAGCCAGCCATGACATAAAAAGCTAGCCACATGGAAACGCCTCACTTCCCGATTTACATGGACTACAGCGCCACGAATCCCTGCGATCCGCGGGTGGTGGACGCCATGATCCCCTGGTTGCGCGAACATTTCGGCAACCCTGCTTCGCGCAGCCACGCTTGGGGCTGGGAGGCGGAAGCCGCCGTCGAAAAGGCGCGTGAACAGGTGGCCGAACTGATAGGCGCCGACCCGCGTGAGATTGTCTGGACCAGCGGTGCCACCGAGTCCAACAACCTGGCCATCAAGGGGGCTGCGCATTTTTACAAGTCCAGAGGCAAACACCTGATCACGGTCAAAACCGAACACAAGGCGGTGCTGGACACCTGCCGCGAACTGGAACGCCAGGGGTTTGAAGTGACTTACCTCGACGTGCAGGCCGATGGCCTGCTGGATCTGGAGGTGCTGAAAGCGGCGATCCGGCCCGATACGATTCTGGCCAGCGTGATGTTCGTCAACAACGAGATCGGTGTGATCCAGGACATCGCTGCCATCGGCGCCTTGTGCCGTGAAAAAGGCGTGATTTTCCATGTGGACGCCGCGCAGGCGACCGGGCGTGTGGACATCGATCTGGCCACCTTGCCGGTGGACCTGATGAGCCTGACCTCGCACAAGACCTACGGCCCCAAGGGCATAGGCGCGCTGTATGTGCGCCGCAAGCCGCGGGTTCGGCTGGAAGCGCAGATGCATGGTGGTGGCCATGAGCGCGGCATGCGATCGGGCACCTTGCCGACGCACCAGATCGTGGGCATGGGCGAGGCCTACCGCATTGCCAAGGCCGAGATGCATGAGGAAAACAAACGCATCCGCGCCCTCCATGAGCGCATGCTCGCGGGCCTCAAGGATGTGGAAGAGGTGTTCCTCAACGGCCACGCTGACAAACGCGTGCCGCACAACCTCAACATGAGCTTCAATTTTGTCGAGGGTGAGTCGCTGATCATGGGCATCAAGGGCCTGGCCGTGTCCAGTGGCTCGGCCTGTACTTCGGCCAGCCTGGAACCCAGCTATGTGCTGCGCGCCCTGGGCCGCAGCGACGAACTCGCCCACAGCAGCTTGCGCATGACGATTGGCCGCTGGAGCACCGAGGAAGAAATCGATTACGCGGTGGCGACCATCAAGGAGAACGTGGCCAAGCTGCGCGAACTCTCGCCGCTGTGGGAAATGTTCAAGGATGGCGTGGATCTGTCCACCATCCAGTGGGCAGCGCATTGAGCGCCAGCTTTAACGCACATCAGACCAGAGGTAAACAAAATGGCATACAGTGAAAAAGTGGTGGACCACTATGAGAACCCCCGCAACGTCGGCTCCTTTGAAAAAGGCGACGACACGGTGGGCACCGGCATGGTCGGCGCGCCGGCATGCGGCGACGTGATGAAGCTGCAGATCAAGGTCAACCCGCTGACCGGCGTGATCGAAGACGCACGTTTCAAGACCTATGGCTGCGGCTCGGCGATTGCGTCGAGCTCGCTGGTGACCGAGTGGGTCAAGGGCAAGACCCTGGACGAAGCGGCCAGCATCAAGAACAGCGCGATTGCCGAAGAGCTGGCGTTGCCCCCGGTCAAGATCCATTGCTCCATCCTGGCGGAAGACGCGATCAAGGCCGCCGTCAGCGACTACAAGCTCAAACACGCCCACTAAACTTTCCACCGACCTGCGCACCATGTCCGTTACCCTCACCGACGCCGCAGCACGGCACGTCACCCGCTACATGAGCAAGCGCGGCAAAGGCGTGGGCGTGCGACTGGGCGTGCGAACCACCGGCTGCTCCGGCCTGGCCTACAAGATCGAATATGCCGATGAAATTGCCCCCGAGGACGTGGTCTTCGAGGACAACGGCGTCAAGGTGCTGGTCGATCCCAAAAGCATGGCCTACATTGACGGCACCCAGCTCGACTTTGTGCGCGAAGGCCTGAATGAAGGCTTCAAGTTCATCAATCCGAATGAGCGCGATCGCTGCGGGTGCGGCGAATCTTTCCGGGTGTGATTTTTGTGTGTAAAGCTACTGCGCGGCCGCCATGCGTCGTTGCGCAGTGCTCGAAATCCTCACGTACCTGAGTACGTTCCGGTTTCTGCGCGCTGTGCGCCTCGCCTGACGACCGCTCGCTACGCTTTCCATCACAAAAATTTCGTCTCACCGTGCCCTCGCTCCAATCCAACGATTTCGAACTCTTCGATATTCCCGTGCAGTTTGCGCAGGACGGCGCCGTGCTCGATGCGCGCTGGAAAGAGTTGCAGCGCGAGGCGCATCCTGACAAGTTCGCGGCGCAGGGCGCTGCCGCGCAGCGGCTGGCGATGCAGTGGTCGGTGCGTATCAACGAGGCCTACCAGCGGCTGAAAAACCCGCTCAAGCGGGCCATGTACCTGTGTGAATTGCATGGTGCGCCGATCGAGGCGGAAAGCAACACCGCCATGCCCGCCGACTTCCTGATGCAGCAGATGCAGTGGCGCGAGGCGCTGGATGACGCGGACGGCATCACCCATCTTGAGGAAATCGCGGCCCAGGCCATGTCCAGCAAGCGTGAGCAGCTATCAAAAATAGAGCGACTGCTGGACGTCGCAAAGGACTTTCCGGCGGCGGCCCGGCAGGTGAGAGGCCTTATGTTTATTGAGCGTTTTGCCGGTGAGGTCGATGCGCGCATCGACGCGCTGGGACAATAGGCCTTCATAACCCATACAGCGCAATCCCAGACCCATGGCCTTACTGCAAATCTCCGAACCCGGCCAGACGCCGGATCCGCACCAGCGGCGCATCGCCATCGGCATCGACCTGGGCACCACCCATTCGCTGGTGGCCAGCGTGCGCAATGGCGTGGCCGAATGCCTGCCCGATGCCCAGGGCCGGGTGATCCTGCCCAGCGTGGTGCGTTACGGCATCGATGATTCGGGGACCGTGACCCGCCAGATCGGCTACGAGGCCCTGGCGGCGCAGGTGGCCGATCCCAAGAACACGATTGCCTCGGTCAAGCGCCTGATGGGGCGCGGCATGGCCGACATCGTCAGCCGTGCGCAGCTTCCCTACGAATTGATTGACAAGCCGGGCATGGTTGCCGTTCAGACCGTCGCCGGCGAAAAAAGCCCGGTCGAGGTCAGTGCCGAGATTCTGGCGACGCTGCGCTACCGGGCGGAAGACACCTTCGACGACGACATCTTCGGCGCGGTGATCACCGTGCCGGCTTATTTTGACGATGCGCAGCGCCAGGCGACCAAGGACGCCGCCCAACTGGCCGGCATCCATGTGCTGCGCCTGATCAACGAACCGACGGCTGCAGCCATTGCTTACGGCCTCGACAACGCCAGCGAAGGCGTCTACGCGATCTACGACCTGGGCGGCGGTACCTTTGACATTTCCATCCTGCGCCTGAGCCAGGGCGTGTTTGAAGTGGTGTCCACCGGCGGCGACTCCGCGCTGGGCGGCGACGACTATGACCGCGCGCTGGTTCAGTGGGTTCTCGACAAGGCCGGGGTGGCTTCCGACACGCTGACACCTGGCGACAAGGCGGCCCTGCTGCAGACCGCTCGGGCCTGCAAGGAGGCTTTGTCTGCTACAGATTCCGTAGCATTCTCGGCACGTCTGACAAGGGCCAACGTCCAATTTGACATGAAGGCGGAGGACTTCGAGGCGGCCACCGCATCGCTGACACAACGCACGCTGGCGGCAGTGCGCAAGGCCCTGCGCGACGCGGAACTCGGCAAGGACGATGTGCAGGGCGTGGTGCTGGTGGGCGGCTCCACCCGCATGCCGCAGGTGCGGCGCGCGGTCGGCAGTTTTTTTGGACGCGAGCCGCTGACCAACCTGAACCCTGACGAAGTGGTGGCGCTGGGTGCAGCGGTCTCCGCCCATCAGCTGGCCGGCAATGCCGGCGGCAGCGAGTTGCTGCTGCTCGATGTGATTCCGCTGTCGCTGGGCATTGAAACCATGGGTGGCCTGGTCGAACGCATCGTGCCGCGCAACCAGACCATCCCGACGGCGATGGCGCAGGACTTCACGACCTACCAGGACGGCCAGACCGCCCTGGCCCTGCATGTGGTGCAGGGCGAGCGCGACCTGGTGGCCGACTGCCGCAGCCTGGCGCGTTTCGAGCTGCGCGGCATTCCGCCGATGGCCGCCGGTGCGGCACGCATCCGCGTGACCTTCACGGTGGATGCGGACGGCCTGCTCAGCGTCAACGCCAGGGAGCAGGGCAGCGGGGTGGAAGCGCGCATTGATGTGAAACCGTCCTACGGCCTGTCGGACGAGGACATCGCGCGCATGCTGCAGGAGAGCTTTTCCACTGCCCAGCAGGACATGCAGGCGCGTGCGCTGGCCGAGGCGCAGGTCGATGCCGACCGCATGTTGCTGGCCACCCAAAGCGCTATCACCGCCGATGGCGACCTGCTTCCCGCGGATGAACGTGCGGACATTGACCGCCTGATGGCCGAGCTGGCCCGGATTCGCCAGCAGGGCGATGCCGCGCAGATCGAAGCCGCCGTCAAGGCACTGGCCAACGGTACCGAAAATTTTGCCGCGCAGCGCATGAACCGCGGCATCCGCCAGGCGCTGGCCGGCAAGAACATCGCCACGGTCTGAACAAGCGAACCACCATGCCCATCATCAAGATACTGCCCCATCCCGAGTACTGCCCGAACGGCGCCGAGGTTTCCGCGCCTGCCGGCACCTCGATCTGTGAAGCGTTGCTCGACAACAAGATCAACATCGAACACGCCTGCGACATGAGCGCGGCCTGCACCACCTGCCATGTGATCGTGCGCCAGGGTTTTGCATCGCTCAACGAACCCGACGAAACCGAGGAAGACCTGCTGGACCGCGCCTGGGGACTGGAGCCCAACTCGCGGCTGAGCTGCCAGGCCCTGCTGGCGCAGAGCGATGTGACGGTCGAGATACCCAAGTACTCGATCAATCACGCCAAGGAAGTGCATTGAGGCAGTGAGCGGGGCCGCGCGCCGGATAGCCCGGTTTGCGGTCAGCGCACGTAGCCGCCGTCCTTGCGCAACATGGACAGCTCGGAAAAATTCATGCCCTGGTGATCGGTCGGGCCGTAGCGCACGAAGACGCCGCCGAGGTCCAGCGACTTGAAGCTTTCAAGCGCTTTTTTCAGTGATTCGGCTGTCGGGTTGGCGCCGGCGCGCTTGAGGCCTTCGATCAGCACCTTGGTGCTGAGGTAGCCTTCGAGGCTGCCATAACTGAGCTCCGTGGCACCCATCTTTTTCATCGCCGCCTGGTATTCCGCCAGGATCGGCAGCGCCGGATTCCAGGGGTAGGGCACCACCTGCGACACCACCACCCCCACGGCATCCGCGCCGATGTCCTTCTGCAGTTGCTGCCCGTTCAGGAAAGAGAAGGAATAAAACCGGGCTTCTGCCCCGGCGGCGCGGTAGGCCTTGATGAATTTGGCGGTGACTGCATTGGTTGCCGACAGCACGATGGCGGTGGGCTTGAGTTTGGCCAGTTCGACCGCTCTGGCTTCTGCATCGGAGCCGTCGTTCTGGATGGCGGCGCTGCCGACCATCTTGCTGCCACGCTCTTCGATGAATTTGCGCGTGCTTTCCATCGCCGAGCGGGCGCCGGGATTGTCGTTGTGCGCAAAGGCAATACGTGTGATGCCCACCGTGAACAGGTGGTTGACGATGCGCCCGTACTCCTCATCGAAGCTGATACGCACCGGAAATCCGTAGTCGGAAAATTTGACGACCGGTGCGGCGCCGGTGTAGGGCGCGACCAGCGGGATCTTCAGTTCATTGGCCGCCTTGAGCGCGCCGACAGACGAGGTGGTGCCAATCGGCATCAGGATCGCCACGGCGCCTTCCGCCTCCAGCTTTTTGACGTTGTCGGCTGCCCGGACCGCATCGTAGGCGTCATCCATCTGTTTGAGTTCCACCGGGCGGCCATAAACACCACCGGCCGCATTGACCGCCCTGAGCATCGCGCGTATGCCCGTCAGCGGCTCGTTCGCCAGCGATGCGAGCGGGCCGCTCTGTGGATAGGTCTGCCCGATCAGAATCGGTCTGGAATCGGCCTGGACCGACAGGCTGGCGGACAGTGCCAGCACGGAAGCGAGGATGCGAAGGGCGGAGGTCATGGTTTTCCGGTGGGTTGAAAAAGAAAAGGCACGTGAAAAATGGCTGGCACAGGGCGATGCCTGCGCCAGGTTGTTTAGGTTTAAATAATTGGCCTTTAATGTAGTGCAAGAAGCGCGCCGGGGCTGCTGGCCGCCTGAGTCGCCCGCGGCAGGGCGCCGGCGTGGAGCGATAATCCGGGCATGCGCCAAATCGTTCTTGACACTGAAACCACCGGGCTGTCCGCGGAAAACGGCGACCGCATCATCGAGATCGGCTGCGTGGAGTTGCTGGGACGCAAGCTCACCGGCAACAACAAACACTTCTACCTGAACCCGGAGCGCGACAGCCATGAAGACGCGCTGAAGGTTCACGGCATCAGCAACGAGTTCCTGCGCGACAAGCCGAAGTTCGCCGTGATTGCTGATGAACTGCTGGCTTACCTGGAGGGCGCCGAGGTCATCATCCACAACGCGCCCTTTGACATCGGTTTCCTGAACAAGGAGCTGGAGCTGATCGGCCGGCCGCCGGTCACGGCGTGTATCGCCAAAGTCACCGACAGCCTGATGATGGCCAAGGAACTGTTTCCGGGAAAACGCAACTCGCTCGACGCCCTGTGTGACCGGCTCGAAGTCGACAATTCCGGACGGACGCTGCACGGCGCCTTGCTCGATGCCGAATTGCTGGCCGATGTGTACATCAATCTCACGCGCGGGCAGAACGCGTTGGTGATGGACCTGGGCAACACCGCTGGCGACGGCGGCAGCATCGCCGTGATGGACCTGAGCGGATTCGACCTGCCCCTTTTGCGGGCGAACGAGCAGGAGACAGCGGCCCACGAATTACTGCTGACCGACATCGATAAAGCCAGCAAGGGCAAAACAGTCTGGCGCGTGGCCGAGAACGTCTGAGAAAACCGCTATAATCTGAGGCTGACCGACAGGGCGGTTAGCTCAGGGGTAGAGCACTGCATTCACACTGCAGGGGTCGCAAGTTCGAAACTTGCACCGCCCACCAGAACACAAGCCCCACGTCCTTGCGACTTGGGGCTTTTTTCATGCCCGGGAATTTCTAGAACCGGTACTTCAGGCCCAGGGTGGTGGCGTTGATGTTTTCGCGTCCGGCGCCAGCAAACTTGAAATCATGGCGATCCCACTGCAGGACCGCCGACCAGCGCTCGGAGAAGTCGTAGCTGACGCCAGCACCGACAGACAGCCCGAAGCCGTCTTCCTTGCCGGCGGTCACGCCCGAGCCGGGCAGGCTGGAGACGTTGGTGCGGCCGTAGGTGGTACCGACCTTGCCGAACAAACCGAAGGACGGGCTCAGTGGCAGCTTGCCCACCAGACTCAGGTTGATGCCCTCGGCTTTGGTGGTGCCGCCGCCGCGTCCGATGTCGCCCATGTTGACGTAACCGAGCTCCAGTCCGAAGTTGTTGCTGAACATGCTGCCGCCGTAAATGCTGTAGGCATCATCCTTGTCACCGCAACTGAAGGCGCCGGTGCCGCAGCCCTGGCGGTAGTTCGATTGCCCGGCATTCAAGCCGATGTAGGCGCTGTTCGGCGCGTACCAGGACGTGGCGCTGGCGGAAGGGCTGCTGGTCTGTGCGTGGGCCGCAGTTGCGCTAGCCCATGCGGCTGTCGCGACAACGATGCTGGAAAAGAGGGTCGTGGATGGTTTCATGGTGTGCTCCTGGGTGGATGACAAACCAGCCCCCAAACAGGGGGTGGTCACGCTGGCTACAGCACCAATCTAGGACGCCGGTGCCGGCGTGAATGTCGGAGCCGCCCGGTCGCCGTTGTAGGACACGGCGAAGCACCCCACCGTAGACGAAAGAGCCTGCCCTGGCAGGCCGCTTCGGGTCTATTGCGCGGCCCAGCCGCCGTCCATGTTCCACGCCACGCCGCGCACATTGTTGCCAGCGGGCGAGCAGAAAAACACGGCCAGCGCACCCAGTTCCTCGGGCGTGGTGAATTGCATGGACGGCTCTTTTTCACCGAGCAACTGGCGTGTCGCCGCGTCGTTGGAGATGTTGCCGGCGGCAGCTTTGGCATCCACCTGTTTCTGCACCAGCGGCGTCAACACCCAGCCGGGGCAGATGGCATTGCAGGTCACGCCGGTGGTGGCGTTTTCCAGCGCGGTGACCTTGGTCAGGCCGACGATGCCGTGTTTGGCCGCGACATACGCGGATTTTTCAGCCGACCCGACCAGGCCGTGGACGGATGCGACGTTGATGATGCGTCCCCAGCCCTTGCCGCCAGCGGCGGCCTGCATGGCGGGCAGGGCCAGGCGGGTGGCATGGAAGGCGCTGCTGAGGTTGATCGCGATCACCGCGTCCCAGCGCTCGACCGGAAAGTTTTCAATCTTCGCCACATGCTGGATGCCGGCATTGTTGACCAGGATGTCCACCTGGCCGAACTTCGCAGCTGCAAATGCCATCATCGCTTCAATCTCTGCGGGTTTGCTCATGTCGGCGTTGTGGTACGCCACCTGGGCGCCGAGGGCGGCAATTTCTGCCTGCGGCCCGTCAGCGTCGCCGAAACCGTTGAGCACGATATTTGCACCCTGTTGCGCCAGGGCCCTGGCGATTCCCAGGCCGATGCCGCTGGTGGAGCCGGTCACGAGGGCAGTTTTACCTTTGAGCATGAAGTTTTCTCCGGATGATTTACGATGCAATCGAAACGCTGAAGAGCGGCTGCAGCAATTATCAAGCCTCCAACCCGGATTCCCGCGCAATGACCGAACCTACGCTGAACTACCTACCCTGTGCCGACGCCTCCGGCGGTCACCGCATGGCGTACTGGCAGTGGGGTGATGCGGCCAACCCTCATCTGGTGATGTGTGTGCACGGCCTGTCGCGACAGGGCCGGGATTTTGATGTGCTGGCGCGTTACATCGCGGATCAGGCGCGCGTGGTCTGCCCGGACGTGGCAGGGCGCGGACAGAGCGACTGGCTCAAGGACCCGCTGGCTTATCAGATCCCGCAGTACGCGGCCGACATGGTCACACTGCTGACCCACCTGGGCCAGCAGTCGCCCATCACCACGCTGGACTGGGTCGGCACCAGCATGGGTGGGTTGATCGGCATGGCGATTGCCGGCCAGCCGGGTTTGCCCCTGCCTGCGCCGGTGCGCAAGCTGGTCCTCAATGATGTGGGCCCTGCCGTCGAATGGGCCGCCATCCAGCGGATCGCCGCCTATCTCGGCAAGGCCGGTCATTTCGCATCCTTGCAGCAGGCCGCCGATGCGATGTGGGCGGTGTCCACGAGTTTCGGCCCGCACACCCCCGAGCAGTGGCTGGACTTGTCGCGCCCTATGGTCAAGCCGGTGCCGGGGGCGGACGATGGCAGCGTGATGCTGCATTACGACCCGGCGATTGCCGTGGCCGTGCGCGCAGTCACCGCGGAGTCGGCGCGCCAGGGCGAGGCCCAGTTGTGGGCGCTGTACGACCAGATCCAGGCGCAGGTGCTGATCTTGCGTGGCGCCGAATCCGACCTTCTCAGGCACGAGACCGCGCTGGCCATGACGCAACGCGGACCGCGTGCCCGGGTGGTGGAGTTTGAGGGGGTCGGGCATGCGCCCACGCTGGTGAGCCCTGACCAGGTCAGCACCGTCAGTGATTTTCTTTTTGTCTGAAGTCTTGTCATGAAACATACCGGGGGCGGGCAGGGTGCCTCGCCTGCAGCGCCCATTCAACCAACAGCCAATGCGTCCATCGTGACGGCGACGGCCGACAGCCTGTCGGACCAGCCGCATGCCCTGGTTCGGGCACGGGCGTTTGCCGAGCCGCTGATTGCCAGCGAGACGCTGGACACCGGCGAAAACATCCTCGCCCATGCCGACGGGGTGGCGGCCATCCTCAAGGCCATAGGCGGCTCCGAAGCGATGCAGGCCGCGACCTACCTGGTGCATGCCTGTGCGCACCTGAACAAGCCGCAGGAGCTGATCGCGAAAGCCTTCGGCGCCAACTTTGCCGCGCTCGCCATGGAGACGACCAAGCTGGTCAATGTGCAAAAGCAGGCTCGCGCTGCCGACGCCAAGGCCCAGCTGACGGAAGATCCGGCTGCGCAAACCGAGAATGTGCGCAAGATGCTGCTGGCGTTTTCACGCGACTTGCGCGTTGTGATGCTGCGGCTGGCATCGCGCCTGCAGACCTTGCGGCACTTTGCGTCGATTCGGCAACAGGCACCGCTGGCGGTCGCGCGCGAATCCCTGCATGTGTTTGCGCCGCTGGCCAACCGCCTGGGCATCTGGCAGATCAAATGGGAGATGGAAGACCTGGCCTTCCGCTTTCTCGAGCCGGATACCTACAAGCAGATCGCCCGCCTGCTCGACGAAAAACGCGCCGAGCGCGAGGGTTTCATGGAGGCCTTGCGTGCGCAACTCGAACGCGACCTGAACAGCGCCGGTATTGCGGCGCTGGTGCAGGGCCGGCCCAAACACATCTACAGCATCGTCAAGAAGATGCGCGGCAAGTCGCTGGACTTTGACCAGGTCTTCGATATCCGCGCCCTGCGTGTGATTGCCGCCGACGTGAAGGGCTGTTACGCAGCGCTCGGGTTTGTGCATGCCAGTTTCACGCCGGTGGAGGGGGAATTCGACGACTACATCGCCAAGCCCAAATCCAACGGCTACCAGTCGCTGCACACGGTGGTGCGCGATGCGCAACAACGGGCCGTCGAGATCCAGATCCGCACCCAGGCGATGCATGACCACGCCGAGCACGGGGTGGCCGCGCACTGGGCCTACAAGGAGGCCGGCGCCAAGGGTTATGGCGGCGTGTCCGCGAGCAGCGAGTACGACGCGAAAATTGCGGTGCTGCGCCAGTTGCTGGCCTGGGAACGTGACCTGTCCGGGCCGGCATCGGAGAAAGCGCGTGAGTCGCGGCAGGGCCTGTTCGAAGACCGGATTTATGTGTTGACGCCGGATGCGGCCGTGGTTGAGCTGCCGCAGGGCGCGACGGCACTGGATTTCGCCTACAGCGTGCACACCAGCCTGGGCCACCGCTGTCGCGGCGCGCGGCTGGACGGCGCCATGGTGCCCCTGAATACGCCGCTGCAAAACGGGCAGACCGTCGAGGTCGTGACCACAAAAGAGGGTGGCCCCTCGCGCGACTGGCTCAACCCCGAGCTTGGCTTCCTGGCGAGCCACCGCGCGAAGTCCAAGGTGCGCGCCTGGTTCAATGCACAGGCCATGGCGCAGACCGTGGCGCGCGGACGCGAGGCGGTTGAAAAACTGCTGCAGCGCGAAGGCAAGACCGCGATGAAGCTCGAGGATGTGGCGACACAGCTGGGCTTCAAGAGCGCGGAGGATCTGTTCGAAGTGGTTGGCAAGGACGAACTGTCGCTGCGCACGATAGAAAACATGCTCAAGCCGCCCGAGCCGGCGCCGACGCAAGACGACTACGTGCTGGCCAAAAAAGCCCGGCCCGACAAGTCCGGTGGCGGCAAGGGTGGGGTGCTGGTGGTGGGCATCGACTCGCTGCTGACGCAGCTCGCCAGGTGCTGCAAGCCGGCGCCACCGGATGCCATCCTCGGCTTTGTCACCAAGGGCAAGGGCGTGAGCATCCACCGCAGCGATTGCAGCAATTTCCGCAACATGGCCGGCGGCAGCCCGGATCGCGTGATCGAGGTCGAGTGGAGCCAGCCCAAGAACAGCGGTGGCTCGGTCTACCCGGTGGACGTCGCCATCGAGGCCGCCGATCGCCAGGGATTGCTGCGCGATATTTCCGAGGTATTCGCCAAGGAGAAAATGAACGTGATCGGCGTGCAGACGCAGTCGGTCAAGGACAACCGCGGCGGCACCGCATGGATGACCTTCACGGTGGAGGTGACCGAGTCCGGGCGCCTGAACCAGGTGCTGGCGGTGGTGGCCGACGTGGCCGGTGTGCGTTCGGCGCGCCGCCGCTGATGCCTTTCGTCGCCAGCGGTCATACGGGAGGTTTTCCGCAGGGCCGCCCCAAGGAAAACACGCCCCCAAGGGGCTGGAGCCTGCGGCTCCAAAGCTGCTTGAGCAGCTTTGGACAGGCGACAGAGGCGAAGCGTCTCGCGAGCCGCGGCCTGCAAGGCCTCGAGAATTACACGCAGTGAATGAGCGTGGGGGCCATTTTTCCGCAGGGCCGCCCCAAGGAAAACACGCCCCCTCGGGGGGCAGAGAATTACACGCAGTGAATGAGCGTGGGGGCCAAATTCTCCTGCTACAATAGCTGAGTCGAACAGTCCTTAGGCGCGTAGCTCAGCTGGTTAGAGCACCACCTTGACATGGTGGGGGTCGTTGGTTCGAGTCCAATCGCGCCTACCAATTTCCCGAAGTTTCCCGATCACTGTGGTCTGCACAGTGCACACAGGGTAAACCAAGGGGATTGTTGGTATACATACTTCCTAGAATGCAAGCCAGACCTGCGCACCAGCACAGGCAGCCATCCCAGGAGTTCGCTCAGTGTCCAAAAGCAAGTCCACCAGTTCGCCCAAAAGCCAGGCCGCCGATCCGGGGCCGTCGCCCGGCAATGTTGCGGCAGGCAAGGGCAAGGTGGCCAAACCACGCATCATCAAGAAGTACCCGAACCGCCGGCTCTACGACACCGACACCTCAACCTACATCACGCTGGCCGACGTCAAGCAACTCGTGATGGACACGGCCGATTTTGTGGTGCGTGATGCCAAAACCGGCGAGGACCTGACGCGCAGCATCATGCTGCAGATCATTCTCGAGGAAGAAACCGGCGGCGCGCCCATGTTCACCGAGGCGGTGCTGGGCAACATCATCCGTTTCTACGGCAACGCGATGCAGAGCTTCATGGGCAGCTACCTGGAAAAAAACGTCCAGTCCTTCATGGACCTGCAGGTCAAGATGAGCGAGCAGTCCAAGGGGCTCACGCCGGAGCTGTGGGCGCAATTCATCAATGCGCAGTCGCCGATGATGCAGGGCATGATGGGCAGTTATGTCGAGCAGTCCAAAACCGTGTTCACCCAGATGCAGGAACAGATGCAAAAGCAGAGCGAACAGATGCTGGCTGCGCTGGGCCTGAAGCGCTGACCCGGGCTTGAAGGTGCTTTGCGGAGCGGGCACCGCGAGGCAGCCGGCTCTGAGACAATAGGGGCATGAGTTCTGTCCTTTCCCCCGCACCCACCACTTCCATCAACAAGGCCCCGCGCGTTGGCTTTGTGAGCCTAGGTTGCCCCAAAGCCCTGACCGATTCGGAACTGATCCTCACCCAGCTGAGCGCCGAGGGTTACCAGACCTCGAAAACCTTCGAGGGCGCCGACCTGGTGATCGTCAACACCTGCGGGTTTATCGACGATGCGGTCAAGGAAAGCCTGGACACCATCGGCGAAGCGCTGGCTGAAAACGGCCGCGTCATTGTCACCGGCTGCCTGGGCGCCAAGGCCGGCGACGGTGGCGGCAACCTGGTGCGGCAAATGCACCCCAGCGTGCTGGCCGTCACCGGCCCGCACGCCACCCAGGAGGTCATGGATGCGGTGCACCTGAACCTGCCCAAGCCGCATGACCCCTTTGTGGACCTGGTGCCCAATTCCTTCGGCATCGCAGGCATCAAGCTGACGCCACGGCACTACGCTTACCTGAAGATCAGCGAAGGCTGCAACCACCGCTGCACCTTCTGCATCATCCCGTCAATGCGCGGTGACCTGGTGTCGCGGCCTATCGGCGATGTGCTCGGCGAAGCCCGCGCCCTGTTCGAAGGCGGTGTCAGGGAACTGCTGGTGATCAGCCAGGACACCTCGGCCTATGGCGTCGACGTCAAGTACCGCACCGGGTTCTGGGACGGCAAACCGGTCAAGACCCGCATGCTGGAACTGGTGCAGGCGCTGGGCGAAATCGCCGAGCCGTATGGCGCCTGGGTGCGGCTGCATTATGTGTACCCGTATCCCAGTGTTGACGAGATCATTCCCCTGATGGCCAGCGGCAAGGTGTTGCCTTACCTCGATGTGCCGCTGCAGCACAGCCATCCCGACGTGCTCAAACGCATGAAGCGGCCGGCCAGCGGGGAAAAGAACCTGGAGCGTATTGCGCGCTGGCGCGAGATGTGTCCCGAGATTGTGATCCGCAGCACCTTCATCGCCGGTTTTCCCGGCGAGACCGAGCAGGAGTTCGAACACCTGCTGGACTTCATGCGCGAGGCAAAGATAGACCGCGCCGGCTGTTTTGCCTACAGCCCGGTGGATGGCGCCACCGCCAACCAGCTGCCCGGCATGCTGCCCACCGAGCTGCGCGAAGAGCGCAGGGCGCGTTTCATGGCGGTGGCTGAGGCGGTGTCCAGCCAGAAGCTGCAGCAGCGTGTGGGTGCGACCATGCAGGTGCTGGTGGATTCGGCGCCTGGCATGGGCAAAAAAGGCGGCGTGGGCCGCAGTTATGCCGATGCGCCCGAGATCGACGGCGTGGTGAAACTGCTGCCGCCCGAGAAAATCAGCAAGACGCTGAAGGTCGGAGAATTCACCCGGGCCCGGATTGTCGGTACCCAGGGCCATGACCTGGTGGCGGTCCCGGTCTGATGTGGCCGGTCAAAGCCCCGCCGTCAAAACGCCAGAGCGCTTGAACAACAACAGCCTGAAAAACAAAAAGGCCACTGTGTTGGCAGTGGCCTTTTTTGATCCAGCTTTCGCTGGTTTTGATGTATCTGGTGCCCGGGAGAGAACTCGAATCTCCACATCTTGCGATACACGGACCTGAACCGTGCGCGTCTACCAATTCCGCCACCCGGGCACAGCCAGCAGTGTACCATTACAGAATGGAGTTTTCGGGGCGGACTCCAAAAAATTTCATCGATGTTGCAGCGGTTTGGGCTGCCCCCACTTGAAGCAGGAGCGGGCCGGCAACCGGCGCGATTTTTGCTGACTTTCGACAATCAACCATCTCAAGAAAAGAGATCACTTATCAAAACAACTCCACAGAGCACCGGCCAGGGCGCCGGGCTGCTCGCAGAATTTGAAGGCACCGTTTCGGGTCACCGCGATGGCCACGGCTTTGTCCAGCGTGATGACGGCGAGGCGGACATCTACCTGCCGCCCAACGAGATGCGCGCCGTGCTGCACAAGGACCGCGTCAAGGCGCGCATCGTGCGGCACGACCGCAAGAACCGGCCCGAGGGCAGGGTCACGGAAATCATCGAGCGCTCCTCCAACCCGATCATCGGCCGCCTGCTGCAGGAAAGCGGTGTCTGGCTGGTCGCGCCGGAAGACAAGCGTTACGGCCAGGACGTGCTGATTCCCAAAGGAGCCACCGGCACGGCCAAAGCCGGCCAGATTGTCGTGGTGCAACTGACCGAGCCGCCGGCGCTGTTTGGCCAGCCGGTCGGACGTGTCAAGGAGGTGCTCGGCGAGATCGACGACCCCGGCATGGAGATCGAAATCGCGGTGCGCAAGTACGGCGTGCCGCACGAGTTCAGCGAGGCGGCGCTGGCGCTCGCGCGCGCCTTGCCTGACGGGGTGCGTGCGGCGGACAAAAAGGGACGCGTCGACCTGACCGACGTTCCGCTGGTGACCATCGACGGCGAAGATGCCCGCGATTTCGACGATGCGGTTTACTGCGAGCCGACCAGGGTCGGCCGCGGCAAGGGCTGGCGACTGCTGGTGGCGATTGCCGATGTCAGCCACTATGTCGAGACCGGCAGCGCGATCGACGTCGATGCCTATGACCGGGCCACCAGCGTGTATTTCCCGCGCCGCGTGATTCCCATGTTGCCGGAAAAACT
This sequence comes from Polaromonas sp., assembly GCA_013824015.1. Lineage (GTDB taxonomy): Bacteria > Pseudomonadota > Gammaproteobacteria > Burkholderiales > Burkholderiaceae_C > Polaromonas. Next base: position 22,613 of record PNNC01000188.1, read on the forward strand.
CTCGAATGGGCTGTGTTCGCTCAACCCGAATGTCGAGCGCCTGTGCATGGTCTGCGACATGCTGGTCAATGCCAAGGGCGAGGTGCACGCCTACCAGTTTTACCCGGCCGTGATGTTCAGCCACGCCCGCTTCACCTACACCGAAGTCGCGGCGATTCTCGGCAACACGCGCGGCCCGGAAGCCATGCAGCGCAAGGCCCTGGTGCCGAACCTGCTGGACCTGCACGATGTGTACCAGGCGCTGCTCAAGGAGCGCAGCGTGCGCGGCGCGGTGGATTTCGAAACCACGGAAACCCAGATCGTCTGTGATGACGCCGGCCGCATCGAAAAAATCGTGCCGCGCACGCGCAATGTGGCGCACCGGCTGATCGAGGAATCCATGCTGGCGGCCAACGTGTGTTCGGCCGACTACATCTCGCAGAGCAAACATGTGGGCCTGTTCCGCGTGCACGAAGGTCCGACGTCCGAGAAAAAGGACATGCTGCGCAACTACCTCAAGGCCATCGGCCTGGGCATGACCATCAGTGATGACCCGACGCCGGGCGAGTTCCAGCAGATCGCGGTGGCCACCAAAGACAGGCCGGACGCCCAGCAAATCCATTCGATGCTGTTGCGCTCCATGCAGCAGGCGATTTACACGCCGATGAACAACGGCCACTTCGGCCTGGCCTATGAGGCCTACACCCACTTCACCAGCCCGATCCGGCGTTACCCCGACCTGCTGGTGCACCGCGTGATCAAGGCCATCCTGAACCAGACGACCTACCAGTTGCCGACCTTGCCGACGCCCGGTGAGGCCGAGGCCAAGCTGTCCAAGCGGCTGGCCTCGCGGGTCAGCGACCCGACGCAAAAGCCGAAAAAATTCAGTGTCGACCAGCTGGCCTGGCTGGCCGCCGGCCTGCATTGCAGCGCCAACGAACGTCGCGCCGACGAAGCCAGCCGCGACGTCGAGGCCTGGCTCAAGTGCAAATACATGCGCGAGCATCTCGGCGAGGAATTCGGCGGTGTGGTCACGTCGGCGGCCGGCTTCGGCATCTTCGTCACGCTGGACGCCATGTACGTCGAGGGCCTGGTGCACATCACCGAGCTGGGCGGCGAGTACTTCAAGTTCGACGAGGCACGCCAGGAGTTGCGCGGCGAGCGCACCGGCATCCGTTACGCCATCGGCACGCGCGTGCGGGTGCAGGTCAGCCGTGTCGACCTGGACGGCCGCAAGATCGACTTCCGGCTGGTCCGGGAAGGCGAGGAGTTGCTGACCCGGGCCATGAAGGACAAGGCCGGCGGGCGCGCCAGCGACCTGCCGGAGCAGGAGCGCGGATCGGCCCGTGGCGGAGGTGAGCCGCGCAGCGACAAACGTGCGGAAAAACGCGGTGACAAACGTGGCGACAAGCGAAGCGGCCCGGGTGCCGGCGGGCGCGGCAGCCCTGCCGGCGGCAGCCGCGCGGTTTCCCCGATCCAGGCACTCAAGGCAGCGGTCAAGAAGTCGGCCGGCAGTCCCGGGCGCAAGTCCAGCAAGAAACCCAGGCGCTGACCGCCATGCTGATCCGCATCCTGTCCTTCCTGCTGGAGACGCTGTTTTTTGTGCTGATCGGCGCGGCCTTGCTGCGCGCCTGGATGAACTACCAGCGCATCAACATGCGCGCGCAGCCTGGCATCTTCGTGATGGCCGTGAGCGACTGGATCGTCAAGCCGCTGCGCCGTGTGTTGCCCACGGCAGTGGCGCAAGCGCGGGTGGACTGGGCCAGCCTGCTGGCCGCCTTTGTGCTGGCGCTGCTGTCTGCGCTGCTCGGCGTGCTGCTGATCGGCATGTTGTCGGGCGGCCTCCAGGTGTTCAGTCCCATGCTGCTGCCGGCCTTGCTGCTGGGGGCGCTGAAGATGCTGCTGCGGGTGGCCCTGCAGGTGGCTTTTATCGCGGTGCTGGCGTTTGCGATCATCTCCTGGGTGCAGCCCGGCTCGCCGATGTACGGCTTGCTGGGCCGCCTGACCGAGCCGCTGCTGGCGCCGCTGCGCCGTGTCATTCCGCAGATCGGCGGGGTTGATCTGTCAGCGCTGGTGCTGCTGCTGTTGCTGCAGATCGGCCTGATGGTTCTCGGCTAGCGCCGAAGCAGTCAGTGCCTGCCCAGGGTGGCTGGCCGGCCAGGCATCGGCCAGCAGGCCATGCTGCAACACCGCGCTGCAGGCCGCTTCCAACGCCGGTAACCCCGCCGCCAGCGCCGCGCCCAGCATGCCTGCCAGCACATCGCCGGTGCCGGCTGTGGCCAGGCGCGCATTGCCGCTCGGGTTGATCACCGGGATGGCACCGGGCGCGGCGATCACCGTGCCCGAGCCCTTGAGCACCACCCCACACTGAAACTGCGCGGCCAGCCGCGTTGCCGCATCCAGCCGATCCGCCTGCACCGCGGCTGTGCTGCTGCCCAGCAGCCGCGCCGCTTCCAGCGGGTGCGGGCTCAGCAGGGTGCGCCAGCCTCTCGCGGCGCGGGCGCGCAGCAGGGCCTGCAAGGAGGTGTCGCCGGCCACCGCGTTGAGCCCGTCGGCGTCGAGCACCAGGGTCTGGGCCTTCGACAGGACGCGCGGCAGCACCGCGGCCATGGCCGCGCCGCCGCCGCAGCCGCAGACCACGACCTGACGGGCCAGGTCGAGGGCGTCCAGGCTGCGGAACATCAGCTCGGGCTGCTGCGGGTCCACCGTGATGGCTGGCTTGCCCAGCAGCGCGACAAACACCCGGCCGGCACCCGCATGCAGGGCGGCGCGGCCGGCCAGCAGCGCGGCGCCGGCCATGTGCGTGGTGCCGGCGGACTCGCCGCCGATGATGGCCACATCACCAAAGCTGCCCTTGTGGCTGCTGTGGCGCGCCTGTGCGCGCCCGGCCGCTCCATAACGATCCTGTCCCGCCAGCCAGGCATCGGGCGCCGTGTCCGCAGGCGGCGTGACCCCCAGGTCGTCCCACCAGACCTGGCCGGCCAGATCCCGTCCGGCGGCGGGGAACAAACCCGGCTTCAGGGTCAAAAAACTCAGGCAAAAACGGGCGCCAGCCCTTTCCGAACAAGGGGATGCAGCTATGAATTCAGGAGCAAGGTCGGTTCCGGTGCCGGCCTCCAGGCCGCTCGGGATGTCGAGTGCCAGCACCGGCGCGCTGCAACTGCGCAGACAGCGCAGCCAGTCCGCCAGGCGACTGGCCTCCGCGCTGGCGTCGCCGGTTCGCGGCGTGGCGCCTATGCCCAGCAGCGCATCGATGGCGAAGTCAAAGCCGGCCGGCGGTACGTCGGCAAAGGGCACACCGGCGGCGCGCGCCCGCCGCAGCGAAGCCAGCGCGTCGGCCGGCAACCGGCCTTCGCGTTCAGCCCGTTCGCCCAGCCAGGTCACGCTGACGGCTTGGCCCCAGCGGTGCAGGTGTAGCGCCGCTTCCAGGCCGTCACCACCGTTGTTGCCGGGTCCGCAGGCAATCCAGATGTTTTGCGCATGGGGTGCCAGGGCCAGCGTCAGCCGTGCGGCGGCCAGACCGGCGCGCTGCATCAGCGTGTGGGGGGGCAGCGTCGCGGCCGCTTGCTGTTCCAGCCGGCGCGTTGCTGCGACGCCATGAAGGGGCAGGGTGAGGGCGGTGGAAAGCTGGTGCATGGCCCGATTGTGGCGCTGCTAGCGCCTGAGGCGGCTGACGTCGAAGCCGTCCATGTCGATCGCCGGCGTTTTGCCGCCGACCAGGTCGGCCACAGCCCGTGCGCTGCCGCAGCTCAGGGCCCAGCCGCTGGAGCCATGGCCCAGATTGAGCCACAGGCCGGGCAGGCCGCTGGCGCCGAGGATGGGCGGGCCGTCGGGCAGCATGGGCCGGGCGCCTTTCCATTCCTGCACGCTGGCGCCGGTGCTGGAAGTGTGGGCCGCCCCCGGAAACCAGTCCTGCAGCACCTTGTACAGCGTCTGCACCGAGGCCGCGCGTTTTTTGTCGGGGTTGCCGCCGATCTCGGCGCTGCCGGCCACGCGCACGCGGTTGCCCAGCCGGGAAATCGCGACCTTGTAGCGTTCGTCCATCAGCGCGCTGCGCGGCGCGTTGAGCGGCTCGCGAACCGGCGCGCTGATCGAGTAGCCGTAGACCGCTGCCAGCGGGATGGACAGGCCCAGCGGCCTGAGCAGTCGGGCCGATGCCAGGCCGGCACACAGTACCACCGCGTCGAAGCTGCGTGGCGCACTTTCGCCTGCTATCAAAAATGTAGCTGGTTGCGACCGTTCCATATGGGCTACCGCCTTGTTGAACTCAAAACTGACACCCAGGCGCTGGGCTTCGGTTTTGAGCAGCAGTGCGAACTGCCGGCAGTTGGCAACTTCGTCGTCGGGCAGGTGCACCGCGCCCAGCAAGGCCGTGTCCGGGTTCAGCGCCGGCTCGATCTTGCGCGCCTCGTCGCTGCCGACCTGGCGGAAAGCCACACCGGCGTCGCGCAGTACCTGCAGGCCGGGCTCCACCATGCGGGCGTCGGCTTCGGCGCGCAGCAGCACCAGGTAACCCGGGCTGCGGTCGTACTCGAGCTGCCGGTCGGCGCTGATCTGGTGCAGGCGTTCCCGGCTGTAAAACGCCAGGCGCTGCAGCCGGGCCCGATTGGCCAGGTAGGTGTCCAGCCGGCAGGCGCGCCACCATTTCCACATCCAGGCCAGCTCGCTGCCGGACAGGGGCAGGCCCAGGGTCACGGGTGCATGGCGGCTGAACAGGTGGCTCAGGACCTTGCGTGGCATGCCCGGGCTGGCCCAGGGGGTGACGTAGCCGGGTGCGACCACGCCGGCATTGGCAAAACTGCCTTCTTCGGCGGCCGCGCCACGGCGTTCAAACACGGTGACCGTGTGGCCGTCCATGGCCAGCTCCCAGGCGGTGGTGATGCCGATGATGCCGGCGCCGATGACGGCGACTTTCATGGCCGGGCCTGGCGTGAACGGATGGACATCGATGGAATCAGGGTAAAACGCATGTTTCTTGCTCAAATTGGCCGTTGGCCCTTGTTGTACAAGGGCATTCAGCTATCATTTTTATAGTATTCCGGCCGACCGGGGGGACCGCGCCTGCGCCCGGAGGCGGTGGCGGGGTGAGCCGACCGGCGACTACGGGTGACGGGGATGTTATACTCAGCGGGTTGTACGAAAGGCCGTCGGCCCTTCGCGCAACAAATCGCAAATCAGCCATTCAAGGTGTTGCCTGCGGGACTTTTCAAAAGAGCTCTCCAGGCGATAAGCGCTGATTTTAGACACAACCTTTGGAGTATCTCTATGTCAACAAGCATGCGTGAAATGCTGGAAGCCGGCGTCCATTTCGGTCACCAAACCCGCTTCTGGAATCCCAAGATGGCCCCGTATATCTTCGGCCATCGCAACCGTATCCACATCATCAACCTCGAAAAATCGCTGCCGATGTTCGAGGAGGCGATGAAGTTCGCCAAGCAGCTGTCCGCCAACCGCGGCACCATCCTGATGGTCGGCACCAAGCGCCAGGCCCGCGAGCTGGTTTCCGCTGAAGCCAAACGCGCCGGCGTGCCTTTTGTCGACCAGCGCTGGCTCGGCGGCATGCTGACCAACTTCAAGACGGTCAAGACCTCGATCAAGCGCCTCAAGGAAATGAAGGCCCAGCAGGAAGTCGGTCTCGATTCCCTGAGCAAGAAAGAGCAGCTGACCTTCAAGCGCGAAATGGAAAAGCTCGAAAAAGACATCGGCGGCATCCAGGACATGAATGCCCTGCCTGACGCGATTTTCGTGATCGACGTGGGCTTCCACAAGATCGCCATCCTCGAAGCCAAGAAGCTGGGCATCCCGCTGATCGGCGTGGTCGATTCCAACCACTCGCCCATCGGCATTGACTATGTGATTCCCGGCAACGACGACTCGTCCAAGGCCGTGGCCCTGTACGCACGCGGCATCGCCGACGCCATCATCGAAGGCCGCGCCAGCGCCGGCAATGAAGTCGTCAAGATGGTTTCCGCCGAAAGCGCCGATGAATTCGTCGAAGTGGAAAACGCCGCTGCCTGATCGCTGCGGCCCTGCGCCTGACGCGAAAAAGGGGCTCGCGTAGCCCCTTTTTCACAGCCTTTGTTCAAAGGCACGTATTTATTTGAAGTCAACACGACACACGGAGAACCCAAGATGGCAATCACAGCAAGCATGGTCGCAGAACTGCGCGCAAAAACCGACGCCCCGATGATGGAGTGCAAGAAGGCCCTGACCGAGGCCGAAGGCAACTTCGAAAAAGCCGAGGAAATCCTGCGCGTCAAGCTGGGCAACAAGGCTGGCAAGGCCGCTTCCCGCATCACCGCTGAAGGCGTGATCGCCTACCACAGCGAAGGCGGCATCGGCGCGCTGGTCGAGATCAACTGCGAAACCGACTTCGTCACCAAGAATGACAGCTTCCTGGCCTTCACCGACGCGGTCGCCAAGGGCATCGTCAAGAACAACCCGGCCGATGTGGCCGCGATCGGCGCCATGCCTTTGAGTCTGGACGGTTTCGGCCCGACGGTCGAAGACGTGCGCAAGGGTCTGATCGGCAAGATCGGCGAGAACATGTCGGTGCGCCGCTTCCAGCGCTTCGAAAGCGGCAAGCTCGCGTCCTACCTGCATGGCACGCGTATCGGCGTGGTGGTGGAGTTTGACGGCGACGAAACCGCCGCCAAGGATGTGGCCATGCACGTGGCAGCCATGAAGCCGGTGTCGCTGTCCAGCGACCAGGTGCCGGCCGAACTGGTGGCGCGCGAGCGTTCCGTGGCTGCGGCCAAGGCCGCTGAAGACGCCGCTGTGGCCACCGCCGCCGGCAAGCCGGTGCAGTCCCCTGAAATTGTTGCCAAGCGCATCGAAGGAGGCGTGCAGAAATACCTGAAGGAAGTCAGCCTGCACAACCAGACCTTTGTGAAGAACGACAAGCAGACCGTCGAGCAGATGCTCAAGGAAAAGGGCACCAGCGTGAAGTCCTTCACCCTGTACGTGGTCGGCGAAGGCATCGAGAAGAAGGTGGACGATTTCGCCGCTGAAGTGGCCGCCCAGGTGGCTGCTGCCAAGGGCTGATCAGCCCGAACCTACCCGGAAGGCCGCTAAACTTACGCCCACAAAACGACAGGAACTTCCCTCATGCCAGCCTACAAGCGAATCTTGTTGAAACTTTCAGGCGAAGCCTTGATGGGAGACGATGCCTTCGGCATCAACCGCGCGACGATCGTGCGCATGGTTGAGGAAATCGCCGAAGTCACGCGCCTGGGTGTGGAAGTCGCCGTCGTGATCGGCGGCGGCAATATTTTCCGCGGCGTGGCGGGCGGCTCGGTCGGCATGGACCGCGCCACCGCCGACTACATGGGCATGCTGGCCACCGTGATGAACGCGCTGGCCCTCGGCGACACCATGGACAAGGCGGGCCTGACGCCGCGTGTGATGTCGGCCATCGGCATCGAGCGTGTGGTCGAGCCCTACGTGCGCCCCAAGGCCCTGCAGTACCTCGAAGAGGGCAAGGTGGTGATTTTTGCGGCCGGCACCGGCAACCCGTTTTTCACGACCGACACCGCCGCCGCCCTTCGCGGCGCCGAGATCGGCGCGGAGATCGTGCTCAAGGCCACCAAGGTGGATGGCGTCTATTCCGCCGATCCGAAGAAGGATCCGGCGGCCACCCGTTACACCAACATCACCTTCGACGAAGCCATCGGCAAGAACCTCGAAGTGATGGATGCCACGGCCTTTGCGCTGTGCCGCGACCAGAAGCTGCCGATCAAGATATTCAGCATCTTCAAGCATGGCGCGCTCAAGCGTGTGGTGCAGGGCGAGGACGAGGGCACGCTGGTTCACGTCTGAGATGTCCCGGCCGCTGCCGGCCCCCGCAACTTTTGCAAAAACAGGATAGATCCGGAGATTTCCATCATGAGCATTGTTGATATCAAGAGCAGCACCGAACAGAAAATGCAGCAGTCGCTGGAGTCCTTCAAACAGGCGCTGACCAAGATCCGCACCGGCCGCGCCAACCCCGGCCTGCTCGATACCGTGCAGGTCGACTACTACGGCGCCATGGTGCCGATCAGCCAGGTGGCCAACGTTTCGCTGCTCGATGCCCGCACCATCAGCGTGTCCCCGTGGGAAAAAGGCATGGGCGCCAAGATCGAAAAGGCCATTCGCGACTCCGACCTCGGCCTCAATCCGGCCACCCAGGGCGACCTGATTCGCGTGCCGATGCCGGCCATGACGGAAGAGCGCCGCAAGGAGCTGACCAAAGTCGTGCGTGGCGAGGGCGAACACGCCAAGGTCGCGATCCGCAACCTGCGCCGTGACGCCAATGACGGCGTCAAGAAACTCGTCAAGGAAAAGCTGGCATCGGAAGACGACGAGCGCCGCGCCCATGACGACGTGCAGAAGTCCACCGACCGTTTCATTGCCGAAGTCGACAAGCTGGTCGCCGCCAAGGAACAAGACATCATGGCGGTCTGATCAGCGCCCCGGCGTTGATTGCTGACATGACCACCTCCAGCCCTTCACCGGTTCCGCACCATGTTGCCATCGTGATGGATGGCAATGGCCGCTGGGCCACCAAACGCTTTTTGCCGCGGGTGGCCGGCCACCAGCAGGGTGTGAGCGCCCTCAGCCGCTGTGTCAAGGCCTGCATGGCACGCGGCATCGGTGTGCTGACGGTGTTTGCGTTTTCCTCCGAAAACTGGAACCGCCCGGCCGAAGAAGTCTCCGGCCTGATGGAGCTGCTGGCGTTGTCGCTGGCGCGCGAGGTCCCCTCACTCAAGGCCAACGGTGTGCAACTGCACTTTGTCGGCGAGCGCCAGCAGCTGTCCGACAAGGTCAGGGCCGGGCTGGCACAGGCCGAGGCCGCGACCGCAGACAACAGCCGGCTGATTCTGAATGTGTGTTTCAACTACGGCGGACGCTGGGACATTGCCCAGGCCGCGCGCAAGCTGGCCGCCAGCGGCCAGGAGATCACTGAGATGGCGCTGGACCGCGCGCTGGCGCTGGCCCATGTGCCGGATCCGGACCTGCTGATCCGCACCGGCGGTGAACTGCGCATCAGCAATTTCCTGCTCTGGCAGGCCGCTTATTCCGAGCTGCATTTCTCGGACAAGCTCTGGCCCGATTTCGACGATGCCGCGCTTGATGAAGCGCTGGCGGTGTATGCCAGCCGTGAGCGGCGTTTCGGCAAGACCTCCGGCCAGCTCGCGCCCGCCACCCCATCTTCCACCGTGAAAGCTGCCTGATGCTCAAGCAACGCGTGATTACCGCCCTCGTGCTGCTGGCCATCCTGCTGCCGGCGCTGTTTTATCCGACCCCTGTTCCGTTTGGCGCCCTCGCCGTGGTGCTGATCTCCGCCGGCGCCTGGGAATGGGGCCGTCTGAACGGCTACGGGCCGATGGCCTCGCTGGGGGCCGGCTTCGCTTGCGTGTTGATGTGCGCCATGTCCTGGGACCTGGGCATGCTGGAGCAGCCCTTGCCGCTGCTGTGGCGTCTGGCGGGCGCTGCCTGGGTGCTGGTCGGTGCCTGGCTGCTGCGTGGTGGCGTGGCCGGCTGGCCCCGCATTCCGCGCCCGGTCCGGCTGGTGGTGGGCGTGCTGGCGCTGTGGCTGGCCTGGCTGGCGGTGGCACAGGCGCGTTTCATGGGCATTGAATTCCTGCTGTCCCTGCTGCTGCTGGTCTGGGTCGCCGATATCGGCGCCTACTTTGCCGGCAAGGGGCTGGGCGGGCGTTTCAGCAAGGGCAAGCTGGCGCCGGCGATCAGCCCGGGCAAAAGCTGGGAGGGGGTCTGGGGTGGCATGGTGGGCGTGCTGGTGCTGTGTATCGCCTGGGTGGCGCTGGACAGCACCGGGAACAGCCTTTATGCACGCCTGGCCGCGCAGTACGGCCTGCCGGTGACCTTGCTGGCCATGATTTTCCTGGCGGCTTTCAGCGTGGTCGGCGATCTGGTCGAATCCCTGGTCAAGCGCAGTGCCGGCGCCAAGGATTCCAGCGGCCTGCTGCCCGGCCATGGCGGCGTGCTGGACCGCGTTGATGCCCTGGTGCCGGTGCTGCCGCTGGCCCTGATGCTCGTGACCGTCTGATCCGGCGCCCATGACCCTGCAGAAACAACGCGTTACCGTTTTGGGCTCGACCGGCTCGGTCGGCGTCAACACGCTGGATGTGATCGCCGGCCATCCCGACCGCTTCGAGGTGTTTGCCCTCAGTGCGTCCACCCAGACCGAACTGATGCTGGCGCAGTGTTTGCGCTTCCGGCCGGCCTATGCCGTCATGGCGAGCGCCCCGCATGGCCGCGATCTGGCCGAAAAATTGAAGGCAAATGGGCTGTCGACCCATGTCCTGCTTGAAAACAATGCTCTTGAAATCATAGCGTCCGACGAACGTGTCGACACCGTGATGGCGGCCATCGTCGGCGCCGCGGGACTGGGCGCCTGCATGGCGGCCGCGCGGGCCGGCAAACGCCTGCTGCTGGCCAACAAGGAAGCCCTGGTGGTCGGCGGCGAGGTCTTCATGCAGGCGGTGCGCGAGGGCGGCGCCCAGTTGCTGCCGATCGACAGTGAACATTCGGCGATTTTCCAGTCCCTGCCCGAGGACCCGGCGGCCTGGGCCGAGCGGATTGACAAGATCATCCTGACCGCCTCCGGCGGCCCGTTCCGTACCCGTGCGCCGGCCAGCCTGCGCGACGTCACGCCGGAGCAGGCCTGTGCCCACCCGAACTGGGTCATGGGGCGGAAAATTTCGGTGGATTCCGCCACCATGATGAACAAGGCGCTCGAAGTGATCGAGGCGCGTTACCTGTTCGGACTGGCGCCGGCGCAGATCGAGGTGGTGATCCATCCGCAAAGCATCATCCATTCGATGGTCCAGTACCGCGACACCTCGGTGGTGGCCCAGCTCGGCACGCCCGACATGCGGGTGCCGATTGCCTACGGGCTGGCCTGGCCCGGCCGGATCAGTTCGGGCGCCCAGGCGCTCGACTTCCGGGCGCTGGCCACCATGACCTTCTCGGTGCCCGACGACGCGCTGTTTCCCGGCCTGCCGCTGGCCTGGGAGGTGCTGGACGCGCCGGCAGGCACCACGGCCGTGCTGAATGCGGCCAATGAAGTGGCGGTCGCGGCTTTTCTCGAAAAACGGATACGCTTCGACCAGATTCATGCCGTGAACCGCGCGACGCTGGACGCAGTGTTTGCGTCCGCCATTCGCGGCATCGGGGATTTGCTGGAACTGGACCAGCGGTCGCGCGCGGTGGCGACCGGCCTGGCTGCGAACCTGACCACCTGACCGGAGTATTGCCATGCTGACCTTGGTCGCCTTTGTTGTTGCGCTGGGCATCCTGATTGCCATCCACGAGTACGGCCACTACCGCGTGGCGGTGGCCTGCGGCGTCAAGGTGCTGAAGTTCTCGGTGGGGTTCGGCAAGCCGATCTACAGCTGGCGGCTGAAAAACCGGCCGACCGAATTTTCCATCGGCATGTTGCCGCTGGGCGGTTACGTCAAGATGCTGGATGAACGCGAGGGCCCGGTCGATCCGGCCGAGCGCCATCTGGCGTTCAACAACCGTCCGCTGGGCGCGCGCGCGGCGATTGTGGCTGCCGGCCCGGCCGCCAACCTGCTGCTGGCCATCGTCCTGTACGCCGTCGTCAACTGGAGCGGCATGCAGGAGCCGCAGCCGGTGCTGGCCAGTCCGGTGGCCGGCTCCATCGCCGAGCGTGCCGGCCTGCGCGGTGGTGAACGGGTCCAGCAGGCCGCCCTGGACGGTGAAACGCTGGAGCCGGTTCGCTCCTTCGAGGACCTGCGCTGGCGCCTGACCCGCGCGGCGCTGGGCGGGCGCGACGTCCAGTTGCAGGTCACCGACGGTGTCGGCGAGTCCACCGGTGGCACGGTCACGGCGACCCGCAGCGTGCTGTTGCCGCTGGGACAGCTCAATGCCGCCGATGCCGATGCGCAGCTTTTCAGGAAAATCGGCATTCTCGGCCCCTGGACGCAAGCGGTGATCGGCGAGGTCATGCCTGGAGGCGCCGCAGAAAAAGCCGGCCTGCGCGCCGACGACGTGGTGCAACGCATCGGTGACCGGGCCATCGTCGACGGCCAGCAGCTGCGCGAAACCATACGCAACGCCAAAGGCGTACAGAGCTGGCAGATCGTGCGGGGCGGGCAGACCCTGCAGCTGCCGGTCGCACCGGAGATCCGGGAGGAGGGCGGCCAGTCTGTCGGCCGCATCAGCGCCTATGTGGGCACGCCCCCGGCAATGGTGACGGTGCGTTACGGCCCGCTCGATGGCCTGTGGAACGGCGCGGTACGCACCTGGGAGGTGTCGGTGCTGACGCTCAAGATGATGGGCAAGATGCTGATCGGCGAGGCATCCCTGAAAAACCTCAGTGGTCCGTTGACGATCGCTGATTACGCCGGCAAGTCGGCGAGCATAGGCTGGAGCGCTTACCTGCTGTTTCTGGCGCTGATCAGCGTCAGCCTGGGCGTGCTCAATTTACTGCCGCTGCCGGTTCTGGACGGTGGGCACCTGATGTATTATCTTTGGGAGGCGATCACCGGCAAGAGCGTGTCTGACGCCTGGATGGACCGGTTGCAGCGCGGTGGCGTTGCCATCCTGCTGGGCATGATGTCTGTTGCCCTGTTTAACGATGTCACCCGGCTTTTGGGTTAATTCCATATTTTTCATGCAAAAACAAATCAAACGATTCAAGCTCCGCAGCGTTTCCGCGATGGTGGCCAGCTTTCTGATCGCGCAAGCCGCCTGGGCCGTGGATCCCTTCACCGTGCGCGACATCCGCGTGGAAGGATTGCAGCGCGTGGAGCCGGGAACCATTTTTGCCTCGCTTCCCTTTCGTGTGGGCGAAACCTACAACGATGACAAGGGAGCGAGCGCCATTCGCGCGCTGTTCGGGCTGGGTCTGTTCAAGGATGTGCGCCTGGAAGTCAGCGGCGACGTGCTGGTGGTGATCGTGGAAGAGCGGCCGACCGTGGCCGATGTCGACTTCGTCGGCACCAAGGAATTTGACAAGGAAGTGCTGAAAAAGGCGCTGCGCGACATCGGACTGACCGATGGACGGCCTTTCGACAAGGCCCTGGCCGACCGTGCCGAGCAGGAACTCAAGCGCCAGTACATCAACCGCAGCCTCTACGGCGCTGAAGTGCTGACCACCGTCACCCCGATCGAGCGCAACCGCGTCAATATCACCTTCAGCGTGATTGAGGGTGATATTGCCAAGATCAAGGAAATCCGCGTCGTCGGCAACAAGGCCTTCAGCGAGTCCACCTTGCGCGGCCTGTTTGACCTGAACACCGGTGGCTGGCTCAGCTGGTACACCAAGTCCAACCAGTATTCGCGCGCCAAGCTCAATGCCGACATTGAAACCCTGCGGTCTTACTACCTGACGCGTGGCTACCTCGAGTTCAAGGTCGATTCCACCCAGGTGGCCATTTCGCCGAACAAGCAGGACATCTCCGTCACGCTCAACATCACCGAAGGTGAACGTTTCACCGTCTCCGGCGTGAAGCTGGAGGGCAATTTCCTTGAGCGTGAGGAAGAATTCAAAACCCTGGTCGCCATCAAGCCCGGGGATGCCTACAACGCGGATCAGGTGGCGCAGACCGTCAAGGCCTTCACCGAGTACTACGGCAGTTTTGGTTTTGCCTTTGCCAAGGTCGAGGCCAAGCCCGAAATCGACCGTGCCAACAACCGCGTGGCTTTTGTGCTGCAGGGTGATCCCTCGCGCCGTGCCTATGTGCGACGGGTCAACATCAGCGGCAACAACCGCACGCGCGATGAAGTGGTTCGCCGGGAGTTTCGACAGTTCGAGGCGTCCTGGTATGACGGCGACAAGATCCGCCTCTCGCGCGACCGCGTGGACCGCCTGGGTTATTTCACCGAGGTCAACATCGACACCCAGGAAGTGCCCGGCACGCCGGACCAGGTCGACCTGAATATGACGGTGGTTGAAAAACCGACCGGCAACCTGCAGCTGGGCGCGGGTTACTCCAGCGCCGAGAAGCTGTCGCTGATCTTCGGCTTCAAGCAGGAAAATGCGTTTGGCACCGGCAACTACCTGGGCCTGGAAGTCAACACCGGCAAATACAACCGGCAGTTTGTGCTGAGCACGGTGGACCCCTATTTCACGACCGACGGCATCTCGCGCACCTTTGACATCTACTCGCGCACATCCCGGCCCTACGACAGCCAGGGCGGTGACTATGCCCTGAAAACCACCGGCGGCAGCGTGCGTTTCGGCGTGCCTTTCAGCGAGGTGGACACGGTTTATTTCGGCATCGGCGTGGAGCAGATCGATATTTCCGGTCCTGTCCTGCCAGTGGTTTACCAGGATTACATCCGCACCTTCGGTGCCAAGAGCAATTCGGTGCCGCTGACCATCGGCTGGTCACGGGATGACCGGGACAGTGCCCTGGTCCCGAGCAAGGGTACCTTCCAGCGCGCTTATGGCGACTGGGGTATTGCCGGTGATGCCCGTTTCCTGCGTGGCAACTACCAGGTGCAGCAGTACATTCCGCTGAACAAGCAGTTCACGGTTGCGCTGAACGGCGAACTCGGCTGGGGCAAGGGATTGAACGGCCAGCCGTTCCCGGTGTTCAAGAATTCCTACTCGGGTGGCCTGGGATCGGTGCGTGGCTTCGAGCCGGGCACCCTCGGCCCCCGCGATGCCCAGGGCAACTCCATCGGCGGACCGAAAAAGATCACGCTGAACGCCGAAATTCTGGCGCCATTCCCAGGCGCCGGCAACGACCGGACCCTGCGCCTGTTCGGCTTTGTGGACGCCGGCAATGTGTTTGGTGAAAACCAGAAATACAGCCTGGGTGACCTGCGCACGTCCGTGGGTATCGGTATCAGCTGGATCTCCCCGCTCGGGCCCCTGCGCCTGGCAATTGCCAATCCGCTGCGCAAAACCCCAACAGATAGAATCCAGAAATTGCAATTCCAGATTGGTACATCGTTCTAATGAAGCATTTCCCATCCAAGTTGTTTCTGGCTGCCGCGATGGCACTGGTCACCTGCGCTGCGGCGGCGCAGGAGTTCAAGATCGGCATTGTCAACATTGACCGTATCTTCCGCGAGGCCAACAGCGCCAAGGCGGCCCAGGCCAAGCTCGAGCAGGAGTTCGGCAAGCGTGAAAAAGAGCTTGGTGATCTCGGTACCCAGCTGAAAACACTGGCCGACAAGTTTGAGCGCGAAGCGCCGACCCTGTCCGAAAGCCAGCGCGCCACGCGTCAAAAGCAGCTGGTCGAGCAGGACCGCGACTTCCAGCGCAAGCGCCGCGAATTCCAGGAAGACCTCAATGCACGCAAGAACGAGGAACTGCAACAGGTGATCGAGCGTGCCAACAAGGTGGTCAAAACGGTTGCCGAAACCGAAAAATACGACCTGGTGCTGCAGGAGGCGGTGTACGCCAATCCCAAGCACGACATCACCGACAAGGTCATCAGGGCGCTCAACGCTGCCAGATAAGCATTGATCACAGGTCCGGCGTGACGCTCAGACTCGGGGACATCGTTGCATCGCTGGCCGGTGAGTTTGACGCCAGGCTGGTCGGCGACCCGGATGTCCTGATCCAGCGGCTCGCGCCCCTCGAATCCGCCGGCCCCGCCGAACTCAGCTTCCTGAGCCACATCAGATACCAGGGCAAGCTGGCCCAGTCGGCCGCAGCCTGTGTGGTGGTCGGCCCGCAGGCAGAGCCGGTGGCGGCACTGCGCGGTGCCTGCATCGTCGTCGGCGATCCCTATCTCTATTTCGCCCGCATCACCCAGCTCTGGAAAAAAAGCCACCAGTTTGCTGCGGCAACGGGTATTCATCCGACGGCATTTGTTGACCCTTCGGCCCGGCTCGCGCCGGACGTGTCGGTTGGCGCGTTTGCCTGCATTGGCGCGCATGCCGTGGTGGGGGCGGGTGCCCGCATTGGCGAGCATGGCGTGATCGGCCGCGACGTGGTGATCGGCGCGCAAACGCGGCTGGCGGCGCGTGTCACGGTGGCGGACGGCTGCGTCATCGGCGAGCGCTGCATCGTGCATCCGGGCGTGGTGATCGGCGCCGATGGTTTCGGCTTTGCGCCGAACAACGGGGCGTGGGAAAAAATCGAGCAGCTCGGCGCGGTGCGTATCGGCAACGACGTGGAAATCGGCGCCAACACCTGCATTGACCGCGGCGCCCTGCAGGACACGGTGATTGAGGATGGCGTCAAGCTCGACAACCTGATCCAGATCGGCCACAACGTCCACATCGGCCGGCACAGCGCGCTGGCCGGCTGCGTCGGCGTGGCGGGCAGCGCCAGCATAGGCGCTCACTGCACCGTCGGCGGCGGCGCGGTGGTGCTGGGGCACCTGAGCCTGGCCGACCACGTGCATGTCTCGGCGGCATCGGTGGTCACACGTTCCATCCGCAAGCCGGGGCATTACACCGGGCTGTTTCCCATCGACGACAATGCGAGCTGGGAAAAAAATGCCGCCACGCTCAAACAGCTTCACGGATTGCGTGAACGCCTCAAGCTGATGGAGCAGACCACCGCCACCGCTTCTCGAAAGAACCCCGAAAAATCATGATGGACATCCACCAAATCCTCAAGCAGCTGCCGCACCGCTACCCCTTCCTGCTGGTGGACCGGGTGCTCGAACTCGAAAAGGGCAAACGCATCAAGGCGCTGAAAAACGTCACCATGAACGAGCCGTTTTTCACCGGCCATTTTCCGCACCGGCCCGTGATGCCGGGTGTGCTGATGCTCGAAGCCATGGCGCAGGCCGCGGCGCTGCTGGCCTTTGACATGCAGGGCATCACGCCTGACGAGAAGACGGTGTATTACTTTGCCGGCATTGACGGCGCGCGTTTCAAGCGGCCGGTGGAGCCGGGTGACCAGCTGATCATGGACGTCACGCTGGAGCGGCTCAAGGCCGGTGTGTTCAAGTTCAAGGGCGTGGCCCGCGTGGACGACAACATGGCCTGCGAGGCCGAACTGATGTGCACCATGCGCACCATCGCCTGAGCCAGACAGCGAAAGCGCTTCCGTGACAGGCATTCACTCCACCGCGCTGGTCGATCCCGCGGCCGAGCTCGACAGCAGCGTCAGCGTCGGTCCCTACACCGTGATCGGTCCCCATGTCCGCATCGGTGCCGGCACCTCGGTCGGCGCGCACTGCGTGATCGAAGGCCGCACCACCATCGGCCAGGGCAACCGCATCTTCCACTTCGTTTCGCTGGGTGCGGTGTCGCAGGACAAGAAGTACGCGGGCGAGCCCTGCGAGCTGGTGATCGGCGACCGCAACACCATCCGCGAATTCAGCACCTACCACATTGGCACCGCGCAGGACGCGGGTGTCACCCGCCTGGGCAACGACAACTGGATGATGGCCTACACCCATCTGGCGCACGACTGCCAGGTCGGCAACAACACCACCTTCGCCAACAACGCGCAGATTGCGGGCCATGTGCACGTGGGCGACTTTGCCATCATGGGCGCCTACACCAACGTCCATCAGTTCGTGAGGATAGGCGCGCATGCGATGACCGGCATGGGCACCACGCTGCTGGCCGAAGTCCCGCCGTTCGCGATGGTGTCGGGCAACCCGGCGGCCGCCCGGTCGATGAATTACGAAGGCCTGCGCAGGCGCGGGTTTTCTGCAGAACGCATCGCCGCCGTCAAGGCCATGCACAAGGCCATCTACCGCGACGACCTGACGCTGGAACAGGCGCGCGAACGGATCGCCGGCCTGGCGGAGAAGACGCCGGAAGCCGCGCCTGACGTGGCGATGATGGTCTCTTTTCTCGCCGCCGTTTCGCCGCAACGCGGCATTGTGCGTTAGGCCCGTCGTGCCGCACGCAAGCAGCTCTCTGCCGGCCCGTGGAGTGGCTGGTTCCCCGACCTCTCCGTCGTTCGCCCTGGTGGCCGGTGAAACCTCCGGCGACCTGCTGGCCGGGCTGCTGCTGGACGGTTTTCGCGCGCGCTGGCCGCAACTGCGGGCCGGCGGCATTGGCGGCACGCAAATGGTACGGCGTGGTTTCGAGGCCTGGTGGCCCAGC
The DNA here is from genome assembly GCA_013824015.1 of Polaromonas sp. GTDB lineage: Bacteria > Pseudomonadota > Gammaproteobacteria > Burkholderiales > Burkholderiaceae_C > Polaromonas. The sequence goes on from PNNC01000188.1 coordinate 40,595, forward strand.
GAAAAGCTGGCGGTGCGCGGTTATGTCGAGGTGTTGCGGCATTACCGCGAGATTGTCGGCATCCGTACGCAACTCAGGCAGAAACTGCTGACGGAACGGCCCGATGTCTTCATCGGCGTCGATGCACCCGATTTCAACCTCGATCTGGAGGCCGACCTCAAGGCGGCCGGCATCCGGACGGTGCATTTCGTCAGCCCCGCAGTCTGGGCCTGGCGTGCCGAACGGGTGGAGAAAATCCGGCGCAGCGTGGACCATGTGCTCTGCATTTTTCCCTTTGAGCCGGCCTTGCTGGCGCAGCACGGCATCGCGGCCACCTATGTCGGGCATCCGCTGGCCAATGTGATTCCCCTGCAACCGGATCAGGCGGCGGCGCGGCGGCAACTGGGCCTGTTGCCGGAGGATCTCGTGCTGGCGCTGCTGCCGGGCAGCCGCCGCTCCGAGGTCGATTACCTGGCTGATCGCTTCTTTCAGGCTGCAGCCCTTGTCCGGCAAGCGCATCCAGCTATCAAAATCATCGTGCCTGCGGTTCCGGCCCTGCGTGCACAGATCGAGCAGTGCGCGCAGGCGGCGGGCATGCTGGCCCATGTACAGATTTTTTCCGGCCAGTCCCACAGCGCGCTGGCGGCCTGTGATGTGACCCTGATTGCCAGCGGCACGGCCACGCTGGAGGCGGCGCTGTACAAGCGCCCCATGGTGATTGCCTACAACATGAACTGGCTGTCCTGGCAGATCATGCGGCGCAAGAAGCTGCAGCCCTGGGTCGGCCTGCCCAACATCCTGTGCCGCGATTTTGTGGTGCCGGAACTGCTGCAGGACGCGGCCACCCCGCGAGCGCTGGCCGCTGGCGTGTTGCAGTGGCTGGATGCGAAAATCTCGGCGCCCGACAAAATCACCGTCCTCGAACAACGATTTACAAAGCTGCATGAGGAATTGCAGCGCGATACCGCGAAAATAGCCACCGATGCGATCCAGAACATTCTTGCAGGCTGAACAGGTCATGCTTTCCTGGGACACGCCGGGCCTCTGGGCCGGCGTGGACGAGGCGGGGCGCGGGCCGCTGGCCGGCCCAGTGGTGGCCGCAGCGGTGATCCTGGACGACCTGCAGCCGATCAAGGGCCTGGCCGACTCCAAGGTGCTGACCGCGCTGCGCCGTGAAAAGCTGTACGACGAAATCCGCGCCAAGGCGCTGTGCTGCTCGATCGCGATGGCCACGGTGGAAGAAATCGACAGCCTCAACATCCTGCAGGCCACCATGCTGGCGATGCGGCGCGCGGTCGAGGGCCTGCGCCTCAAACCGGTGAAGGTGCTGGTGGACGGCAACCGGCTGCCGACGCTGAGCATCCTCGCCGAAGCCATCGTCAAGGGCGATTCGCTGATCCCGGCCATCTCTGCCGCCTCCATCCTCGCGAAGGTGCACCGCGACCGCTGGTGCGAGCAGTTCCACCTCGAGTACCCGCAATACGGTTTTGCCGGCCACAAGGGGTATGGCACGGCGGAGCATCTGGCGGCCTTGCGCGAACACGGCGCCTGCCCGCAGCACCGCCGCTCTTTCAGCCCCGTCGCCGAGGTTTTGCGTTGAGCGCCGGCGCGCCCGTTCTGGTCACGTCCCGCGACAATACCCTGCTCAAGGACCTGCGCAGGCTGTCGCAGGACAACACCGCCTACCGCAAGCAGGGCCGGGTCTGGCTCGAAGGTGACCACCTGTGCCGTGCCGCGCTGGCCCGTGGCATACAGCCCGCGGTCGCCATCTTTTGTGAATCATTCTGGCCGCTGGCCCCTGCCGAATGGGCGCAGGCTGCTACCAAAACCATAGTGATTCCCGACCCGCTGATGGCTGACATCAGCGGGCTGGAGTCGCCGGCGCGCATGGGGTTTGTGCTGGACCTGCCGGCGCCAGCGGCGCTGGCACCCGGCGCCGCCTCGCTGATCCTGGACCGGGTGCAGGACGCCGGCAATGTCGGCGCCATGTTGCGCAGCGCCGCCGCCTTTGGATTCCGCCAGGTGCTGGCGCTCAAGGGCACGGCGGCCTTGTGGTCACCCAAGGTGCTGCGCGCCGGCATGGGGGCGCATTTCGCGCTGCAGCTGATCGAAGGGTTGGCGCCGCAAGACCTCGATGGCCTGGCCGTGCCGGTGCTGGTGACCAGCTCCCATCACGGCGGTTTTCTGCACCAGCAGGCCCTGCCCATGCCCTGCGCCTGGGCCATGGGCCATGAAGGGCAGGGCGTCGGCGATGAGCTGATGGCCAGGGCCAGCCTGACAGTGCGCATCGCTCAGCCCGGTGGGGAGGAGTCGCTGAACGTGGCCGCCGCGGCAGCGATCTGTCTGTACGCGAGTTCGCTGGTCGGGCGCTGCTGAGTCCAGCAGTGCCGCGCGACCGGCCCATGCAGGGGCCCATGTCACAAACGCATAAAGAGCGGTGTCATCCTCAAGCTATAATCAGTGGCTTTTCAAAACACAGTTTCGCCCAGCGCATACCAAGCCAACCCCCTCACAAAAGCAACCCGCAAGAGTCTGACCGAGACGTTTCTTGTGCACGCTTGGGCGAACCGTAAACCATCCGGAGAACCCAGTGCTTTTGTCTCTTCAGGGAAATAACCCGCACGCCATCCTGGCGCTCGCAGACGGCACGGTCTTTATCGGCAATTCCATAGGCGCTGCCGGCGCCACCGTCGGTGAAGTGGTGTTCAACACCGCGATGACCGGCTACCAGGAAATCCTGACCGACCCGAGCTACTGCCAGCAGATCGTGACGCTGACTTACCCGCACATCGGCAACTACGGCATCAATGCCGAAGACGTCGAAGCGGAGAAGGTCCACGCCGCCGGCCTGATCATCAAGGACCTGCCGCTGCTGGCCTCCAACTTCCGCATGGACATGACCCTGACCGACTACCTGGTCAAGGAAAACACCGTCGCCATCGCCGGCATCGACACGCGCCAGTTGACACGCCACCTGCGCACCCAGGGCGCGCAAAACGGCTGCATCCTGGCGCTGCCGGCCGGCGAAGAAGTCACCCAGGCCGCCAGGGACAAGGCCGTCGCCGCCGCGAAGGCCGCGCCCAGCATGGCCGGCCTGGACCTGGCCAAGGTGGTGTCGGTCAAGCAGACCTACGAGTGGACCCAGACCGAATGGAAACTGGGCGCCGGTTATGGCGTGCAGATCACGCCGAAGTTTCATGTGGTGGCCTTTGACTTCGGGGTCAAGAAAAACATCCTGCGCATGATGGCCGAGCGCGGCGCGCGCATCACCGTGGTGCCGGCGCAGACGCCGGCGGCCGACATCCTCAAGCTCAAACCCGACGGCATCTTCCTGGCCAACGGCCCGGGTGATCCGGAGCCCTGCGACTACGCGATCGCCGCGGTGCGTGAGCTGATCGACACCGGCATCCCGACCTTCGGCATCTGCCTGGGTCACCAGATCATGGCCCTGGCCAGCGGCGCAAAAACCTTCAAGATGAAGTTCGGCCACCACGGTGCCAACCACCCGGTCAAAGACCTGGACAACGGCCGCGTCAGCATCACCAGCCAGAACCACGGTTTTGCGGTCGACGAAAAAACCCTGCCGGCGAATCTGCGCCCGACCCACATCAGCCTGTTCGACGGCACCTTGCAGGGCCTGGCCCGCACCGACAAGCCGGCCTTCTGCTTCCAGGGTCACCCGGAAGCTTCGCCCGGCCCGCACGACATTTCGTATTTGTTTGATCGTTTCACGGCGCTGATGGAGAAAGCGCGTGGCTGACGTGGGAGATATCGGTAACCTGAGATCAAGGCAAGTGGTTTCAGGCGATTCTCATCTCGTCGAGTTCATTGTTGACGAGGTTTTGAATTACGTTTACCACCCTGCCGGGAACTCTCTCGATAGCGCGAGTTTCACATTTCGTTCAGACGGTGAGATCATTCACGTTAAAGCGATGTCGGGTCGACCCCATGTATACAAAGGACAGCGTCTGGTCGCTTGGCTAAGGAGGCCAGACGACTCGCAATCTGTAGTTGCGTTTGTAGATACCTCTGATGGGAAGATTTCCGGATTGGCACCGGGCGCGTACCTGTTTGTGATGGCGCTATTGGCCGCAAGCATCGGTCTGGGTTTTGTACTTACCAACTTTGCAGAAAAAACACGGCTTCGCGGAGCCATCTTTGGTACTGAAATCGATCTCGCTATTTTGGTAACGATTGGATTGAGCAGCCTGGCCATTGGGGTTGTTGGTTTCTTCGTTCTCATCCGGAATATCCGCATTCAAATCCAGCTGCAGCAGTTTGCTGCGAAATCAAATGCCTAAAAGAACAGACATTAAAAGCGTCCTCATCATCGGCGCCGGCCCCATCATCATCGGCCAGGCCTGCGAGTTCGACTATTCCGGTGTGCAGGCCTGCAAGGCGCTGCGTGAGGAAGGTTACAAGGTCATCCTGATCAACAGCAACCCGGCGACCATCATGACCGACCCGGCCACGGCCGACGTCACCTACATCGAGCCCATCACCTGGCAGACGGTTGAAAAAATCATCGCCAAGGAGCGCCCCGACGCGATCCTGCCAACCATGGGCGGCCAGACCGCGCTCAACTGCGCGCTGGACCTCTGGCACAACGGCGTGCTCGACAAGTACAAGGTCGAGCTGATTGGCGCCACGCCCGAGGCGATTGACAAGGCCGAAGACCGGCTGAAGTTCAAGGACGCGATGACCAAGATCGGGCTGGGCTCGGCGCGCTCGGGCATTGCCCACAGCATGGAAGAGGCCTGGACCGTGCAGAAGACGCTGGGTTTCCCGACGGTGATCCGCCCCAGCTTCACGCTGGGCGGCACCGGCGGCGGCATTGCCTACAACTCGGAAGAGTTCGAAGTCATCTGCAAA
>PNNC01000035.1 GCA_013824015.1 Polaromonas sp.
CCACTCGTCAGCACCTTGCGGCCTGTTACCGTTCGACTTGCATGTGTAAAGCATGCCGCCAGCGTTCAATCTGAGCCAGGATCAAACTCTTTAGTTCGATCTTGAAATTACTCATAAAAACGGAATTGAAGTGAACTTCACTTCTATTCTCATGAGCGTTTAAAGTCTTGCGACTCGACTCCGAAGAGTCTTGGCAATCGCCCTCAAACGCCCACGCTTATCGGCTGTATGTTTTTAATGATCCTCAAGACACCGGTCAGCTTCAGCTCACCGTCTTGTCTTGCGCCCCGCTGCGATCAGCAGAGCCTCGTATTATGACACAGATTTTTCGTCGCTGTCAAAACTTTTGAAGAAGTTTTTTCAGCACTCCGATCTGCATCGGCCTTCGCCAGTCTTGCAGTGCAGACATTCCTTGCGGATGCGGCGTTTGCCGCTTTGTCTGCTGCGTTGTGATCAGCGAAGCCCTGCAGTATATGCCAGATTTTGGCCTCCTGTCAAAGCTCCGCAAAAAAAGTTGTGCGGGTCGCGCTTGTCGTTGCCAGCACCGAGTAGATCGTTCCTGGGCCACAGGTGGGTCGGGCACGCCGCGGGGAGCGCCGTCTTCCCTGCAGGCCGAGCTTTCCGCCGTCTTTGATAATCGGGGCCGTGTCTTTCGTCGGCGCTCCAACGCCGGTGAGAGTCAGTCATCTCCGGCCAGGTCTCTTCTTATAGGCAGGCAAGGCCGTCACCAACAGGATCTCCATGGCTCTCATCTCCCTCCAGCGGGCCCAGCTGGCTTTTGGCCATGTGCCGCTGCTGGACCACACCGACTTTTCCCTCGAGAGCGGGGAGCGGGTCGGGCTGATCGGGCGCAACGGGACCGGCAAGTCGTCCCTGCTGAAGATTCTTGCGGGTTGCGACAAGGTCGACGATGGCGACATCTCGGTGCAGAGCGGGGTCCGCATTGCTTATGTCCCGCAGGAACCCACGCTGGATCTGGGCTCCACTGTCTTTGAGGCGGCCAGCGAAGGGCTGCGGGACGCGCGGGAGGCGCGTGATCTGTACCTGGCGCACCCCGCAGGTGTCGATCTGGATGCGTTGCAGAGCCGGATCGAGGCCCTGGATGCGTGGAACTGGGAGCAGCGGGTCAGCGAAACGCTGGACAGGCTGCATCTGGACGGCGCAGCGGTGGTCGGCTCGCTCTCAGGCGGCAACCGCAAGCGGGTGGCTCTGGCGCAGGCGCTGGTCAGCCGGCCGGATGTGCTCTTGCTGGACGAGCCCACCAACCACCTGGATCTGGACAGCATCCAGTGGCTGGAGGAGTTGCTGCTGGCGTACACCGGGAGCGTGGTGACCATCAGCCACGACCGCGCATTCCTGGACCGGATCGCGACGCGGATGGTGGAGCTGGACCGGGGGCATCTGAACAGTTACCCGGGCAACTTCGCGCGCTATCAGGTGCTGAAGGAAGAGCAGCTGGCGCAGGAGGCCGTGATCAATGCCCGGGCAGACAAGCTGCTCGCACAGGAAGAAGTCTGGATCCGCAAGGGCGTGGAGGCGCGACGGACCCGTGCCCAAGGGCGGATCACCCGGCTGGAGCGTCTGCGGGAGCAGCGTGCACAACGCCGCGATGCGGTCGGCAAGGTACGGCTGGAGGTGGCGAGCGGAGCCTCCAGCGGCCGGATCGTGGCCGAGCTGGAGAAGGTGAATCTTTCCTACCCGGGACCGGACGGGCAGCCGCGCGCCATCGTGCGGGACTTTTCGACCACCATCCTGCGCGGCGACAAGGTCGGACTGATCGGCCCCAATGGCGCGGGGAAGACCACGCTCCTCAAACTGATCCTGGGCGAGCTGCAGCCGGACAGCGGCTCGGTGCGGCGCGGCAGCAACCTGCAGGTGGCGTATTTCGATCAGATGCGCGACCAGATCGATCTGGAAGCCACGCTGGAAGATTTCATCAGCCCGGGCAGCGAGTGGATCGAGATCGGCAACCGCCGCACCCATGTCAAGAGCTATCTGGGTGACTTCCTGTTCTCCCCGGCCCGGGCCAATGCCCCGGTGCGCACGCTCTCGGGCGGGGAGCGCAACCGGCTGCTGCTGGCCCGGCTGTTTGCACGGCCGGCCAATGTGCTGGTGCTGGACGAGCCGACAAACGACCTCGACATCGAGACGATGGACCTGCTGGAAGACCTGCTCCAGCAATTCGAGGGGACGGTGTTTCTGGTCAGCCACGACCGGCGCTTCCTGGACAACGTGGTCACCAGCACGCTGGTGGCCGAGGGGGGTGGCCGCTGGCGCGAGTATGTGGGCGACGTGCAGGACTGGCTGACCCAGTCGGCCCGATCGGCCGCGCTGCAGCGGCAGGACGACGCGGCACGGGCAGCCGCCAGCCCGGCAACTCCGCCCCCGGCCGCCGCTCCGGTGACCACCGGCGGGACCGAGACCAGCGCAAGTGCCGCACCCCAGCGCCGCAAGCTCAGCTACAAGGAGCAGCGCGAGCGGGAGGCGCTGCCGGCCCGGATGGCGGCGCTGGAAGCGGAGCAGGCCGACATCGACCGCCAGCTCGCCGGCGGCAACCTCTACGCGACCGATCCGGCACGGGCAACCGAACTGGCCCGACGGCATGCGGAGGTCGAGGAGGCGTGGATGGCGGCCGCCGAACGGCTGGAGGAACTGGGCGGGCTCTGAGCCGGCCCCCGGCGGCTGCCAGGATCAGAACTCGGCCACGCGACGGCTGTAGACGCGCCAGAAGGCGGCATCCTGCGTGGTGGCGAAGTTGATCCGCATCAGGGTGGAGGGCTGCCGACCGGCATGGAACAGCGCCCCGGGCGCGACCATGTAACCGTCGTCCAGCAAGCGCTGGGCCAGCACGTCGGTGTCCACGCCGGTGTCGACCCAGCCGAACAGACCCGCCGGCTCGGCCACGAACCGGCATCCGGCCGCGCGGGCCAGCTGCACGCTGCGGGCACGGGCCACATCCAGCCGGGCGCGCAGGCGCTCGGCGTGGCGCCGCAGCTGACCCTGCTCGATGCACAGGGCCAGCGCCTTCTCCAGCAGGGCCGGCGTGGTCAGGGTGCTGAGCATCTTGGTGTGGATCAACGGCTCCACCAGCGCGGCCGGCGCCGCCAGGAAACCGACGCGCCAGTTCGGCGCCAGCACCTTGGCGAAGCCGCCCACGTACAGGGTGCGCTGCAGGCCGTCGAGCACACACAGGCGCGTGGCATGGGGCGGTGCCAGGTGGCTGTAGGTGTCGTCCTCCACCACATGGAAATCGTGGTGTGCGGCGAGCTGCAGCAACCGGTGGGCGCTGGCCGGGGACAGGCAATGGCCGGTCGGGTTGTGCAGCACGCTGACGCTCACATACAGCTTGGGCCGGTGCGCCTCGCAGTAGCGCGCCATGGTCGCCAGGTCGGGGCCGTCCGGCCCGCGCGGCACCGGCAGCACACGGGCGCCCAGCGCGGCGAGCCGGGCGAATTCCACCGCCCAGCCCGGCTCCTCGACCATGACCGGATCGCCCGGCCGCAGCAGGGTCCGGCTGATGATGTCCAGCGCATGGGTGGCGCCCACGCTGGTGACGATCTGCCCGGCGTCCAGCGGCAGCCCCATGTCACCCAGCTTGCGGGCCAGCGCCTGCCGCAGGCCGGCGTCCCCCGCCGGTTCGCCGTAGTGCAGCGACACCTCGTTGATGGCCTTGGCGCTGGTCAGCTTGCGCACGGCCGACGGCATGAACGTGGTTTCCAGCCAGTCGGCCGGGAACACGCCCATGCCGGGCTGCGGCTTGTCGCTGACCCGGTGGAACATGCCGCGCATCAGGGCCGTGGCATCGATCTGGACCGGCTGTTCCCGCCGGGCAGCGGCCGGTGGCTCGGCCCGCGCCGCACGCGGTTCGCGCACGAAGAAGCCGCGGTTCTTGCGGGCATCGATCAGCCCTTGCGCCAGCAGCTTGTCGTAGGCCGACACCACCGTCGACGGGCTCACACCCTGCAGCCGGGCGCATTCACGCACCGACGGCAAGCGGGCGCCCGGCGCCAGCAGGCGGTCACGGATGCGGTGGGCCAACCGGTCGGCGAGCTGTTCGGACAGCGACTGGGCAGGGGTCTTGGTGAGCATCGGCGGGTCGGGTGTATGGCGCATGCAGACCATACAGATTCGGAAGTGATGTCGCAACTGTACTGCTTGTGTATTGGTTGGTCTGGCTACAGTGACGGCATGAACACCAGCACCACCGCTTTGCCTGCCGCCCCGCCCTCCGCCGCCGACGCCCGCCTCGGCTGGTGGCTGGGCCTGGTGGGGGTCACGGTGTTCGCCCTGACGTTGCCAGCCACCCGGCTGGCCACCGGCAGCGCCGAGGCGCCCGCCCTGTCGCCCTGGTTCGTGACCTGGGCCCGGGCCGCGCTGGCCGGGCTGCTGTCGCTGGCCTACCTGGCCTGGGTCCGCGCACCGCGGCCGACCGCCGCGCAATGCCGCCCGCTGGGGCTGTCGCTGCTGGGCAACGTGATCGGTTACCCGCTGCTGCTGGGCTGGGCGCTGCGCCATGTGACCGCCAGCCATGCCGCCGTCATCACGGCGCTGCTGCCGCTGGCCACGGCCGCCGCAGCTGCGTGGCTGCTGCACCAGCGGGCACGGCTGGGCTTCTGGATGTTCGCCGCGCTGGGCAGCGCGCTGGTGGTGGCCTACAGCCTGATCCGGGCGGTGCAGGCCGGCGGCTTCGATCTGGCCTGGGCCGACCTGCTGCTGCTCGGTGCGGTGCTGGCGGCCTCGGTCGGCTATGTCGGCGGCACACAGGTGACGCCGGCGCTGGGGGCCGAACGGGTCATCAGCTGGGTCTGCGTGATGGCCCTGCCGCTGACCCTGCCCGGCGCCTTACTCACCTGGCCGGAACACGCCGTGCCGCCCTCGGCCTGGCTGGCCCTGCTGTATGTGGCGGTGTTCTCGATGTGGGCCGGCTTCTTCGCCTGGTTCCGGGGGCTGGCCCTCGGCGGGGCGCTGCGGGTGAGCCAGCTGCAGCTGCTGCAGCCCTTCCTGAGCATGGCCGCTGCGGTGCCGCTGCTGGGCGAGTCCATCGACGGGCTGACGCTGGTGTTCGGCCTCGCGGTGGTGGCCACCGTGCTGGCCGGCCGCCGTGCCCAGCGTCCTGCCCCCGAACCTGCTTCCAACATCCCCCTCAAGGAGCCCTCCGCATGAGCACCCCCTGGACCCTGGCGCGCCGCGCCGAGCGCATGAACCCGTCCGTGATCCGCGAGATCCTCAAGCTCACCGGCCAGCCCGGCATCATCAGCCTGGCCGGCGGCCTGCCCTCGCCACGGACCTTCCCGGTCGATGCCTTTGCCCGGGCCTGCGCCGAGGTGCTGGAACGCGACGGCCCCGCCGCGCTGCAATACGCCGCCAGCGAAGGCCATGAGCCCCTGCGCGAATGGGTGGCCCGCCACCTGCCCTGGGCGGTGGACCCGGCGCAGGTCCTCATCACCACCGGCAGCCAGCAGGCGCTCGATCTGGTGGGCAAGGTGCTGATCGATGCCGGCAGCCGCGTGCTGGTGGAGACCCCGACCTACCTCGGTGCCCTGCAGGCCTTCGCGCCCATGGAGCCGGTGGTGGAAGGCGTGGCCTGCACCGACGATGGCCCCGACCTCGCCGATCTGGCGGTGCGCGGCCCGGGTGCCCGGTTCATGTATGTGCTGCCCAACTTCCAGAACCCGACCGGCCGCACCCTGGGCGAGTCGGCCCGCCAGGCGCTGGTGGAGAAGGCAGCGCGCATCGGCCTGCCCCTGATCGAGGACAACCCCTACGGCGAACTCTGGTTCGACCAGCCCCCGCCGGCCCCCCTGACCGCACGCCACCCGGACGGCTGCCTCTACCTCGGCTCGTTCTCCAAGGTGCTGGCGCCCGGCCTGCGGCTGGGCTATCTGGTGGCGCCGAAGGCCCTCTTCCCCAAGCTGCTGCAGGCCAAGCAGGCGGCCGATCTGCACACCCCCGGCTTCAACCAGCGGCTGGCCTTCGAGGTGCTCCAGGACGGCTTCCTGGAACGCCATGTGCCTGCCGTGCGGGCCCTGTACCAGCGGCAATGCCGGGCCATGCTGGATGCCTTGTCGGCCGAGATGGCCGACCTGGGTGTGCACTGGAACGCCCCCCGGGGCGGGATGTTCCTGTGGCTGAAGCTGCCAGACGGGCTCGACGCCACCACCCTGCTGCCGCAGGCGGTGGCGCGGGGCGTGGCCTATGTGCCGGGGGCTGCCTTCCATGCCGGACAGGCCGACCCGCGCACCCTGCGCCTGAGCTTTGTGACGGCCAGCGAAGAGCAGATACGCTCGGGCATCGCTGCGCTGGCTGCCGCCGTGCGCGAAGCGCTGCCCCGCCCGGCCGCCGTCCCGGTGGCCCGCCCCATGACCCCCGGAGTGACCGCATGAACCCGAACCCTGCCACGACCCTGAACGGTCGTGCCTTTGCCCAGGTGGATGTCTTCACCGCCACGCCCTACAAGGGCAACCCCCTGGCCGTGGTGCTGGACGGCACCGGCCTCGACACCGGGGCCATGCAGGCCTTCACCGACTGGACCAACCTGTCGGAGTGCACCTTCGTGCTGCCGCCCACCGTGCCCGAGGCCGACTACCGGGTGCGCATCTTCTGCCCCGGACGGGAACTGCCGTTCGCCGGCCACCCCACGCTGGGCACGGCGCACGCCTGGCTGCAGGCCGGTGGCCGGCCCCGGGGCGAACACCTGGTGCAGGAATGCGGCGTGGGGCTGGTGCCGATCCGCATCGACGGCGCCCGTCTGGCCTTTGCCGCGCCGCCGCTGCGCCGCGACGGTCCGCTCGACGAGGCCGATGTCGCCCTGATCGCCCGCGGCCTGGGCGTGGACCGACGCGAGATCGTGGCCCACAGCTGGTGCGACAACGGACCGGGATGGCGTGCCGTCATGCTCGGCAGCGCGGAGCAGGTGCTGGCGCTGCGCCCCGACCCGGCGGTGCTGGCGGGGCTGGACATCGGCGTCGTGGGGCCGCGCGGCAAGGTCGGCGTGGTGGGTGCGCAGGCCGCCGGCCTGGACTCGCTGTTCGAGGTCCGGGCCTTCTTCCCCGGCAACAATGGCCTGACCGAAGACCCGGTCACCGGCAGCCTGAACGCCGCGCTGGCGCAGTGGCTGATCAGCAGCGGGCGGGCACCGCAACGCTATGTGGCCGCACAGGGCACGGCCCTGAACCGGGCCGGCCGGGTGCATGTGGAACAGGTGCCGGACGGCACGGTGTGGATCGGCGGCGAGTCGGTCACCTGCGTTCAGGGCCGGGTGGCGTTGTGAGCCTGCAGCTCGATCACCTGGTGGTGGGGGCGGCCACCCTGGAACAAGGCGTGGCCTGGTGCGAATCGGTGCTGGGCGTCACGCCGGCCGCCGGCGGCGCGCATGCGCTGTTCGGCACCCACAACCGGCTGCTGCGGCTGGGCGGCGCGACCGACGCCTACCTCGAGGTCATCGCCATCGACCCGGCCGCCTCCCCGCTGCGCCAGCCGCCGCTGCGGCGCTGGTTCGATCTGGACGACGCCGATCTGCAGGCCTCGCTGCGCCGCCACGGGCCACAGCTGATCCACTGGGTGGCCCGGGTGCCCGACATCGATGCCGCGGTGGCGGCGCTGGCCCGGGAAGGCTGGGAACGCGGGCCGGTGCTGGAAGCATCGCGGCCGACCCCACAAGGGCTGCTGAGCTGGCGCATCACGGTGCGCGATGACGGGCGGCGGCTGGCCGATGGCGCGCTGCCGACCCTGATCGAGTGGGGCGCCACCCACCCGGCGACCCGCCTGCCGGAGGCCGGTCTGGACCTGGAGGGCCTGCGCCTGGGCGGAGCGCACGGGGCGGCGGTGCAGTCTGCGCTGCAGACGCTGGGCATGTCGCCCTGCTGCCCGCTCGACACCGATCACCGCAAGCCGGCGCTGGCCGTATCAATCGGCACGCCCCGGGGCACCGTGCTGCTGACCTGCCCGTCGGCGGTCCGCTGAGACCGGTTGTGGCCGGGCTTCAGGCGGCCGGCTGGACCAGCCGGGAGACAACCTCGCAGAAGGTCTCGACCGCGTCGGTCTTGAACACCACCTCGCGCACGCCGGCGGCTTTGGCCTCGGCCTGCATCTCGTCGGTGATGTAGCCCGACGCCACCGCCACGGTCAGCGAGGGCTGCAGTGCCAGCACCGCCCGGGCGACGTCCAGCCCAGACATGCCGGGCATGTTGTAGTCGGTCAGGAGCAGGTCGAAGGCCTGGGGATCGGCACGCACCGCCTCGATCGCGTCGCTCTGCGAGGTGAACGCGGTCACCCGGAAACCCCGGCGCTCCAGCAGCCGGCGCACCAGGAACACCAGGGTGTCGTCGTCGTCCAGGTACAGGACATGGGGCATCGGCGTTGAAGAGGTGTCGGACATCGCTGCGGTGGCGTTCGGTAGGGGTGGAGGAACGGCTGAGGCGGTCGGCGCGACCGCGGTCCGGGCGCTGGCGGCGTTCATTGTGCCGCGATCAGCGGCGGCTGAGGCAGGAAACAGCAGGGTGAATGTGGTGCCGCTGCCGAGCCGGCTCTGCACGTCGATGGCGCCGCCATGGGACTGCACGATGCCCAGCACCATGGGCAGCCCCAGCCCGGTGCCCTGCCCGACCGCCTTGGTGGTGAAGAAGGGCTCGAAGATGCGCCGGCGCACCGCTTCGTCCATGCCCGACCCGTTGTCGACCACCTGCACCCGCACCGCATCGACCCGGCGCTGCCGGCACACCTGGGCCAGCTCCGGCGGGACCGCCGGATGCTGCACCGGTAAGGTGTCGATGCGGAACTCCAGCCGCCCGCCACCGGACTGCATGGCGTGCAGCGCGTTGGTGCCGAGGTTGACGAACACCTGGCCGATCTGGGTCGGGTCGGCCAGGATGCGCGGCACCGGGCCGCCGCTGGACTGCACCAGCTCCACATGCGGCGGCAGCGCAGCGCGCAGCAGGGCGCAGGCCTCGGCCAGCACCAGGGCCAGATCGGTGTCCACCAGTTCGAGCGGCTGCTGGCGGCTGAACGCCAGGATGCGCCGCACCAGCTCGCGGCCCCGGCGCGCTGCGGTGCGGATCTCGTCCAGGCTCTGGCTGGCCGGGTGGGCCTCGCCGAGGTCCTGGCGGGCCAGGTCGGCATTGCCCAGGATGGCGGCCAGGATGTTGTTGAAGTCGTGCGCCACGCCACCGGCCAGGGTGCCCAGCGCTTCCATCTTCTGGGACTGGGCCAGCTGCGCCTGCAGGGCCTTCTGTTCGCCCTGCGCGTTGCGCAGCGAGGTGATGTCGATGAAGGTCAGCACCACATGGCGCAGGCCGCCGTCGGTGCCGTTCTCCGGATAGGCGTTGCACAGGGCCCAGCGGATCTCGCCCCCCTCGCCCACCGGCACACCCATGACGATGTCGCGGGCCGGCAGGCCGGTGGCCAGCACCCGGTCGAAGGGCAGCTCGTGCCGGCGCAACGGCTGACCGCCCTCGCCCAGCAGCTGCCAGGTGTGGCCCCCCGAGGTCGGCTCCGGCAGGGCCGGGTTGGCGCCACCGCTGCCCCAGCCGAGGAAGCGGCGGGCGGCCGAGTTGATGCTGGCCAGCGTGTTGTCCGGCCGGAACACCATCACGCCGGCACCGAGGTTTTCAATCAGGGCGCGCTGGTCGGCCTCCCGGACCTGCAGCGTCTGGCGGGCCCGATCGCCCTCGACGCGCAACCGGTGCGACACCAGGGCGTTGTAGAGCGCCATGCGCACCAGCAGCGTCATCAGGAAGATGAACAGGTAGACCGGCATCACCTCGTCCGGCGTGTAGCGCAGCAGCGGCACCGAGATGGCAAAGGCCACGATGGTCAGCAGCTCGAACACGGTGATCATGCGGACCGCCCGCAGCTCCGGCACGCGGGGTGCCTCGCGTTCGGCACGGGTCAGGTCGCGCAGCCCGCCGACGGTGATGGCGAGCACGGTGGCAGAGAACACGATCTGGCGGCCCAGCGCAGTGTCCACGCCATAGGTCAATGCGCAGAAGGCACCAAAAACACCCAGCCAGGCCAGGAACAGGTGCCAGCGCCGCACCGGCAGGCCCAGGTAGCTGCGCAGGCCGAACCAGACGGCGAAGGCGCTCGCCACGATCAGGCTGGTCCCGACCACGATGGCCCAGAAGACCGAGCCGGTGCTGCGCAGCCAGAGTCCGCCCGAACCCAGGATGGACAGGAACGACGCCACCGCCCACCAGCCCGGACCGCCGATGCCCGGGTACCGGCGCGACTGGGCCCAGAAGGCCGCCACGATCAGCGCATCGATGGCCACCCGCATGGACAGCAGGGTGACGAGGTCAAACAAGGGGGTCTCCCGGGCAGGCGCACATGCACGCATTGAAGCACAGGCCTTCGTTCGGGCAACCCCGCATTCGCAGGGGAAAAATGCAGGTTTTCGGCGCCTTGCGGTGCAGCCAGCCGGCATGCGGCAGTCGCTGCCGGGACAAATCGCAGCACCGGCACTGACCCAGAATCCGCCGCATGGGACAGCTCTACCTTGTGCGCCACGGCCAGGCCTCGTTCGGTGCCGACGACTACGACCAGCTCAGCGAACTCGGGCGCCGGCAGGCGGTACAGCTGGGCCGTTACTGGGCGCAGCGCGGCTGGCGGCCGGACGCTGTGCTGATGGGTTCACTGCGGCGCCATGCCCAGACCTGGGAGGGCATTGCCGAAGGCGCCGGGCTCGACCTGCAGCCGCTGGTGTGGGAAGGGCTGAACGAGTACGACAGCCATGCGGTCATCCGCACGGTGCACCCGCACCCGTTGGCCCGGCCCGACACCCCCGAGCTCTACCGCCACCACTTCCGCCTGCTTCGTGATGGCCTGACGCAATGGATGGCCGGCACCGTGAGCCCGGCTGGCATGCCGACCTACCGGGATTTCGTGCTCGGCATCACCGGCGCACTGGACCATGTGCGCGCCCGCCACCACGGCCAGAAGGTGTTGATCGTCTCCAGCGGCGGGCCGATCTCGACCGCGGTGGGCCATGTGCTGGGCATGAGCCCGGAGGCCACCATCGAGCTGAACATGCGCATCCGCAACAGCGCGGTGACCGAGTTCCAGTTCAACCCCAAGCGGCACACGCTGCTGACCTACAACACCCTGCCGCACCTGGACGACCCGGCGCTGGCCGACTGGATCACCTACGCCTGAGCGTGTCCGGCGGCAGCCGGTCGATCTCGGTCAGCAGGCGGGCCAGGGCACGGCCGGCTGCGTCGAGCACGGCCTGTCCGTTGGCGGCGGTGGCCGCAGCCGCATTGCCGACCGCCCCGGAGGGGTTCAGGTCCTGGGTCTGCCAGGCCAGCTTGGCGCTGCGGCCGTTGCCCAGCAGCTCGAAGTCGCGCGCCCGCTGCTCGCTGCTGGAGCGGAAGTTCTCGGCCCGGTCCATGCGGACCCGCTCGGGGTGCAGGGCCAGCATGAGGGCGGTCTCGATCTCGCCGGCATGGATGCCGAAGCGGTGCTCGTGGGCCGGGAAGCGGGCCATCACATCCTGTCCGGCAGCGTCCAGCAGCGGCAGGTTGAACCAGCTACTGGTGTAGACCAGCATGTCCAGCCGGGCGCGCAGGTCGCGCGCCACCAGGTCCAGCGCGCCCACCTGGCCGCCATGGGTGTTGAAGATCAGCAGCTTGCGCACGCCGCTGGCCGCCACACCCTCGGCGATGTCGGTCCACAGGCGCACCAGGGTGTCGACCGACAGGCTCAGGGTGCCGGCAAAGGCCCGGTGCTCCGGGCTGAAGCCCACCGCCTGCAGCGGCAGGAACAGTGCCGGCAGATCGGCCGGCAGGTGGGGCAGGCTGGCCTGCAGGACCCCCCGGGCGATGTCGGCGTCCACGCTCAGCGGCAGGTGCGGGCCATGCTGTTCGATGGCGGCCACCGGCAGCACGGCGATGGTGCGGCCGAGGTCGAGCGAGGCGAAATCGTCGGTCCCGAGGTCGGCCCAGAAGCGGCTGGGCGGCGCGGTGGCGGGCTGGTTCGGCGTCATCGGCAGATCTTATAGTGCGGGCGGTATGCCGCCGGCCACCGGCGGAACTCTCGCGGCCTGCCCCGCTCTGACTTCGCTCATGCCTCCCGTTCCCATGCCTGACCTCCGTCCGATCCCGACCTCTGCCGTCCCCGCCGCCCCTGCCGGCTGGCGGCGGGCGATGCTTGCCCTGCTGGCCATGGCGGCGCTGGCCGCCGGCCTGGCAGCGGCGCAAGGCCTGCCCCCCGCACCGGCACCCGGCGGGCTGTCGCTGCCGGGGCTGGCTGCGGCCGGCGGCAGCCGGGTGGTGTCGCCCACGGTGGTCGAGTCGCCCCAGGCCCGAGCCGAACTGCTGGTGCACGCCCCGGCAGGCGCCCGCCCCGGCGCCCGGGTGCAGGCGGGGCTGCAGATCAGCCACGCGCCGGAGTGGCACACCTACTGGAAGAACGCCGGCGACTCCGGCCTGCCGACCGAGCTGCAATGGAGCTTGCCGCCCGGCGTGAGCGCCAGCCCGATCGACTGGCCAACGCCGCGCAAATTCCCGATCGGCAACCTGGCCAACTACGGTTACGACGGCACCGTGCTGCTGCCGGTGACGCTGATCATCGGGCCGGAATTCCAGGGCGACGCCATCGACATCGGCCTGCAGGCTTCCTGGCTGGTCTGCCGGCGGGAATGCATCCCCGAAGAAGGCCGTTTCCAGCTGCGATTGCCGGTGGACGGCAGCGCAGCCGGTGCCGGCGCAGCATTCGACGCTGCCCGCCAGGCCCGGCCCGCCGACCGGCCCGCCGGCAGCAGCCAGCTGCAGCCCGACGACACCGCCCTGAAGGTGGTGCTGGACGGCCTGCCGCCTTCGCTGCGCGGCCAGCGGCTGGAGTTGTTCCCGGAAACGCCGGGCGTGATCGAGCCCGGCGCCGCCTGGACCCAGGCCTGGGACGGTGACCGCTGGACCGCCAGCATCCCGCTCTCGCCGCACCGCAGCGACTCGCCGGCCGAAATGGCGCTGGTGGTGGCCCAGGCCGATGCCCCGGGCAAAGGCCCGGGCCTGCCCGGCGTGCGCATGGAAGTGCCGGTGCAGGGCAACTGGCCCGCTCCCGCGCCGCTTCCAGCGGCGGTGTCGCCCGCGCTGCAGGCCGCGCTCGATGCCAACGCCGCGCGGGCCGCAGCCGCCACGGCGTCGCCCGCCAGCAGCCTGACCTTCGGCGCGGCCCTGCTGGGCGCACTCATCGGCGGACTGATCCTGAACCTCATGCCCTGCGTGTTCCCGGTGCTGGCCATCAAGGTGATGGGGTTCACCCGCCCGGGCACAGGCGCCTCGGGCCACCGTGCCCAGGGGCTGGCCTACACCGCCGGCGTGGTGCTGTCCTTCCTGGCCCTGGGCGCGCTGCTGCTGACCCTGCGCGCGGCCGGCGAACAGCTGGGCTGGGGCTTCCAGCTGCAGAGCCCGGCGGTGGTGGCCTCGCTGGCGGTGCTGTTCACGCTCATCGGTCTGAACCTGGCCGGGCTATTCGAGTTCGGCTCGGTGCTGCCCAGCTCGGTGGCGTCGCTGCAGGCCCGCCACCCCACCGGCGACGCTTTCCTGACCGGCGTGCTGGCCACCGCCGTGGCCTCGCCCTGCACCGCGCCGTTCATGGGCGCATCGCTGGGCCTGGCGATTGCCCTGCCCGCCTGGCAGGCGCTGACCATCTTTGCGGTGCTCGGCCTGGGCATGGCGCTGCCCTACCTGGCGGCCAGCTGGGCCCCCGCGCTGGCCCGCGCCCTGCCCCGCCCGGGGCCGTGGATGGAGCGTTTCCGCCAGTTCATGGCGTTCCCGATGTTCGCCACCGTGGTCTGGCTGCTGTGGGTGCTGGGCCAGCAGACCGGTATCGACGGTGCAGCCGCCCTGCTGATGCTGCTGGTGGTGCTGGCACTGCTGGTCTGGACCCTGAAGCTGCAGGGTCGCAGCCGGCTGGTGCTGGGCGGCCTGTCGCTGGCCGGCCTGCTGTGGCTGGGGGTGTCGGTCGGGCCCGGCGTGGTGCGGCCGGTCGACGACGCGCCGGCCGCCGGTGTCGCGCAGGCAGGCGGCTGGGAAGCCTGGACGCCCGAGCTGCAGGCGCAACGTCTGGCCGAAGGCCGACCGGTGTTCGTCGACTTCACCGCCGCCTGGTGCGTGACCTGCCAGTTCAACAAGCGCACCACGCTGGCCGACGCCTCCCTGCTGGCCGACATGGCCGGCAAGAACATGGCCCTGATGCGGGCCGACTGGACCCGACGCGATCCGGCCGTGACCCAGGCGCTGGCCGGTCTGGGCCGCAACGGCGTGCCGGTGTATGCGATCTACAAGAACGGACAGGCCCCGGTGGTGCTGTCCGAAGTGCTGAGCGTGGAGGAGGTCCGCGCGGCGCTGGCTCCCCTCTGACGGGCCGGCGACGTGTCATTCCAACGATTCTTTTCAGGAGCTGTCACATGCAACGCCGTCCCTTTCTGATCGCTGGTGCCCTGGCCCCGCTCGCCCCGCTCGCCGGCCTGGTCCCGCTGTCCGCCCACGCGGCCGCCACCGTCGGCCAGCCCGCCCCCGACTTCACCCTCATGGACACCGCCGGCAAGCCGGTGAAGCTGTCCGACTTCAAGGGTCGCCCGGTGGTGCTGGAGTGGACCAACCCCGGCTGCCCCTTCGTCAAGAAGCACTACCAGGGCAACATGCAGTCGCTGCAGAAAGACGCGGCCAGCAAGAACATCGCCTGGCTGGCGATCAACTCCACCGCCGAGAGCAGCCCCGACCATCTGGCGCCGGCCCGGCTGGGTCAGTGGATGGCCGAACAGAAAGCGGCGCCGACCGCGACCCTGATGGACGAGAGCGGCAAGACCGGCGAGGCCTATGCCGCCCGCGTCACGCCGCACATGTACATCGTCAATGCGCAGGGTGTGCTGGTGTATGCCGGCGGCATCGACAGCATCGCCTCGGCCCGGGTGGAGGACATCGCCAAGGCGGTGCCCTACATCCAGCAGGCCATGGCCGAGATCGCTGCCGGCAAGCCGCTGAGCCAGACCACCACCCGCCCGTACGGCTGCACCATCAAATACAAAGGCAGCGCCGCCTGAGGCGACAAAGCCGGCCCCGGGCCGTGTGGATAATGGGCCGGATACCCCCAGTCACGGAACCGCCCATGTCCTTTGCTCCCCTGAAGAACGACACCTTCCTGCGGGCCTGCCTGCGCCAGGCCACCGACCACACGCCCGTGTGGCTCATGCGCCAGGCCGGCCGTTACCTGCCGGAATACTGTGCCACCCGCGCCAAGGCCGGCAGCTTCATGGGACTCGCGACCAATGTGGACTACGCCACCGAGGTCACGCTGCAACCGCTGGAGCGTTACCCGCTGGACGCGGCCATCCTGTTCTCCGACATCCTGACCGTGCCCGACGCCATGGGCCTCGGGCTGTCGTTCGCCCTCGGCGAAGGCCCCAAGTTCGCCCGCACCGTGCGCAACGAGGCCGACGTGGCCACCCTGGCCGTGCCCGACATGGACAAGCTGCGCTACGTGTTCGATGCGGTCACCTCCATCCGCCGGGCGCTGGACGGCCGGGTGCCCCTGATCGGCTTCTCGGGCAGCCCCTGGACCCTGGCCTGCTACATGGTCGAAGGCGGCGGCTCGGACGACTACCGGCTGGTCAAGTCCCTGATGTACAGCCGCCCGGACCTGATGCACCGCATCCTGGCCATCAACGCCGACGCGGTGGCCGCCTACCTGAATGCCCAGATCGAAGCCGGCGCGCAGGCCGTCATGGTGTTCGACAGCTGGGGCGGCGTGCTGGCCGACGGCGCCTTCCAGGACTTCAGCCTGGCCTACACCCGCCGGGTGCTGGCGCAGCTGCACCGCACCCACGAGGGTGTGGAGATCCCGCGCCTCGTGTTCACCAAGGGCGGCGGGCTCTGGCTGGACGACATGAAGTCGCTCGACTGCCACGCCCTGGGCCTGGACTGGACGGTGAACCTCGGCCGCGCCCGCGCCCTGGTGGGCGAAGGCCCGCAGGGCAAGGCGCTGCAGGGCAACATCGACCCCAACGTGCTGTTCGCGCCGCCGGCCGCCATCGACACCCAGGTGGCACAGGTGCTCGAGAGCTTCGGCAAGCCGCACCAGGGTGAGGGCCAGGGCGCCACCCACATCTTCAACCTGGGCCATGGCATCAGCCAGTACACCCCGCCGGAACACGTGTCGGCGCTGGTGGAAGCGGTGCACCGCCACTCGCGCCGGCTGCGCGCCGGCAACTGATACCGTGGCCCGTACCATAAAAATGGGCCAAAAAAGCACTTGACAGGCCTTACTTATGCACAAAATTTGTGCTGCGGTGCGACAGGGCCAGCTGCCGGATCAGGATCGGCCCCCGCCGGGCCACAAAATCCTAAGTTGTTGATTTTGCTGGACTTTAAAGATTGCCAATTTTGGAGGCAGTCTAAGAAAGCCCTTGATTTTCAAGGCTTCTGCCGGGTCGGACACGAACTATCAACAAAGTTATCCACAGAAGCTCTGGATATGTCGGCAGGGGTTTGAAAATCAAGCACTTAGCGAACACTTCGCGGTGCTGCGTGAGGTATTTGACCTAAGCATGGAAGCCTGGCCCAGCGTTCTGGTGGCCACCCCGGTGCACAGCGGACTGGGGGAAGTCCTGAGCTACCGCCACCCGACCACCCTGCCCGCCGGTACCCTGGTGCGGGTGCCGCTGGGCGCGCGCGACGTGCTGGGCATCGTGCGCGACTGCCCCGCGTCCCCGCCAGAGGGACTTGACCCGGCCAGCGCCCGGGCGGTGTCGGTGGTGCTGGAAGGCCTGCCGCCGCTCTCGGCCGGCTGGCTGCAGCTGCTGCGTTTTGCCGCCCAGTATTACCAGCGCAGCATGGGCGAGGTGGCCCTGGGCAGCCTGCCGCCGCCGCTGCGCGATCTCGACGCCACCCAGCTCGCGCGCCGCCTCAAGCGGCTGGCCAAACCTTCGCCGGTCGGGGGCGCCCCGGGCCCGACCGATGCGCCCAGGGTCCTGCACGATGAACAGGCCGCAGCGCTGGCCGGCATCCAGGCGGCGGACCGGCCGGTGCTGCTGTTCGGCGCCACCGGCAGCGGCAAGACCGAGGTCTATCTGCAGGCGGCCGAAGCCGAGCTGACCGCCCGCCCCGACGCCCAGGTGCTGGTGCTGGTGCCGGAAATCAACCTCACGCCGCAGCTCGAGGCCCGGCTGCGGGCCCGCTTTGAAGCCCGTTTCGGCAGCGGTGCGGTGGTCTGCCTGCACAGCGGCCTGACGCCTGCACAGCGGCTGGCCGGCTGGCTGACCGCCCACACCGGGCGGGCGCGCATCGTGCTGGGCACCCGCATGGCGGTGTTTGCCAGCCTGCCCGGCCTGCGGCTGATCGTGGTCGACGAAGAACACGACCCCAGCTACAAGAGCCAGGACGGCGCCCGCCATTCGGCCCGCGACCTGGCGGTCTACCGGGCCAAGGTGGAGGGCTGCCGGGTGGTGCTGGGCTCGGCCACACCGTCGCTGGAAAGCTGGCATGCCGCCGAGCAGGGCCGCTACCGGCGGCTGGACATGCCCGGCCGCATCGGCGGTGGTCGCCTGCCCCGGCTGCGGCTGGTCGACATGAACCACCAGCCCAAAGGCGCCCTGCTGGCACCGCCCCTGCTGCAGGCCATGACCGAGCGGGTGGCGCGCGGCGAACAGTGCCTGGTGCTGCTCAACCGCCGGGGTTACGCACCGGTGCTGGCCTGCCACGCCTGCGGCTGGAAGAGTGGGTGCCCGCATTGCAGCGCGTACCGGGTGTTCCACAAGATCGACCGCAGCCTGCGCTGCCACCACTGCGGCACCGCCAGCCGGGTGCCAAGGGCCTGCCCGGACTGCGGCAATCTGGACATCGCACCGGTCGGCCGGGGCACCGAACAGCTCGAAGAACAGCTGACCGAATTGCTGACCGAGGTGCGGCGGCCCGACGGATCGCCGGTGCGCGTGGCCCGCATGGACGCCGACTCGACCCGGCTCAAGGGCGCCCTGGAGGCCCAGCTCGATGCCCTGCACAGCGGCGAGGTGGATGTGCTGGTGGGCACCCAGATGGTGGCCAAGGGACACGACTTCCGCCGCATCACGCTGGTGGCCGCCCTGAACGCCGACGCCGCCCTGTTCGCCAGCGACCACCGGGCGCCCGAGCGGCTGTTCGCGCTGCTGATGCAGGCGGGCGGGCGGGCCGGCCGCGACGCGCAGCACAGCGAGGGCAGCGAACTGTGGGTCCAGACCTGGCACCCGGCCCACAGCCTGTTCACCCACCTCCGCACGCACGACTTCGCCGGCTTCGCCAGCGCCGAGCTGGGCGAACGCGAGGCCGCCGGCATGCCGCCGTTCGCCCACCAGGCGCTGCTGCGGGCCGACGCCCGCACCCAGGAAGCCGCCCAGGGGTTCCTGAACGCGGCCGCGCGCGCCGCCGCCGACCTGCCGGGCACCGACGACATCACCCTCTACCCGGCCGTGCCGCTGACCATCCAGCGGGTGGCGAATGTGGAGCGCGCCCAGCTGCTGGTGGAGGCCGTCTCGCGGCCGGTGCTGCAGCGTTTCCTGGCGGCCTGGCAGCCGCTGCTGCTGGCCTGCCGCAGCGACCCCGCGGCCCGTGGGCTGCTGCGCTTCGCGGTGGATGTGGACCCGCTGTCGCTCTGAAGCCGGGCGGCGGGAGACCGGAGGTCGGTCAGGTCAGCAGGTTGACCGCGGCCGAAAAGCTCAGGAACGAGGCAGCGGTCGACACCAGGATGATGCGGGCGATGCGGCCGTTGTCGGCCCCGAAGCGTTCGGCCAGCAACGACACATTGCTGGCACTCGGCAGTGACGCGGTGAGCACCATCACCGTCAGGGCCGCCGGCTGCAGCGGCACGCCCAGCTGCATCGCGCCCATGCCCACGCCCAGCACCAGCAGCGGGTGCAGGAACAGCTTCATCAGCGCCACCGGCACATAGTCCGACACCGGCATCGGGTGGTTGGCCTGCATCTGCGAACGGGCCAGCACCGCGCCGATGGTGAACAGCGCCACCGGCGACGCCGCGTCGGCCAGCAGCCAGGCGGTCTTCTCGACCGGCAGCGGGAAGCGGAAATCGACCGCCGATGCCAGCGCCCCCAGCAGGATCGACCAGGCCATCGGGTTGGTCAGCACGCCGCGCAGCGCCTTGCGCCCGGCGTCCAGCATGGCCTGCACCCCCTGGCCCTGGGCACCGTCCAGTCGCGAGAGCGCGATGCACAAGGACGAGGTGATCAGCATGTCGGCCAGGATCACCACGATCACCGTGCCCACCGCGTTCGGCCCCAGCAGCGCCGCCAGCAGCGGCACGCCCATGAAGCCGGTGTTGGGGAAGGCCGCGACCAGCGCGCCGAACGCGCCGTCGTTCCAGCGGATGCGGTCGTTCAGCGTGATCACCAGCGCAAACGCCACCATCAGCAGGCCGCACAGCGCGTACACGCCGAACACGGCGGCGTCCAGCAGCTGGGCGATCGGCGTGGTGGAGCCGAAGCGAAACAGCATGCAGGGCAGCGCGAAGAACAGCACGAAGCCGTTCAGACCGGGAATGGCCTCCAGCGGCAGCATCTTGCGGCGGGCGGCGACATAGCCGGCCAGCACCAGCGCAAAGAACGGAAAAGTGACGAGCAGGACATTGAGCACGGACCGGATTGTCTCAGCAGCGCCGGACACCCCCCGGTATCATCGAAGGCTTTGCCCGAGAGCCCCGATGTCCGCCGGCCTGAACCTCGCACAGCTCGAAGCCGTGAACCACCTCGGCGGCCCCTGTCTGGTGCTGGCCGGGGCCGGCTCGGGCAAGACCCGGGTCATCACCCACAAGATCGCCCGCCTGATCCAGGCCGGCCTGGCGGCGGACCGCATCGCGGCCATCACCTTCACCAACAAGGCCGCCGCCGAAATGCGCGAACGCGCCGGCCAGCTGGTCGGTCGCGACGCCAGGAAGGTGCTGATCTGCACCTTCCACGCCCTGGGTGTGCGGCTGCTGCGCGAAGACGGCGAAACGCTGGGCCTGAAGAAGCAGTTCAGCATCCTGGACACCGACGACATCACCAGCCTGCTCAAGGACTGCGGCGGCACCACCGACGCCGCCACCGCGCGGCAGTGGCAATGGACCATCAGCGCCTGGAAGAGCGCCGGGCTGAACGGGGCTCAGGCCCTGAAGCAGGCGCGCGACGAGACCGAACGCGTGGCCGCCACCATCATGGTCCGCTACGAAGAACGCCTGACCGCCTACCAGGCGGTCGACTTCGACGACCTGATCAGCCTGCCCCTGAAACTGCTCAGCGAACACCCGGCCGTGCGCGACAAATGGCAGCGCAAGATGGGCCATGTGCTGGTGGACGAATACCAGGACACCAACGCCACCCAGTACGAGCTGCTCAAGCTGCTGGTGGGCGAGCGCGCCCGCTTCACCGCCGTGGGCGACGACGACCAGTCCATCTACGGCTGGCGCGGCGCCACGCTGGACAACCTCAAGCGCCTGCCGCAGGACTTCCCCGAGCTCAAGGTCATCAAGCTGGAGCAGAACTACCGATCCACCAGCGCCATCCTGCGCGCGGCCAACAACGTGATCGGCCCCAACCCCAAGCTGTTTCCCAAGACGCTCTGGAGCGATCTCGGCGAAGGCGACCCGGTGCGGGTGGTGGATGCCGACAACGAAGACCATGAAGCCGAGCGCGCCGTGGCCCGCATCCAGAGCCTGCGCGCCAGCAGCCAGCACAAGGAATGGCGCGACTTCGCCATCCTGTACCGGGCCAACCACATGGCGCGCTCGTTCGAGCAGTCGCTGCGCAAGGCCAACATCCCCTACAAGGTGTCGGGTGGCCAAAGCTTCTTCGACCGCGCCGAGATCCGCGACCTCTGCGCCTGGCTGCGGCTGATCGTCAACAACGACGACGACCCGGCCTTCATGCGTGCCGCCACCACCCCCAAGCGCGGCATCGGCCACACCACGCTGCAGCAGCTCGGCACCTTCGCCACCCAATACAAGCTCAGCCTGTTCGAGGCGCTGTTCTCCAGCTCGCTGGGCGCGGCACTGCCGGCGCGCGCCGTGGCCACCCTGCACGAGTTCGGCCGCAGCATCAACGACCTGGAATACCGGGCCCGCCACACCGTGGGGCATGAGGCCGCACGCCAGTTCCTGACCGACTGGCTGAAGGACATCGGCTACGAGCAGCACCTGCTGGACAGCGAGGAGAACGACAAGGTCGCCGCCGCCCGCTGGACCAACGTGACCGACTTCTGCGACTGGGTCGCCGGGCGCTGCGGCGGCCAGATCGAGGACGAGGCCGGCGCCACCCTTGAGGCCGAGCGCAAGAGCCTGCTGGAGGTGGTGCAGACCATCGCCCTGCTCTCTACCCTGTCCGAACGCGAGCAGGACCAGAACGTGGTGACGCTCTCCACCCTGCATGCCTCCAAGGGCCTGGAATGGCCGCACGTGATGCTGGTGGGCGTGAACGAAGGGCTGCTGCCCTTCAAGACCGACCAGGCCGACAGCGACCTGCCGGCCGAGGCACTGGCCCAGCGGCTGCAGGAAGAACGGCGCCTGATGTACGTGGGCATCACCCGCGCGCAACGCACCCTGGCGGTGAGCTGGCTCAAGCGGCGCAAGAAGGGCCGCGAGAGCGTGCCCGGCAGCCCCAGCCGCTTTATTGCCGAAATGGCACTCGACCAGGCCACCACCCGTGAGGACCCGCGCGAAAAGCTCAAGGCGCTGCGGGCCGAGTTTGCGCAGCGCGCACGGGAACAGGCCGACCGCCAGAACGATCCCTCTGCCCGATGAACCAACCTTCAAGCCTTCCCATCCCGCGCGCAGCCTGGCTCGCCGCCGCCTGCTTCGCCCTCTGGCTGCCGACAGCGATGGCGCAGACACAGGCCTGCGAGACGCCGACCTTTCTGGAGCCGGCACGCCTCTCCGGCCTCTGGCAGCTCAGCCTCTGGCCCGAGAACGGCTCCGCCGAACGACCGGTCTCCACCGGCGCCGTGCTGTTCGAGCGACACCCCGAATACGAGGGCAGCGTGCGCGGGCGCCTGAAACGCACCGACACCGGCAACGACCGCGAAGCGCTGCTGTCGGGCGATGTGGTGGATGGCGAGGCGAACTTCGACGAATCCGCCGACGGCGTCGCACTCGATGCGGTCTGGATCGGCGAACCGGCGGCCTGCGGACTGGAACTGCGGGGCACCCGGCGCCCCGCCGACGGGCGCCCGTCCGACGCCCCGGTGCTCAACTTCCTGCTGAAGAAAGCACCCGGCTGGCGCTGACCCCGGACCGGCGGGTCGTCCGCCTCAGAACGGTGGCGGCTGCTTGCCCTGCGCGGCGGCCCGGGCACGCGCGTTGACGATGCCGCAGTTGCGCAGATCGCCCGGTCCGGACGGGCACTTGTCGATCTGCGGCCGGGGCTGAGGAACCACCGGCGGCCGCCCTTGCGGGCGCACCACGATCACCGGCGCCGGCGCGGCCACGGTGCGGTCGGGCTCGGCCAGACCGCAGGTGGCGAAAAACGCCGAGCGCTTGGCATCGATGAAGGCCTCGGTGTTGGTCATGGCGGACGCGGCGGTCTCGTAGGCTTCCTGGGCCTTGCGGCATTCCGGCGTGTTGACCCGGTCGGCCGGCGGCGCGTTCTGCACCACCACGGTGGAGGGCCTTGAGGCGGTGGCCTGCTCCCGGCGCAGCTGCTCCCGCAGGCGGTCGTTCTCCTGCTTGAGCATCAGCTCCCGATCGGCTGCGGTGTCGACCGTGTTGGGCGCCACATCCACCTGGGCCTGACGGGCGCTGCGCGGACACGGCGTGTCCGCGTAGGCCACGCGACCGTCGGCCTGTTCACAGCGGTACACCTGCTGGGCGCCCGCCGATGGCACCCAGGCCATCACGGCCACGGCGGCCAGCAGGCCGGTCAACACAGGGGCGGGTATGTTTTTCATGACGGGATTCTCCGGCGGGCACCGGGAAAAAGCGATCCCCGGAAAGCAAAACGCCCATCACTGGGATGGGCGTCTGGCTGCATGGTTCCGGGACCATGACGTCTGGAGCGGGAAACGAGATTCGAACTCGCGACCTCAACCTTGGCAAGGTTGCGCTCTACCAACTGAGCTATTCCCGCAAAGGAATCTGGTGGTGTAGTTTAACAGAAAACCAAACCCACATATCAGCAGTCTCTCAGCCCCGGTCGGAAGCCTTGAGACCTTCGCGCGATTCCGGGGAAGGATTTCGCGCAGCCGCGCATGCCCATGATTGTAAGTTCAGAGAGGCCGATTGGCACTCGCAGCTGCCGCGACTGCCAGGGAATTTCGGGGCTGCAACTTGGCTTTCCTCTCGTTTGTCGCCGTAATGCCCGTCACGAACGACGAAAGGAAATGCCATGCAAACCGAACCCGCCTTCACCGAAACGGAGCTCGCACGTCGGTGGAACGTCAGCATCAAGACCCTACAACGCTGGCGCAGCGAAGAACGCGGCCCGCCGTATATCAAACTCTCAAAGGCCGTCCGCTATCCAGTGGATGAGATCGTCACCTATGAGCAGGTGAACCGCCAGGGCATGTCCAACGAAGCGCCGCTGCCATCCTTGAACGACGCGCAGCCCGTTGTCGAATCTCCCGAACCCGCCGCCCCCGAACCAAAGCGGTACTACTTGAGCGAGGCCTTCGCACTCATCGCGCAGTACGGCAGTCTTGAAGCGGCCGAGGCCGCGCTGATGGAGGCGCGCGATGAAGCCCAAGGTTGATGCCAACAAGCAGGGCGTTGTGCCCAGCCCGGATGAGCCAGTCATCACGTATCCGGTCCTCGATGAAAACCAGTTGTCCTCGAGGTGGAATCTCTCACCCAAGACGCTGCAAAAGTGGCGCTCGGAAGGAATCGGCCCGCCCGCCTGGCACCTCAACAGATCTGTCCGTTACCTTCTGATGGAGGTCGAGGCCTTCGAGCGCAAGGCTCGGGTCACTTGGAAATCCCCTACTGGACGCCAGCTGTCCGAATCTTCTCCCACGGCACGTGAAGACGCCATCGAGCAGATGATGCAGAAGCGGCCAGAACGCCGTGACCGGGTTTTCTACTCCGCCAAAGATGTGGTCGACATCACTGGCTTGCCCGGTTACTGGATTCACCAGAATCAGGAACGCCTGCGGCTGGGCATTCCGTTCTATCGGATCGCAAACGGTGACGTCATCCGCTTCAGCATCGAGGAGATCTTCCTCTGGGAGATGCATCACCTGCGCCCATGCCGGTACCCGGCGAGAGGGAATGCTGATGCCCCGTAGTTGATGCAGTCCTTGGTGATGTGCATGGCCATACGTTCCGATATTTCGTTGATTATTTGAAATTGGAGAATAAATGGAACACACTCCATGAATGCTCTCCGAGACCCACACCCAGCGCATCCTTGATCTGGCTAGCCAGAGAGGGCTGCTGCGCGCCAGCGATTTGGATGCCATCGGCTCGCCCCGGGTCATCCTGACGCGCATGACTGCCGCAGGACTGCTGGAACGGGTCGGGCGGGGTCTTTACCGTCTTCCTGGCACACAAGTGACGGAATTCGAGAGTCTTGCCCTTGTCGCCACCAGGGTGCCGCAAGCCGTGTTCTGCCTGCTCACCGCACTCCAGTTTCACGGGCTGACCACCCAACTGCCGCGTCAAGTCTGGATCGCCATGCCGCGCGGTAGCCACTCACCCCGGATCGACTATCCGCCGATTCGGATGGTTCAGATGGCCGGTGGAGCTCATCTGGCAGGCGTTGAAGAGCACCTGTGCAATGGGGTGAAGGTACGGATCTACAGCCCGGCCAAGACCGTGGTCGATTGCTTCAAACATCGCAACAAGATCGGTCTGGATGTGGCGCTGGAGGCCTTGAAAGACGCATGGAGGACGCGCAAGGCGTCCGCAGACGATCTGTGGAGCTACGCCCAGGACTGCCGCGTCGCCACTGTGATGCGACCCTACATGGAGGCAGTCGCCCACGAGTGACGCCACTACCGCCGAGGGGGCGGGGGTTCTCTTTGGTTTAAAAATTTGGTAGGATTACGGTTGTTTTAAACCCAACCCAAGGAGGCGTCATGATTGCAGATCGCATTCGTCAAGCACGATTGGCGGCAGGCCTGACCCTGGGTGCGTTGGGTGAACAGGTGGGTGTTTCTCACACCGCCATCCAGAAGTACGAGAAGGGTCTGCTGACGCCGTCGTCGACTCAGCTGCTCAAGCTGGCCCGCGCCTGCGGCATCCGGACCGAGTACTTCTTTCGAACGCATACGGTTGAACTGTTGCAGCCCGAGTTCCGCAAGCTCTCGACCTTTGGCAAGACGGCGCAGGATGCGCTGAAGATCAAGGTCGTCGAACTGGTGGAAAAGCGCGTGGAGTTGCTTGGCGCATTTCCCGAATTGCCGTTCCCGGCGTTTGCGCCGCCCGCGAATCTGCCTGAGCAGATCACCTCGCTGGATGAGATCGATGCCTTCTCAGATACGGTCCGCAACGCTTGGCAGTTGGGACTGAATCCGATTGCTGACCTCACCGACACCCTCGAAGGCCTTGGCTTGCTGGTCATCGTGGTCGATGAAGAGAATCCGGGCTTCTCTGGCTTGACGGCCAAGGCACGAACCGAAGATGGCCGGGAGTATCCGGTCGTGGCTGTCTCCAAGCGCTGGCCCGGTGATCGGCAGCGCTTCACGCTGGCGCATGAACTGGGGCACCTGCTTCTCGAAGGACGGCTGGCCGACGGCATCAACGAAGAGAAAGCCTGCGACCGGTTTGCCGGTGCCTTCCTGGCTCCGCGTGTTGCGGTGTTGCAGTTGCTTGGCGCACAACGCCATGCCCTGGAATGGCAAGAGTTGTATGTGCTCAAGCACGAGTTCGGTCTGTCGATGACCGGATGGCTGCAACGCGCCAAACAGTGTGGCGTGATCACCGAGGCCGCTCACCTCTCTATGTTCAAGCGGTTTTCGGCCAAGGGCTGGCGCAAGACCGAGCCGGGCGAGCCACTGCCGCAAGAGCATCCACGACTGTTTGATCAGCTGGTGTACCGCGCCTTGGCCGAGCAATACATTTCCGAAGGCAAGGCGGCAGAACTGCTGGGCATCCCGATGATGCGCTTCCACAAAGAACGCCAGCTGGAGTCATCGGATGCGGTTGCTCATCAGTGATGCGAACATCTTGATCGATATGGAAGCGGGAGCGTTGATGGAGACGCTCTTCCAGCTTCCGATGCAGTTCGGCATCCCTGATCTGCTGTACTACGAAGAAATCGAGCCGGGCAGTCCGGGCCTTGAAGACTTGGGCTTGCAGGTCATGGAGGTCAGCGGCGACTTCGTAGCCTACGCCCAGCAGTTGCCCGGCCAGCACAACCATCTGCTTCCCGCGAAAAACGGCCCCAAGCCCAGTCACAACGACTACTTGGCACTGGCGCTTGCGAAGCAAGAGGCCTGTACCCTACTCACGGGCGACACCAATTTGCGAATTGTTGCCAACAAGGAACAGGTCAACGTCATGGGCACTATCGGGTTGCTGTGCGCCATGATCGAGAACCAGCTGCTGACTGTCGACGACGCCTTCAAGGCACTCGACCGAATGAAGTCGGGCAAGCGACGGCTGCCATGGCCAGAAGCCGAAAAAGTGCTGAACGCGCTACGCTGATTTCTCCGGATGAAGGGACCACGAAATGCAGCAGTTGCGGTGCTTCGGCGACGATAGAAATAAAAGATTCTGTGTACATTGCGGCGGGCCAAACGAAACAGTTGATCACGTCCCGTCGAAGGTCCTCTTGGACGAGCCATACCCGGCCAACCTAATGGCGGCTTCGGCGTGCCGCCAATGCAACAACGACTTCTCGATCGATGAAGAATATCTGGCCTGCCTGCTCGAATGCGTCATCGCCGGGAGCACCACCCCCGAACAACTGCACAGGCCCAAGATCGCCCGTATCTTGCGCGGAAACTCCTCGCTCTTGGCCCGATTGCAACGTGCACGGATGGATGGCGCAGAAGGACCTGTTTGGGCAGCCGAAAACGATCGCGTGAGTCGAGTCGTTCTCAAACTGGCCCGTTGCCACGCGGCGTTCGAACTCAACGAGCCGCAACTCCATGATCCATCACATCTCGAAATCAAGCCGCTGCCGCTGATGACGGAAGACGAGCGTGAAGCCTTTGAATGTGATGACGGCGCGCTGGATGTCTGGCCCGAAGTCGGGAGTCGCGCAATGCAGAGAGTGCTCGTGGCGGGCACTGATGCATTCGTCGAGGGGTGGGTGACCGTGCAAGAGGGGAACTATCGCTTCCGTACCAGCCAAACCAACGGTCTGACCGTGAAGATCGTGCTTCGAGAGTATCTCGGCTGTGAAATCGTCTGGGATTGACCCGTCAGGCCGCGTTCGTTGTAGCGGAAGGACTACGAAGTGACGGGTCGAGCCCATGACAAAGTCTTGGTATCGGCCAATGCGTGCGCAAAGGGCGTTCAGCCCCTCACGGAATTACCTCGAACGGGAGGCACACCTGCCAGTATCGTCTGCGGCGTCGCAGGGCCTGTCAGATTCATGCTTGTTGTGACCCGTCCGCGATAGTGATCGAGCCGATTGCCCTTGCTGCTGGGTACACTATGGGTCATAATGTCCGCAATGTTTCCCAGATAAATAGACAAGATGACTCATGCCCAACCGCTGGAGCTACTTAAGCAAGCTCGCAATAGATTCACCCAACGTCAAATTGCCGATCACGTTGGCAAGGACATCAAGACCGTGAGGCGTTGGGAAAAGGGAGAGACTCCATGCCCCGCAATGCTTGAACCTGCGCTGCGAGATCTTTTGCAGCAACCTACTGCTGCCGCCACCACTGAGGGAGGTAACAGCTTCCGCTTTATTGACCTATTTGCAGGTATCGGTGGTATCCGTATGGGCTTTGAGGCCCACGGTGGGGAATGCGTGTTTACCAGTGAATGGAATGACTTTTCGAAAAAGACCTATCTCGAGAATTACGGCGACAACCACCCCTTCGTCGGTGACATCGTGCCGTATCCAGCCGAAGACGTACCAGATCATGATGTCTTGCTTGGTGGCTTTCCTTGCCAGCCGTTCAGCATAGCCGGGGTGAGCAAGAAAAACTCTCTGGGTCGCCCACATGGCTTCGAGTGCACTACGCAAGGGACGCTGTTCTTTGATGTGGCCAGGATTATTGCCACGAAGCGTCCCAAAGCGTTCCTTCTGGAGAACGTCAAAAACCTGCTTTCACATGACAAAGGCCATACCTTCGACGTGATACTGCAAACACTCAGAGATGAGCTAGGCTATGACGTGCATTACAAGATAATCGATGGACAGCACTTCACGCCGCAGCACCGGGAGAGAATCATCATTGTCGGCTTCCGTGAAAATACAGGTTTCTCATGGGATGACCTGATGCTACCGAAAGAAGGCCCGCGCCTCGCGTCAATCCTGCACAAAACCGATGGTACAGAACCGCTCATTCCGTGGGATGGAGAGCGTTTTTTTGATCACGGCAAAAGAGTAGTCCAGCCCCGATACACTCTGACTCCCAATCTGTGGGCCTACCTGCAAGCCTACGCAGAAAAGCACCGCGCCGCAGGTAATGGGTTTGGTTTTGGCATGGCCTATCCCGACAGTGTTACTCGCACATTGTCCGCACGGTATCACAAGGATGGATCGGAAATCCTTGTGTGGCAAGGGAAGAACAAGCGGCCGCGCCGACTGACCCCCCGTGAATGCGCCCGTCTGATGGGCTTTCCTGACACTTTCCGGATCCCTGTTAGTGACACCCAGGCCTACCGCCAGTTTGGCAATAGCGTAGTTATGCCGGTGATGCAGGAAGTCGCACGCATCATGGCACCCCACATACGGGCATTGGTCGCTCACGAACAAGACGGCACCCCGCTTCCTCTACGCTTGTTTGCCTGATGGTTGACGTAGTGGACAGTGCTACACGTAGCCGGATGATGTCCGGCATTCGTGGGCGCAACACTAAGCCGGAAATCCTGATTCGCAGC
Source organism: Polaromonas sp. (assembly GCA_013824015.1). Lineage (GTDB taxonomy): Bacteria > Pseudomonadota > Gammaproteobacteria > Burkholderiales > Burkholderiaceae_C > Polaromonas. The sequence goes on from PNNC01000035.1 coordinate 28,948, forward strand.
CTGCTGCACCGTCAGGGTTTCCGGTTCCGTCTTCATGTCCGCGACATGCCAGGTAAACCAGACATCGTGTTGCCTCGCTACCGTGCGGTAGTATTTGTGCATGGCTGCTTCTGGCATGGACACAGCTGCCCACTGTTCAAGTTACCAGGCACCCGTCCGGACTTCTGGCGCGAGAAGATTGAGCGGAACCAGAATAATGACAACCGGGCCAAGAGGGAATTGCTGGCAGACGGTTGGCGGGTTGGCGTCATATGGGAGTGCGCCCTGCGCGGCGCTGGGAAAAATATCGAGGGAGTAGCACAGAGCCTGGCTGATTGGCTTCGTAGCGACACCCCATTGATCGAGGTGCGTGGATGAAGCCTGGATACTTATCTGAATATTTTGAAGGGGTTGCTGCCAAGAGATTGAGCGCTGTCGAGGCCGACGAAACGCGTTCAAACCAGCATGAATACAACGCGACAAAGCCGATGCTGGCCTTCCTTGGCAGGCCAGAAGAAAAAACCAGAATTTCGGCGCGTTTTCTATACCTCACCGATGATGATCCAGAGCCAATTGTTGAGGATGCGTTCCTCACCTTGGGCAATCGGCGACAGGGCAAACCAAGAGCACCGGAATTTCGTCTTTACTTCCCTACCACGACCGTTTCCCTGAACGCGAGTGAGGGCGACTTGCTTGTAATCGCCAAAAAGCGCGACGGTGGCCTGCTCGTCATCATTGCAGAGAATGGTTCAAGTATTGGGAGACAGATTGAATGGTTGTTTGGATTCGCCGACTTGGCTCACCCGGGGTTCTCAGTAAAGTCTGAGCTAGAAACGGAACAGGATCGTATCGAGTTTGCTTCCCGGTTTATTCTTGAAAACATCGGCATTGCAGTTGAGGCATCTGAGGATACCTATCTTGATGAGATGCTCAGCCGCTTCAATAGTCGCTTTCCTACCACACGAGAGTTTTCGGCTTATGCGCGCTCAACTCTCAAAGACCTATCCCCAAAGGATCAGCCTGACCTTGTTCTGATGACATGGATGGAGCGTGAGGAAATCCTTTTCCGAACACTCGAGCGCTACCTTATCGCTGACCGATTGTCAGTTGGCTTTATTGACCAATCAAAGACAGTGATTTCTCCTGCTGGATTTCTCTTTCACTCAGAAAAAGAACTGGATGGCATACGTAAAAAAATAAATGGAATCGATGTTGACAGTTTCATTTCATTCTCGCTGTCGGTGCAGAATCGCCGAAAAAGCCGTGTTGGCCTTGCACTGGAAAATCATCTGGAATTGTTGTTTTCGGAGAACGGCCTGCGCTACACGCGGACGGCCGTAACAGAAAACAAGGCCAAGCCTGATTTTCTTTTCCCGGGCGTGGCTGAGTACCACAATCCATCGTTCGATCCGTTGAAACTTACCATGCTTGGCGTGAAATCAACCTGTAAAGACCGCTGGCGGCAGGTTCTTGCCGAGGCCGACCGAATTGATGACAAGCATCTACTGACATTGGAAACAGCGATTTCCACGAATCAGACTGACGAGATGGCCGCAAAGCGGCTGCAACTCATTCTGCCGCGAAGTCTGCACCAGACATATACGCCGCCCCAGCAGGCATGGCTTATGGACGTGGAGGCGTTCATTAGTCTGGCTCGTCAGCGCCAGAACAGTTAATGGAGCCCATTTTGATGAGCATTAAATGGGATGTTAGCGGCAAAGAACTGCGGTTAATTGAGCCGACGGGAAATATTCGAGCTCCTTCTGTTGACGAAATTTATGCTGCCCTCGTAGAGCGCAAGCCGATTGAAGATTGGATGCCCACGAGTGTGGCAGATCTGCGAGTATCTCGGTATCCATTGGTCCCGCGCTTGGTTATAGACGAAGGCAGCGATGGAGTTCCAAAATATTCGCTTACTGCGAAGTGCCGTGGCTTACTTCTCTCACTTGATTTTTCTGATCTGGAGCGAGGACATGTCATTCTAGACGGCACTTGGTATCCAATTGACACGCCAACGGGTACCGAGATTGTCAAACTGCTGCTCGATGCTGGGGGAGGGCTAGGCCCCGTACGATCATTAAAGTCATTCCTTCACGTTCGCAAAGCCGCAGCCGCAGGCGGGCCAGTTGACGACATCACGGCTACGCTTTCTATATCGCCTTGTGCATTCATTCCGACAGGTGACGACAAGCCTAACGGCGTTGATGCAAGCCTGTACCCCTATCAGCTTTTGGGGTGGCGATGGTTGAAATTTCTGCTTTCAGAAGGGAGCGGAGGATTACTCGCTGACGAAATGGGGCTCGGGAAGACCCTTCAGATCATTGCGGCGCTGAGTGATGCTGGCGGAGGTCCACTCCGGCCTTCTCTAATCATCGCTCCGGGGTCTCTGCTTGAAAACTGGCGCCGTGAAATCAGCAAATTTGCTCCAGGGTTGAAAGTCCTGAAACATCACGGTCCATTCCGGACCGGTCGCCCCGCAGATCTTTCTGAGTACGACGTTATTGTTACCTCCTATGACGTGGTCGTTGGTGACAATAGCTTGCTCAATATGATCCGATGGAAAGTAGTTGTGCTCGATGAAGCACAGTTCATCAGGAATCCATCTGCTCAACGAACCAAGGCAGTAAAGCATCTGCAGCGAGATGCTGGTCTCGCGGTGACAGGAACACCGATCGAGAATCGCCTGCTTGATGTCTGGTCAATAATGGACTTCGTGTTTCCGGGATATTTGGGCGACGCAAAATCCTTCGAGAAGCAGTTTCTCAATAACGCAGATGGCGCTGCTCAGCTTGAGCCCCTGATTTCTCCTTTGATGCTACGAAGACGCGTCGCTGAGGTCGCACAAGACTTGCCTCCTCGTATTGACATCCCCCAGTTGCTCGAACTGGACGAATCCGAGGCCGCAGTATATGACGCTGAGCGACAACGTATATATGCCGAATATGGCTCAGCTGCGACACTTGTCGCGCTGACTTCTCTCAGGCGGTTTTGTGCACATCCAAGCCTTATGGGCGGTGATTTTGATGCAGCCGATCCAATGACATTTTCCAAATTCCGGCGGCTCGATGAGATTGTTGAGGAGATTTTCGAGCGGGGCGAAAAGGTGCTGGTCTTCACATCATTTACCGCGATGGCGGACATCATCGCGCGGCATGTAATGAAACGCTTCGGCGCATTTTCAGGAGTCATAGACGGACGCCTTCCAATTGATGAGCGACAACCGATGATCGACCGGTTTGGTTCCATAGAGGGCGGTGCGGCGCTGGTTCTTAACCCTAAAGCGGGTGGAGCGGGTCTAAACATTGTCGCCGCCAATCACGTGATCCATTACAACCCGGAGTGGAATCCTGCTTTGGAAGATCAGGCGTCGGCACGCGCCCATAGGCGCGGCCAAGAGCTCCCAGTCACGGTTCATCGTTTGCTCATTGCGGACACCGTCGAGGATGTAGTGAACGACCGATTAGCAAGGAAAAGGACTCTCTCAAATGCCGCAATTGTTGGCATCGAAGGGAAGGACGAGGACTACGGCGACATTGTGGCGGCGCTCAGCCGTTCGCCGTCGAAGCAGGAGAGGACATAGGATATGGAGCGTCGGATAGCGAAGGTTTTGAGCGCGAATGACACTGGCGAGACGGGGGGGCATCAAGCGGGCATTCTCGTCCCGAAGGAGCCGCATCTGCTGTCATTTTTTCCAGAACTGGATCCGAAACAGTACAACCCTCGAGTCCATCTACGTTTCCTCGATGATGGAGGCACCTTCTGGGAGTTCGCCTTCATCTATTACAACAATGCTTTATTTGAGGGGACGCGTAACGAGTACCGGCTTACGCGGATGACGAAATATATCCGACAGGCAGGACTCATTGCGGGAGACGAATTGACTCTCTCGCGAGATGGAGACCGATATCTGGTGTCGCACCGTAGACAGCGGAAACTAGAACGTTCCGGGAGCGTGCTCAAGCTAGGTTCTGGTTGGCGCATTGTTCCGATTTAACACAAAAGGAATAAGAATATGAACGACTTCGAAGAAATAGAACTACAGCCCGATCCAGAACGTGTCATCGTTGGTCTTCGGGACACTGGGTATGAATTCAATACTGCTGTGGCCGATATCGTGGACAACTCGATTGCTGCAAATGCGACAAAGGTTGTGCTCGAACTTTCTGCTGATTTCAGGGGGAATATCCGACTGATGATTGCAGATAACGGCGATGGCATGGACCGTCAAGGGCTGATAAATGCCATGCGTTATGGTTCAAAGGCACGGCCGAATCCTGCAAGTCTCGGCAAATACGGTCTCGGCCTTAAAACTGCTTCTACTGCGTTCTGCAAGCGCTTGTCTGTGATATCCCGTCCAGATGGGAAAACACCAGCACTTATGGCAACCTGGGATTTGTACCACGTAGCCAAAGTAAACAAATGGTCGCTTCTTGTCAGTGATAAATGCGACGAGGAATCACTTGAATCGCTAGAAGGAGTTGCTCCCGGCCATTCTGGAACTGTAGTGCTTTGGGAAGAAGTTGATCGTTTGATCAAAGATTATTCGACGCCATCCGGAAAACCAGCTCAGAAGGCACTCAAAGCAAAAGAGGACGCCCTTCGCCAGCACCTTGCAATGATTTATCAGCGGTTTCTGGATCCAAACGACAAACGAGCCCAAGACGTGAGCATAGAGCTTAATGGCGTGCCTGTCATTGCATGGGACCCTTTTCAGAGGGGGCTATCCGAGCTCGTGGCCGAAGAGACACTGCAAGTTGAAATGGACAGCGGCAAGGAGGCATCTTTCGTTGTACGTGCATTCATCTTGCCTCGCAGGGAGGAATTTCCTGACGACGAGCTCGCCAAGAAAGCGATGCTCACTAACGAACGGCAGGGTATTTACATCTATCGCGAGAACAGGCTTATTCACGACGCCGATTGGCTAGGTCTTTATCAGAAAGAGCCGCATATTACCCAGCTACGTGTCGAGTTTTCATTTGATCACCGTCTGGATGACGCATTCCATCTTGACATCAAGAAATCTCAGATTATTTTGAACGAGGATTTGGCTTCATGGTTGCAAGAGTCTTTTTTACCTGCGCCAAGACGGGAAGCAAACAGACGCTCAAGGGAAGGACAGCAGAAGTCAATCTCTAAGAAGGGAAGCGGTGCACATGACACCTCTAACAATAATATCCGCAATAGGGAGGCTGCAGCGGGTGGTCCAAAGGTTGGTGTCGTAGACCCAGTGGCAGGCACTGCTGAGATCGACAACAAGTACGGCAAAACACGCCTAAAACTAACGATCGCTGCCGCAAAGCGCCCGGGTGAGGTCTTCGTGCAGCCGGTAGAGGGCATTAACAATGGCCTGCTGTTTCAGCCCGCGATCATTGAGCAGCACAAAGCCGTACAGGTCAACACCAGCCACCCCTATTACCATAAAGTCTATGTCCCAAACCTCAATCGCAGTGTGACGATGCAGGGTCTGGATTCTTTGATGTGGGCACTTTCGGTGGCGGAACTGTCGACGGTACAGGATGGAACAGCCGCGATGTTCCAGGATATGCGTTACGAGATATCCCGCATTCTTGAGAAATTGGTAGAGACTTTACCCGACCCTAACGGTGGCGAAGACGAATGACAAAACTCGACCCGCGGGCACTCGCGGAAGCGGTCTCAATAGAAACGGGACTCGGATTTATAGGATCTGAGGGACGTACCAGCGAAGGAGTTCGCTGGCTAGAGCTAATTCCAGCAGGACATCCAGCTGGGCAAACCTTCGCTATCCGCGCCGAGATCGGGTGGCGACGTATTGATGTTCGCTTCAGGCTCGGCAGTTTCGCCAGTGAGCTTATGTCGTCAGTTCGGTCTGCAGACGAATCTGGGCGCCGCGTGTTCCGAGCCGTACTAGACGCATGTAGCAATGCGGGAGCTGATGTTGCCTTGAACTTAAATGGTGCGACAAGAAGCCATAAGGACGATGCTGTATGGAACGAATCTTGGCGAAGCTTTGGGTTCGCTGTCGGCAAGGGGATGCTCGCGATCAATGAGGGCAATGACGCCGCAGATATGCGTCTGATAGAAGAATGGACCACCCGCGTCGCAGCAGCTGTTATCGCCCTCTTGCCGGTCGAAGTTGAAGTCGAGGAAATCCTTGATGCGCATGGCCTGCCAGAGGGTGCCAAGATGCGAATTGAAGTCAATCGCTATGAGCGCGACCGGCGCAACCGTGCGGCAGCGTTGGCGATTCACGGTCACAGGTGTATGGCATGCGGTACCGATATGGCCGAACGGTACGGACCAGTCGCCGAGGGCTTGATCGAGGTTCACCATATCGTTCCTGTATCTGAGGTCGGTCCCGGGTACATCATTAATCCTAAATCTGATCTTGTACCTCTTTGCCCTGATTGTCATTCGGTAGCACACAGACGATCGCCGCCGTACTCGATAAAGGAACTACAGAACATGTTGCGCTACGATTGCGCTACTTCCGGGAATATTCGCATGCAATCTGGGCAGTGAAGGTAAATGCTGAATTCAGCCAAGTGCTTGTTCAAATACAGCGGCCCAACAAGCTATGCCCTTCAAAATCTTAAGGAAGGCACGCTCTTTTGCCAGCACTATGCTGCATATAACGATCCGTTTGAATACTGGGCCAGAATCATTGAAGGAATGCCCGATTCAGAACGAGAGCCGGACAGATTTATTGCTGCAATCAGAGCTTGGGGGTTCGATGTTTCAACAATCGAAGAAGCCAGAGTAGACTCCTTGATTCAGGAGCACTTTATTGAATATTTTAATGAATGTCAGGGTTACGTGCCCCCCTTTGACGTGATGCGGGAAGGAATGCGTATTGCATGCTTCAGCTCTGAACAGGACAACCTTTTGTTGTGGTCACACTATGGTGATGGGCTACGCGGTTTTTGCGTCGAGTTCGATGAAAATTCGATAACGAACAGTGAGCCGAAAGGCGATCTTCTAGATGTCGCATATTTGAATTCCCCCCCAAAAGTTGACAGTTTCATTTACGGCATCGCATGGGATCAAGATTGGTACAGTCAGACCGCGATTCAAGAAACGAATGCAAGGATCAAATGCCAAGGCAAGCCAGAGCCGTGCGCTGAAATTCAAATGTATGAAGAGTCGGGGGCTGAGGCACTTAAGACTATGCGTGATATCTGGCAGCAGGTCTTTGCAACCAAGCCTGCGGAATGGAGTTACGAGAGTGAGCGGCGCCTTCTGGTACAGACCAACAAGTCTGACAACACGCCTCTGGTTCGAAGCTACCCTCGTGAAGCCGTCAGAGCAGTTATTGTCGGAGAACGAATGCCAGACGCCTACAAAGCCGAACTTTTGGCCGTACTCGCGGAAAACTACGCAGGGGTTCCAGTGAGGACAGCACGTAGAGCGCAAAGTGCCTATGCCTTGGTTATTGATTGAGCTTCTCGCGCGCCACAAACCATAATGGGCTTACTACCAACGCAGCGGCATTGGAAATAACGTTTAGAACGGCATCCTCAGGGATTTGAGTTCCTCATCCCTGACCCTAGGAGAGGTGATTCCCCGCATTTCCTCGACCATCTTTGCCGCAAGGTCGGATGGTCGGTCGGAAAACCGCCCGAACAAACCAAATTCCTGCGCAGGAATCGACTTGTATTTGAGGAGCGCATTTTTATCCCCCGTAATAGTCGTATCTGACCCTGTCGTACCTGACGAAGTGCCCATAAGGCGTTTCAGTCTTGCTGAATCGAGAACCTTGCCGATAACTGCAGTGTTCTCTCGGGCTTTCAGGTCGGTCATCATATAGAGCGAGCCAATCGTTTTCGACCATTTAGGCTTGACCATAATCGAGAACAGGGTACGGATTCCGCAATCTGCGAGCAGACTGAAATTAGTGACTTCCCCATTATTAAGTCCGAATATCAGATCGTCTGTGTCGCGGTCGGAGAACGGGAATTTGTGCTTAACCTCGAAAAGCCAGAGCTGGTCATCGACAAGGAAGATTCTGTCCACGTTCCACGCAAATCTGAACCATGGCTGAATGCCGCAGTTCATCAAAAGACGGGGCAGCAAAACCTTTTCAGCGAGTAGTTCGCCGTGATGCGGAAACAGGAAGCCCCAGATTGCTTCTCTCAATCTGCGGTCGTTCCGTACTTCACTTGAAACCTTGAACTCTTTGAATTCTTGCACCGCAACAGGTGCCAGGAGATCTTCTATAGCCATTATCTCGCCGGAGCGTTTGCCACCATTTCGGCGATGTCCATAGAACCCCATGTCTGGGCGGTACTCGACGACGAACACTTGGAATTTCGTCTCAAGTGCACGCAAGTATCGACCCAAGCCTGCAACTTTCTCGCGAGCCCAAACGATGGCAATTTTCTTGTCGCCATACCTCCGAGGCTGGGCAATTGCGGTTTCTACATTAAGTGCGACCACACCGGGCGTATGGGCAGCGAGGCTTTCGAGAAACTGGTCAAAGAGACATTCGACGACCATGCCCTCAACGAGTTGGTGCTTGTCGCCGCACAGGATGGCTTCCGCCAACTTCGTATCCGACAAATCAAGGCAGTCGAGGTCCCCCCAAGGCGTTCTCATTCCTAAAACTTCCTGCAATCGAAGCGACTGGTTTTGATCACATTTAGCGAGGTGTCAGCTATCGTCGGTTTCCGCATATGCCTTTTTCTTGTCTTGTGGGTTGATTGCAGCCCTTTATTTGCTTGTTTATGCAGGATATCAGAACGATATACACTGCAAAATCACATCACGAGTTCAAACAGCAAATGCAACGCAGCAAACAGCGAGGAGCTTCCGCGTGCACCTGCCATCAGGTGTTGCGAAGGAGCCACGCGGCCTCAGCCTCGCGCCGAGTGACGAGTCCCGGCAACACTTTCCCGCCGCCATAGACCCACCGCCGCAGTTCCTGCCCAGCAGCGATCCAGTCTCGCTGGTTCACTCGCCGTCGTAGCGTCGACGTCTGCAGCCGCCCTGCCCCGAGGTTGAACGTGAAATCCACGATGGCCGCGAGCCGCCCCTCCGGCTCGGTGGCTAGTACCGGGCAGTAGCGCAGCGTCGCCGACAGTGCAGTCTGCAGATCCCGCGCCAGATAGGACTCGGCCTCTACCTCTGTGACAGGAGGGTGCTTGGAGTCGCAGAGGTGGCCGTAACCAATCGTCCAGAAGCCTGCAGGGCAGACGTAGGGAACGGCGGTGATTTCGATTCCGCGCTTCACCCTGCGCTCAAAACCCTCGAAGCGCTTGGCCAGCTCAATGGCTGCTTTTGGCACCTCGATCACGACCGCACCCGGTCAAACACGCGCCCGAGGAACCAGAAGTTCAGCACCCCGGCCCATAGCGCCTGATCGGCCTCCGTCCAAGCATGCAGGATGGCAGTGCCCCAGCCAGCGCCAGCCGTCACAGCCGCCGCAAATGCTGCCGTCTTGGCAGCGCAGTAAAGGGCCATGAACCAGTAGGTGATGACCGGGCGAACGCTGCAAGACAAGGCATCGGCCCAGCGCACGCCTGTTTTGTCGCCCTGGGTGCGAACGGCTTCTCGCAGTGTTTCGATGGCTCCGACGTTCCACGCGGCATCGGCTCCCGCGCCGATTTCCGACATTCGCTGCGCGCCACGCAGCTTCTCGAACTCCAGCGCCTTGTCCTGCATCGCCAGTTCATGGCCGCGCTCCCCCTTGCGGTCGAGCCACTTGAGGATTTCAGGTGCGAGACGGAAGGCCCCACCGAGGAGACCACCGAGCAAGGTCTCGATCATTGTGGGCCTCCCATCAGTTTCAACTTGATGGCGGTACCGACCAGCAGCGCGGCCAGGATGCCGGTGGTGATGACCTTGACGGTGGTCTGCCAAGCCGTGCGGCGGGCATCGCGCCAGGCTTCGAGCAGGTCGCGCAGTTCACGGATATCTCGTGCTGCGTGGCCGTTTTCCAGGCCAAGGTGGGTCAGGACACGTTCGGCTCCGCGTTCAGCGGCGCGGTCGAGCAGTTCGTCGAAGTCCTCGCGTCGCAAGAGCAGCATGTTCTCGACGAGCGCGGGCTGTTGTTGTTCGGGTTCGGTCATAGCAGTCTCCAGAAATGCGAAACCCGCCCAGTGCGTGAACATCTGGGCGGGTTTCTGGTGGGTACAAAGATGGGAAATCAGATGGCGATGCCAGCGCTCCAGCCGGTGGACTTGTAGGCCGAGAGCTTGGCCTCGTCCTCGATGTAGCAAAGCCAGCCGATCTTGGGCGCGTGGTACTCCCAGGTATCGGCGATGCGCACCGCGATCTGGTTGGTTTTGCCTGTCCTGCGTCGGCTGACCCTTGTGCGTCCAGCCGCCGACCTCGCCATCCTTACCGCGCATCGCCGTGGACGACCCGTCAGCGCGCAGGTGCGATTCCTGGCCTGCGTGCTTGCAAGGAACAATCTTGTTGGGTTTGCGGGTGCTGCGATTGAAGTGGAAAACAAACTCGAAGCTGGGAGCCAATCGGCCCTGCCAGTCGCCGGGCATGCCTGGCCCCTGATCCCAGACGTACCACGCGAAGCGCCGCCACCCTTGCTGACGCATCCAGGACAGCCAGCCGTCCCAATAGGGGATGACTTCGTTGTCGCGGTGGATCAGCCCAAGATTGACCAGCACCTGTCCGTCGCCCGCCATCGGCAGATGTGCGAACACACCGCGCATCAGGACATCCCAATCGGCAATGCCGCCGGAGGTGTAGTCGCGCTGGTTGCCATACGGCGGCGAGGTGAAGCAAAGCTGCGCGGTGTCACTCTGCATCAGCGTGGCGACCACGGCTGGGTCGGTGGCGTCGCCACAGATCAACCGATGCGAGCCGATGGCCCAGACATCGCCCTCGCGCGACACCGCCACCACTGGTTTGTCAGGTACGTCATCAGTCGTATCGGGTTCGTCGGCATCTGCATCATCTTGCGCCGCAGGTTCTGCTTCGGTGGGCGTGGCATCTGCCAGCAGCGCATCGATCTCGATGTTCTCGAAGCCGGTCAGCGCCAGTTCGAAACCCGCTTCGGAAAGCTCCGCCAGTTCGAGCGCCAACACCTCCTCATCCCAGCCAGCGTCAAGCGCCAGCCGGTTGTCGGCGATGACCAAGGCGCGCTTTTGCGCGGTGGTGAGATGGGCCAGTTCGATCACCGGCACCTGATCCAGCCCCAGCTTGCGTGCAGCAGCCAAACGACCGTGGCCCGCGATGATGCCGTTGTCGCCATCAACCAGAACCGGGTTCGTCCAGCCATATTCGACGATGCTGGCGGCGATCTTGGTGATCTGCGCATCGGAATGTGTGCGCGGATTGCGGGCGTAGGGAATCAGCGCCTCGACCTTGCGGTACTCGACGTTGAGCGTATTCAAAGAGGGTGTCCTGAAAAAAGAAAACCCGCCGACGACAACCGTGGGCGGGTTTTGGGGTTGGTGCGAACTGACGGGGTGCGAACTGCGAACCGTGCGAACCTTGGTTCGCACCCTGACGCTAAAAAAGCGCCGCGCTCGCGCCCCCCGCATTGGTTTTTGGCCAGGAAGGACCCGTTGATTTCTGGGCTGCTTCCTCTGCCGTCACCTCTGTCCAGACGATAGATGAATACTACGCAAGATCAGGTCGTTTTGTTGCAGGGGCAAAAACCGCTGATTGCCGCGTGATGGAGCACATCTCCGACCATACGCGCCAAATCACGCCAAAACCCTACGCGACCACCACACCATTGAGTTGATCTGCGACCGTCTGCAATGCCCGCTGCCAATGCCGCCATGCCGTCGTGCGGTCGCAGGCAAAGCGGATCGTGATGTCCCGCCAGCCATAGCGCTTCGCGCGCATCCATACGAGATGACGTTGCTCAACTGTGAGCCACTGCACCCAGCGCATGACCTCCAGCATTCGCTCAATCGCGTCTGGACTCGGCGGAAAGGATCGGTACACCCTCTCGTCCGCTGCAAAGGTCTCCCATTCGCTCCGGACAATGGCGGGCCAGCAGTTGAAGTATCCCTGTACTCGAACAGGAGGCAACCGTCTACTGGTGCTTGCGGCCTCTTCAAACCGAGCAGCAACGTCATCGATAGTCCACTTAGTCATTGCGTCGCCCTCCGTAGAGTCGGTCACCGATGCGTCGCACGATCTCGCGCTCGATGAAGTCCAGACGTTCGTCGGACGCGTTGACCACCAGGATGTGTTGGTCACGCCAGCCACGTTCCTTGATCGCATCCAGATCCGTGGCCTGAGGCTGCAGACGACCCAGGGGGCAGCGGTATTGGGGTGTCGGCACCTTCATGTCACACCTCCTGCGTCTCGACAGCCCAGTGCAGCAAGGCCAGGGCGTCGGCTTCGTTGTCGTCGACTGGGGTGTGACCACGCAGGCGGACGGACGCGATCATATCGTCCTTGCCCGCATTGCCCTTGCCGGTCGCGTGCTTCTTGATCGTGCCGACTGGAACACCCTGGTAAGGGATGTTGTGATGCTCACACCACGCGGTCAGGTGTCCCATGAAGCCACCGTAGGCGTGCGCCGCATCAACGCCAGCGTGCCGTCGAACCTCCTCGAAGAACACCGCGTTGATGTGATTGCTGGCCGAGAGCAATTCGTTGAGCCAGCGCTTGAAACGGAGGAAACGCATGCCGCCCCCTTCAAATCGCTGCGGCTTGAAGTGCTCCGTGCCGCTGGTGATAGTGCCGTCCAGGTGCTGCAAAGCCCACCCGGTGTGTGTGCCCAGATCAAGGGCCAAGATTGTCGTGTTCATCGTCTTTACTCCGTGTTGGGTGGGCGAGTGACGGATGCGACGGGTTCTTTGGAAAACAGCCCTTACGTGCGCGCACGCGTAGCGCGTCAATCAGGAAACCCGTCAAATCCGTCACTCGCCCGGATTGCTCAGTCATCTCGGTAGGGGTAGCCATGGCTGTACGGCTTGGGCCTGAGGGCTATGCCCGTGATCCCACGTGCGCCCCCGGTCAGCCGACACTTCTCGAACTTGCGGGCCGCCATCAGTTCGGAGAAGCGCTTGACCGAGCCCACGTACTCACCCGCGCGCTCGGCCCATTCACGCCAGTCGGCGAACAATTCGGAAACGCCTTCGCGGTGGGTCTTGGCCAGCAGGCAACGCTCTTCGATCCACTGCCCGAGCGCGTCCTCGGCCTCGAAATACTCCTCAGTCGCCGACACCACACTGGCGGGAGGCTTCAGTCCGTGGCGTTGCCAAAGGCTGCAGCCCTCGACCGCCCACGCCAGAATGCCGTCCCGTTCCTTGAGCAGCTTTTCCGTCAGCCTGCCGTCACGCCGTTCGGGCGGGATCGTCACCGTGAACGGGATCAGGTGCAGTCGCCGCTTCATCGCCTCATCCACGTTGCGGATCGATGGCTTGTGGTTGCCTGCGATCACCAACTTGAACTGCGGTACGTACTCGAAGAAGTCCTGGCGCATGAAACGCGCAGACACCTTGTCGCCACCGGTGATGGCCTTGACCTTGGATTCGTTCCAACGCCGACCCTGTTCGGTTTCGATGGATGACACAAAGCGTGCGCCGCGCAGGCCCGCCAGATCGGTCGGATGCCGGTCGGTGCGCGCCTCCATGAACGTGTCCATCGGCGCGTTGGCCGCGTAGTCGCCCAAGATGGTGGTCAAGACGTTGACGAACACCGACTTGCCGTTCGCGCCGGTCCCGTACAGGAAGAACAGCGCGTGCTCGCTGGTCACGCCCGTCAGGCAGTAGCCGACCATCAGTTGCAGATAGGCAATCAGTTCGGCGTCGCCGCCTGTGACATCGGCCAGGAATGCGCGCCACGTCGGACTGTCGCCCTGCGGTGTGGCCGTGGTCACCTTGGTCATCCGGTCATCGCGCCGGTGCGGTCGCATGCGGCCCGTGCGCAGATCAACCACACCGCCTGGTGTGTTGAGCGCCCAGACGTCGGCATCCCACTCCTCGGCGGTGGACGCGTGCTTGGGATCGGAGCGTGCGATTTTCTCGACGGACGAGATCGTGGCGGAGCTGGCCAGCTTGCCTGTGAGCCGAGGGCTGTCCGCCTTGAGTGACGCCATCCGGCAGATACCGCGCGCCAGATGAGACACATAGAGCACCTGATCCGGATTCCAGCGCACGCCGGTCCAGACCAGCCATTTGCCCCAAAGCGCGCAGTAGCGCCAGTCCTCGCCATAGCGGCGTGTGAAGGCCGAGGACAAGCCGTCCTCCGTAGTCCAGTCGACACCGGTCAGCAGATCCGGTGGTGGCGTCTCCTCGACCGACCGCATCACCGGCATCCGCTCGCCGACGGCGAGGAAGCCCCTCACATCGAAGCCGTCCGGAATGGCGTCAGCCGCATCCCATCCTTCCGGCTTGTCATCGGGTGGCACCAGGATGGCGACCGTGGTCGCACCCGCGTTCAGGATTGCTTGCGATGCACGGTCAGCGTAATCCCAGCCTGGCGCGTCCCGGTCAGGCCAGATCAGCACGGATTTGCCCGCCAGCGGCGACCAGTCGGTCTTATCGACGGGAGCGTTTGCGCCATGCATGGCCGTGGTTGCCACCACACCGATGGCGATCAGGGCCTGCGCACACTTCTCGCCCTCGACCAGCACAACGTGACCAGCGGCCGCCAGCCCCGGCTGGTTGTACAGCGGGCGCGGATCGGGCGGAGTCATCTTGCGCCGCTTGGCATCCCACGGCCGGAACTCCTTCTTGCGCCCGGGTGGGTCGTAGCGGTACACGACCGCAATCAGTTTGCCGGTGGCATCGAAGTAGTCCCACTTGGCCGTGGCCGGGCCGAGATCATCAACCGGAGCTTCCTTCTTGGCGCGGCGTACCGGCACTGATCGCGAACGACCGAGCAGATCAGCTGCCTCGTCGAGCACCCGGGGAAAGTCGGTGTGGACGTTGGCCCCGAGGTAGGCGGCGATCAAGGCAAAGATGTCACCGCCATCGCCCGTGGCACGATCCGTCCAGAGACCAGCCTTGTCGCCTTCGAGTACCACCTCAAGGCTGTCGCCCGGGCTGCCCAGGATGTCCCCGATCAGAAACTTGCCACGACGCTTCTTTCCTGCCGGAAACATCGTGGTCAGGACTGATTCCATCCGTGCGATCAGTTCAGTGCGAATCTCGTCCCGCTCGCTGTCATTGACGTTGCGCCGGCCCGTTTCTCCCGGTGGTGATGTGTCATTGAAATCAAGCATCGGCACCACCCTCGTGTGACGTCTGCTGCGCAGCGATCCAGGCTTCCAGCTCGTTGGGTTTGAAGCGAACCAGTTTGCCGACGCGGTAATGCGGAATGCGACGCTCCTGTCGCTCCTTGGCTTGAGAGAGCCAATACGACGGCAGATTGAACATCAGTGCAGCCTGGCGCACGTCGATCAGCTGCTCGCCCAGTACGTGATTCAAATTCGAGGTATTCATGCTTGTGTCCTCCAGCAGCGGTCTTGCCACGCGCACATCCGGCATTCAAAGTGGGTCGAGTCATGGAAGGCGCGCGGCAGGAGCTCTCCCGCCTCGGTCGCCGTGATGACCTTGACCGCCCGATCCGACATGCGTTGGGCCAGTGCTGCGTCAAAGGGCACGAGCTCGGTGTAGATCTCCATCGTGTCGGCGTTGAGTGCCGTGAAGATCGCCGGGTGCTCGTGCAGTTCGAGATAGGCTTGGTAGATCGCCACTTGCGCGGCGTAGACGGGCTTGGAGAGAGTCAGGCCCTTCTTGTCCAGATCGCTCCAGGACTTGTTGCCGAGACACTTACATTCCCAGAGCGCGGGATAGGCGAAGCCCTCGGGGCCGCCGACGATGACGCCGTCGATGTGGCCCTGCAGGCGGCCATCGGCCACCGAGAAACCGAACTGCTCGCCGTCGGCCTTGCGGGTGCGCAGGTCAAAGCCCGCGTCCCGGAGCCACGCGACCATGCAGTCCTCCATGACGTGACCGCGTTCGAAGATCCGCAGCATTCGGCCCGGGGTGTCACGCCCGTGGTCGATGGGTGCCTTGGCGTACTCGAACTGCAGCGCTCGCTCG